>NZ_CP158866.1:1394401-1715502 GCF_050990905.1 Falsibacillus pallidus
ATTGATAGGTATCGTTACAGAAAAACGATCATCTTCTGTAACGGATTTTTCCATATGTAGAATAGATCCGATATAGGAACCGTTTAAGCCGTGTTGTTTTCTTTTAACCCCTTCAAGGAGCTGCTTGATCGCCATAAGATCTTCTTCGCCTGCATCATTTATGCAGTCATTCAATAATTCATGTAATTCCTCTTTCATTTTCCTCGTCCTTTATTCATTGTTGAAATGCTTCATTATCATATCATGAAAAGAATGGTGATGAAAGATTTTGCCACTCACCAAAACGAGTCGTTGTCATAGATTAAAATAGGCGGAATTTGAACTGAGGTGAAGAATCATGACAAGCAAAAAACTGCATCCATCTGTTGAGAAATTTAAAGAATTTGCTCAAAAACATCCTAAAATGGTAAAGGAGGTAAGAAGCGGGAAAGCCACATGGCAAGAACTATATGAAGATTGGTATCTGCTTGGGGAGGAAGATGCCCGTTTTGATCCGTATCGAGATGAGCCTTTGAAAAAAGAAACTCAGGAAAAAGGCGAGATGAAGTGGATGAATCAAATCGGAGGAATGCTTAAAAATATGGATGGCAATCAAATGCAGCAGCACATCAATCAGTTGAGCCAGGCTATCGGGAGCATCCAAGGTGTACTTGCACAATTTCAAGGAGGAAATTCAACGAGGGGGTCAGCAGCGTCATCCTCTGCAGATTCTAAACCAAAAAACCCGTTTTCTTTTCGAAAAGATTAACTATGGGGTGATACCAAGATGAGAAGTGAAATCATTGAATATATATATGAAAAAGAGGATTTGAAAAAATTTCTTCGGGAGCAGCCCAAATGGTATCGTACACTGACGAGAAATCCGGCTGAATTAGCAAAGATGGAGATCGCATCATTGAATTATTATGAAAAGACCATCCCCCATCAAGTAGAAAAATTCTCTAACGGACTCCAAATGGCTTCCATGATGATGCATATGTTTCAGGCAATGAATACACAGGATTGAAGAAAACTCGGTTCATAGGATCCGGGTTTTTTTTATTGACAAAATTAAAGTTGAGATGAGTAAAAATATGGGTTTAGGCAAATTCTATCCTTAAGGAGTGATAGTAATGAGAATTGCTGCAATAATTATCTGCCTATTGATCCTTGGTGGATGCCAGCACCCTAAGCCCCCGAAAGGAAAATTATTCAACCTGGAAGAAAGCATGGCTTCTGCATCAGGCAATAAGGAAATCATGACAGAAAAGCATTTAGTGCAAGGACAGGATTTAATGGTGGAATGCATCATACCTTCCATCCGGCTATCAGGCGAAAATCCCGCAAAAATCGCCGTCTATATAGATGGAAGACTGGATGGGAATTATGAAACAGCAGCTTTCATCGTGCGCGGTCTGTCGAAAGGGGTCCACCATATTAAATTAGATTTAATTAAGAGCAATCATAAAAGGTATGGCATCACAAAAGAGTTTTACGTGACAATTCAATAAGAGTTCCATTCGCTTCCATCAGGAAAACATGTTAAAATGATGGTGGAGGTGAGCAACCATGCTTGCTACTACATCAGAAAAATTGGAAATCATCTTGGCTGCCGAGGAACTGGCACAGATGATCATCCATTCAGATATAGCAGAAAATTATCGGGAATGCTTTCAGAAAATGAAGAGCAGCGCCCACACTCAATTAAAGGTCAGGACTTTCGCAAAACTGAAAGATCAGTATGAAGATGTCCAGCGTTTCGGAAAATACCATCCCGACTACAAAAGAATTATGAAAGAAGTCAGGGAGGCCAAGCGTGAAATGGATTTAGATGAGAATGTAGCTGAATTCAGGAGAGCTGAAACGGATTTGCAGCAAGTGCTTGATCAAATCAGTGTCCAGCTTGGCGGAGCGGTTTCTGAGCATATAAAAGTGCCGACAGGAAATCCGTTTTTCGATTCAATGTCATCCTGCAGCGGAGGTTGTGGATCTGGCGGGGGCTGCAGCTGTTCTGCATAATTGATTTGCTGTATTCAGGAATATCCAAAAGGGGATATTCCTTTTTTATTCATTTTTTTCCCAGAACGGGTTAGGCTTCAATCGGATGCAGTCCTCGCACATATTTCCGCAGCAGAACATCTTTTGCTGGGGGACATAGAACCGGTGGCGGTATACATGTAGATTTTGTTCGGATCGAACATAAATCGTTTCACAGTTCAGCTGTTTGCCTCTCATCGCAAAACCGGAAGCTCTTTTTATGGCTTTTTCAATTTCTGATGATGGGGCATTAGATTGAACATAAATAAATGGAATTCCCGCAATCTTTCGCCATTCTGCATTGAGAATAATTTCATTCGTATTCAAATTTTCTATGAACTTATCCCATATCAGTTGAAGATCCATGCCGACACATCCTTAAATGGACTTTGCTATGTTGCGAATCTCTAGAATTCTATGCTAGACTAAAAATTACAGAATGCTCGTTTAAGGGGAAAAAGAAATGTATACAGAGAGACAAGGGATTATTGTTTGGCTATTTAATCTGAAGCACACAAAGTCGCTTCGAAGATTTGGCAACGTGCATTATATTTCCAAGCGGATGAAGTACGCTGTAATATATATGAACCAGCCTGAGGTGGAAGCGGCCGTTGAAAAACTTACTTCACTTGCATTTGTCAAAAAAGTGGAGCAATCCTATAAACCATTTATTCGGACTGAATATGAGAACTCCAAACCGGATAAAGCAAAAGAATACGATTATAAGATTGGCATTTAGTAAGAAAACAGGCATTCGCAGCGGATGCCTGTTTTTTATGCTATTTCATAGGGGGTATCAAGTGGTTCAGTCTTAGTATGCCTATCAGGTATTGAAAAAATAAATCCTTTTCTGCGAAAAACGTCGAGGGTTTAACGTCCATTTGGATTACTTTTTTTCCTAGTTCACCCGCAGTTGCAGTGAACAGTTCAAAGCGTTTGTTTGGTGTGATGTGAGGATTTGGAATTCCTTCTCTGCAAATATAGATTGGTTGAAAGTTCCCTTCTTTCGCAGGTGTCAATACGACTGCAAGGGAAGTGACGTCCTTATCATTCAATTTTGTATGAAACGCCAGCATTTGTGCCAAGCGGTTTTCATTCGTTTTGGCGATTTCGAGAAGCTCGTATAAATCAGAGTACCCTTCGCCCAGTTCGATAAAACGCTGGATCATCGGCTTTTCCTCCTTGATATATATAATCAAACATACTCTATCATTCAATACCTGAAAAGAGAAGAGAATCTTTTTGAACTTTTTCATAAAAATTTCCCTGAACATTAAAAAAACCCTGCAGACCTTTCTGCAGGGTCCTTCCATATCCTTGTTCACAAGGATAGAAGGCAAAGGGAGAGGAGAAACCGGAGGAAGAACTTATGGGGAAACGTAAGTCTTCTCCGCGGTTGGCAACAACATCCCAATTGATGTTGTTACTCACATTATCACCAAAGTGAATATTAATATACATAAATAAACAAACTTCGCCATCTATTCCTAAAACATTTTTGATTAGTAGCCTATGAAATTTTTTTATGATAGGATAGGGAGGAAATCTTGGAAACGACAGTGGTGAAATAAGATGAGAGTAATATCTGGAAGTTGTAAAGGCAGGCCGTTGAAAGCTGTGCCTGGTATGGGGACCCGCCCCACTACCGATAAAGTTAAAGAAGCAATATTTAATATGATCGGTCCATATTTTGAAGGCGGAATCGGGCTGGATTTGTTTGCTGGAAGCGGGGGGCTTGGAATTGAAGCCTTGAGCCGTGGCTTCGATAAAGTAATTTTCGTTGACAGGGACCCAAAGGCATTTCAAACTGTCAAGACGAATATTGAACTCTGCGGTTTTAACGACAGCACTGAAGTATATAAGAATGATGCGGAAAGAGCACTTCGGGCGTTGATTAAAAGAGAATTGAGATTCGATGCCATTTTTCTTGATCCTCCATATAAAAAACAGCAATTGACCAAATTATTGAGTGATATCTCCAAGCACAAGTTATTGAATGAGAGCGGTTTCATCCTGTGTGAACACGGGGCTGAAATTACTCTTCCCGAAGAAGTGGGGATGCTGGTGCTAAAAAGAAGAGAAGAATATGGAATCATCGGTGTATCGATTTATACACTGTCTGATCACCGAGAGTTGGAGGGAATGGAATAATGGCAAGCATTGCAGTATGCCCTGGCAGTTTTGATCCGATTACATATGGACACTTGGACATCATCCATCGGGGAGCGAAAGTGTTTGATCAAATTTATGTAACGGTGTTGAATAATTCATCAAAGACAGCCCTATTTACACCTGAAGAAAGAATAAAGATGATTTCTGAAGTCACCAAAGATATACCAAATGTAAAAGTAGATTCCTTTCAAGGATTATTGATGGATTATGCAAAGAATGTAGGGGCAAGCGCCATCATAAGAGGACTGCGTGCTGTCTCTGATTTTGAATATGAAATGCAGATTACATCCATGAACAGGGTGCTTAATGAAGACATTGAAACATTCTTCATCATGACCAATAATCAATATTCATTCCTCAGCTCCAGCATCGTTAAAGAAGTGGCAAAGTACAACGGGGATATTGGAGAACTTGTTCCGCCAACCGTTGCAGACGCACTAAGGGATAAATTTAAATAAATAGTAAGCTTGAATATGAAAAGGATTGCCTAATGCGGCAATCCTTTTTTAAATAGTAGTCCGATGTAGAAAATAAGAACTGCGATTGTCATCAATGGACCGTATTGGATACAGGTTCGAAGCGCTCTTTCCCACCATTCAAAATCTTGCTGCATGAAGACAGGGATAGCATTGGAAGGCTTTCCGTGATTGAAGAATTTTTCATATAGCGGATTCCATAGGATCATTGCTATCAGGGCTGCTGAAAATCCATGCATGATCCTGGCGGCAAAGAAAGGCTTAAATCGAATATCTGTATTTGCCAGTATGCTGGCAACTTGAGCTTGGACACTGAACCCGCTGAATCCTAAAATAAAGCTGACTGCCATTGTCTGATGCATGAGATCGGTGTTTTGCACCTGGCTAGTCATTTGGCTGCCAAGTGTGATTTCAAAGATCCCGGCGATAAATGGAATGCTCAAGGCATCCGGAAGCTGGATAATGTGAAAGAAAGCGCTGACCAGCCATGCAAAAAAAGAGGTAATATGTAAAAGGAATAACAGTTTATTGACAACTGAAAATAATATAATGAAACCGCCGATCATCAATAATGTCTGGACGGATGATACGACTGCATCTCCCAGCAGTTTTCCTATGGGACGTTTCTCATTTATCCTCGTTTGATGCAGCGCGGAAAAAGCTGCTCTAATAGATAATTTATTTTTTCGCGAGCCTTTTGTTTTCTCTTGTTTCCCATAAAATCTCATTATCAACCCTACAGTGAAGTTCCCTAAGTAATGGGACAGCGCCAGGATAATCCCTAAATTTGGGTTGTAAAAAAAACCTACAGAAACAGCGCCAAAAATAAAAAGCGGATTAGAAGAATTTGTGAAGGAAACGAGCCGTTCAGCCTCGATGCGTGTCAATTGGCCTTCTTTTCTGAGCCTTGCCGTTAAGTTCGCCCCTGATGGGAAGCCTGTTGCCATACCCATTGCCCACACAAAACCGCCCACCCCTGGAACACGGAAAAGGGGCCTCATCAAAGGTTCAAGCAGCACGCCTATGAATTTGACCACACCAAAACCGATCAGCATCTCTGACACTATGAAAAATGGCAGAAGGGAAGGGAAAACGATTTCCCACCACATATTCAACCCCCTGATTGAGGCTTCAAACGATTCTTGGGGAAATGAAATCATGGATATTGCCATTATCGTAATAGATGCCGCAAGCAGCACTGTCTTCATTTTTGAAAAAATCAATGTATCTTCCTCCTTGGCAACCTTGCTTAAAAGTGAAACATCCTTCCAAGAATGGTACAATCAAAATAATCAAACACTTATCTTTGAATGAGACTGACCCTTGTCCTTATATATTTCAATATACTCATACACTATTGAAATAGACCATATGATGATGGAAAGATGGACTTGTGGGAGAGGGATTTCGTTCTTGAATACTTCAGTCCAAAAGGGGGAACGGCTTTTGGATAAGCCGAAAATTGGGTTGGCGCTTGGTTCTGGTGGAGCAAGGGGATTTGCACACCTCGGTGTCATGAAAGCCTTTCAGGATCATCAAATCGATATCGATTTAATTGCAGGCAGCAGCATGGGGGCGCTTGTGGGCTGCTTTTATGGAGTTGGCCATGATATGGACCAACTGTATAAACTGTCTACTGCATTTAGAAGAAAATTTTATCTCGATTTCACCGTGCCTAAGATGGGATTTATTGCAGGGAATCGAATCAAGGAATTCATTCAGCTTTTTACGCACGGAAAAAATCTGGAGGACCTTCATATTCCCGTTGCTGTCGTTGCGACTGACTTGACTAATGGCGAGAAAGTCATCTTCACAAAAGGGCCCATATCCCAAGCTGTGAGAGCAAGCATATCCATACCGGGAATATTTGTCCCGGAAAAAGTGGATGGGAAGCTTCTGGTGGATGGCGGTGTCATCGATCGAGTGCCGGTATCGGTTGTAAAGGATATGGGTGCTGACATTGTCATTGCAGTGGATGTATCACATGTGAAAAGGAATGCTGAAATTTCCACGATTTATGACGTGATCATGCAGAGCATCGATATTATGCAGATGGAGCTTGTGGCAAACCGGGAAGTGGAATCAGATATTATGATCAGACCGCATGTCGAACAGTACAGTACGAGGGCCTTTACTAACATTGGAGAAATTATCAGGGTTGGGGAAGATGAAGCACTGAAAATGATCCCAGCTATTCAACAAGCGATTGCCGATTGGAAGGAGTCAAATTGAAATGGCGAAGAAAATAATTTACAGAATATTGGCAGCGGCTGCTATTCTATTGGCTGCTTCAATGTTCATCAACCTCCCTTACTATGTCACAAAACCCGGGGAAGCTCATGAGCTGGAGCCGATTGTGCATGTGGATGGAGGTTTTGACGAAAAAGGAAAATTGATGCTGACAACCGTCCGAATGGGGAGGGCTAATATCTATTCCTATTTAGTGGCGAAAGTTAGAGAATTTGAAGAAATCATACCAGTAGATCAATTAAAAGGTGAGGAAGAAACAGACGAGGAATACAATGTGAGGCAGCTTTATTATATGGAAAACTCTAAAAATAATGCTGTTCAAGTTGCCTATCGTGCTGCTAAAAAACCATATCATTTTAAGTATAAGGGGATTTATGTACTTGATGTCTACCCGAAAATGCCAGCTTCCAAGCTCTTAAAAGCAGGTGACCGGATTACGACAGTCGATGGACATAAATTTGAGTCATCTGAACAATTCATTGATTATGTCCAAAAGAAGAGTGCCGGGGATTCAATTAAACTTACATATATTCATGATGATAAAGAAAAAACAGGCTCTATTAAGCTCAAGGAATTTAATTCTGGAGAATCTGCAGGAAAAGTTGGAATCGGCATCGGATTGGTAGATGACAGGGAGTTGATTTCCACCCCGCCGGTAACGCTGAAAACAGATGAAATTGGCGGGCCATCTGCCGGTTTGATGTTCAGTCTTGAAATTTATAATCAATTAACAAAACAGGATTTGACGAAAGGGATGGATATTGCCGGGACAGGGACCATATCACCTGACGGAAAAGTAGGCAGGATCGGCGGTATCCAACTAAAAGTAATGGCTGCGGACAAAAAGGGTGCAGATATCTTTTTTGCTCCTGATGATGAAATTCCACCTGAAATCAAAAAGTCCCACCCTGAACTTCAATCCAATTATGTAGAAGCAAAAAAAGCTGCGAAAGAGATTGGAACTGACATGAAAATCGTTCCAGTAAAGACATTTAATGATGCTGTCGAATACTTGAACAAACTATCAGCAGATGAATAACAGCTACAATAAAAAAAGGACAGCAGCTGCTGTCCTTTTTTTAAATAGGCTGTTTTCGTAAACATTGTTGTTAAAATCTTAATGCCGATTTTAACGTGAAAATATTATTTTTGCGCGTTGAAATCGAGTATCCAGGCTCTTTTCTAGCTGGATTTTCTGCCTAGATTGCATTAGGTATTCTGTTTTAATGGCTATAGCAACAATCTTTTAGAAAAGAGCCTTTAAATAAGAATCGGAGGAGAAGCAAATTCCAATTTCATCAGCTTTTCTCTGTATGGCTCCTGCAGTCCCATTGCATAGATGTTTGATGCATTCACGTCCAATTGGATCATGTCTTTATCAGCAGATGAGAGCTTTGATATGAGAGGCAGCTTCAAGTCTTTCTTCACTTCATTCAAGTAGCATCTTCCGCTGGTGCTCATACCAAGGAGTCTTATATATTCAGGCGCTTCGGATCTTTCTTTCATCTCTATTTTGGATGCATTCGTAAGGATATGAAGGCACATTCGTTGAATCCTTGTCCAAGTATAGCGTTTCGTTTTTACCTTTTCCATGAATTCTTTGAAGGAAGTGGATCCGACTGCGAATTCTTTCAAACGGTATTCAATGCCTTCTTCTACTTCATAGATGCCTCTCAAGTATTCTACCGGCATGGAGATAAGTTTATATTGCAGCAGGGACCAATAATCTTCCCAATGATGAAACTTGCCAAACTCCTCTTTATAGGAGGCTAATTCTTCAGCGGATGAATAAGGGATATATTGGGTGATCACTGATTCTTTAAAAGCTGGAGAAAAAATGGCTTTCCTGATACTTGTAGCGCTCGCAATGGTTGCAGAAGAAAAATCCTCATCATGATAGTCAGCATTCTTTCTCGGGATTGTGTACGCTCCCATGTTAGATCCAATTCTATTGGCTGCCTTCATGTAATGGAAGCCTAGGATATTATTCGGTTTAGTAAGGTCAATGAAGCCTGCTTCTGTTAATCCAAGCTTAGTATAAGCATGAGAAAGGGCAGAAGGGTAGCTCATGCCCAGTTTTATGTAGGATTTAATATTTTGATTCACTTCTTGCTCCGAGTTGTTCACATAATCCAAGGTGCGTTCAAATGCTTCTGGATTTCCTGATTCACTTCCGAAACAATAACTGGAGCAATTCATGGCATCTAATAATGAAATGGCTCCAAATGCAAATAGATCAGCCTGTTGTGCTGCAAATGCATAGGGTAACTCTATGACAATATCAGCTCCTGCATTCAATGCCATCTTAGTTCTGGACCATTTGGAAACAAGTGCAGGTTCTCCCCTCTGAAGAAAGTTTCCGCTCATCACTGCAATCATGACATCTGCTTCTGTCATTTTTTTTGATTCTTCCAAGTGATGCAAGTGGCCATTATGAAATGGATTATATTCCACTACTATCCCTGCTGCTTTCATGTAAAAGTCCTCCTTGCGTTTATTTTGCCGATATCATCGAATCAGGTATTTTGTTTTAGTGTAAATGAAATAATAGGATTATAGCAATGGGATGTTTTCTTCGTACGCGAAATGGTAGATAATCTTGGAATAATCTTTTACAATGAAGAGAGCACATGCCTTCACATTGTGTAAAGAAAAAATATTGACAAAAGGTGATAGTAAAAGCTATAATAACCTTTGTTGCCTAGAGGTGATTCCTTATGAAATGGTCAACGATACAATTACAGAAATTTAGAGATAAGGGACTGCAAATTGACGAGACTGTCAATTTGTCCGACCAATTGAAACAGATGGATCCTGAGATCAGAGATGTTCATCCTATCCATGTAATGGGAAGGGCGGATATCAGTTCTGAAAAAGTGACCTTCCATCTTACAATCAGCGGGTCAATTGTCCTGCCTTGTTCAAGGACTCTTGTTGATGTCGATTATCCGATTGACATTCAAACGACTGAAACATTCCTTTTGAAGCCTTCCGACTATGAGCGTGAAGGTGATGAAGAATTGCATCCAGTAAATGGGGAACTGATAGATCTGACCCCGGTTATTCAAGAGATTATTTTACTTGAAGTTCCGATGCAAGTATTCAGTGAAGAAGCCAGTGATGATCAAAGTCTTCCTTCCGGTAATGATTGGGAAGTTCTTACTGAAGAACAGGTCCAGCAGCTGGAAGAGAAGGATGAGCAAAAAGTAGATCCGCGCCTGGCAGGTTTATCCGAATTTTTTAAGCAAGATAAAAATTCTTGAATGATGGGAAGAACCAGTTCGTTCTGGCCTTCATAACAACATTTACTCTCTTTAAGGAGGTGGGAATAATGGCTGTACCTTTTAGAAGAACTTCTAAAACTGCGAAAAGACAACGCCGTACACACTTTAAACTACAAGTGCCTGGTATGGTATCATGCCCAAACTGCGGTGAAATGAAACTTGCTCACCGTGTATGTAAAGAGTGCGGAACATACAAAGGAAAAGAAGTTGTTAGCAAATAATTGCTGACAAGCCCTTTTCAAAAAGTACGAAGGAACCAAGTGTTTTCGGAAGCGAAAAGACCCGGTCCTTCGTACTTTTTTTATACATAAAAAGAGGTGAAGCGAAATGAAGGGGTATACCATATCTACCATTGGCCAATCTATTCTGTTATTTAAAATTAACAGGCCGGAAAAAAGGAATGCTGTCAATTATGAAGTAATGGATGGACTGGAAGAAGCAATCAGCCTGGCTGAACAGGATGATGCCATCAAGCTGATGGCCATTACCGGGGAAGGTGAAAAGGCATTTTGTTCAGGAGGCGACCTTAGTGAATTTCACGGGCTGAAATCAGAAGAGGAAGCGTATGGCATGCTGTCCAGAATGGGAGAAATTCTATATCGCTTGGCAATCCTTCCGAAGCCGACATTGGCCGTTATAAATGGTTCTGCGGTTGGAGGGGGATGTGAAATCGCAGCAGCATGTGATTTCAGGGTAGCAAGCATTATAAGCAAAATGGGATTCATACAAGGGAACCTTGGAATTACCACAGGCTGGGGAGGCGCATCTCTATTATTTGAGAGAATTCAAGCTTCCGATGCATTGAAGCTTCTTTGTGAATCCAGCATCATCGAAGTGCAGAGATTGAAAGAAATGGGCTTCATTCAGGAAATCAGGATTTCTTGGACAGAAGAAGATATTATCCATTTTACCCGGCAGCTGCTGCAAAAAGAGACAGGAGTTCTTTCTGCTTATAAAAAATCCCTTGTCCAAAAATGGAAGATGACAGGACTGAAAGATAGGATCCTACAGGAAATCAAGAATTGTTCAGTTCTATGGGAATCAGAAGCCCATCATAAAGCAGTGGATCGGTTTTTGAAAAATTAGAAGGCGTGATAGCGTGAAGAAATAGTCTATCTTTTCTACCATCTGCATATGTATGAATAAACATATTGCAAGGAGGGATAGTATGACATCGACTCGCCAAGATGCCTGGTCCCAGGATGAAGATTTATTGCTTGCAGAAGTAGTCTTGAAACATATCAGGGAAGGTGGAACTCAGCTTCACGCTTTCGAAGAAGTTGGGAAAAGGCTTTCAAGGACAGCAGCTGCATGCGGATTCAGATGGAATTCTTTCGTGCGAAAGCAATATCGATCAGGGATCGAATTAGCGAAAAAGCACCGAAAGGAAGCGAAAAAGAAAAAAAATCCTGCCGGCGGCCATAGCAGCCATTCGGCGGAGCAGGTCACTGAGTCTAAGAAAGAGACGCAGAAAAAGGAATTAAGTGTAAAAGATTTCATAGCTTATGTGGAAAAGCTGGAAAGTGAAGGCGGCTCCGTCCAAAACTTAAAAAATGAAATCGAAGAGCTGAAAAAAGAGCAAAAGCTGCTAAAGGCTAGATTAGCTGAGGCGGAACAAAACTATCTCCATACAAGCGATAAATACCATGCGCTTGAAGAAGACTACCGCTCGCTCCTTGGCATTTTGGATAGAGCCAGAAAAATGGCTGTCATGGAGGAGAATGAAAAAGAGCAAAAAGTAAAATTTACGATGGACAAAAACGGAAATCTACAAAGGTTGAATAAATAATACAGAAAAAATCCAACAGCACATCAGCTGTTGGATTTTTGTTCGGAGACGCCTTCAGGGAGCCAAACCAATGGATTTTCCCCTAGATCCCTTTCAACATCATAAGTAAGCGGCTCGAAGCCCATTTTTTCCCAAAAACCTTGTGATTTTATTCGTGAATTTGTTTTGATTGGAAGGCCAAACTCTTTTGCGAAATCTACGAGAATTTTTCCATATCCTTTTAGTTGATAGTTCGGCAATACTTCAAGTTTCCAAAGCTCCAAGTATGATTGTGGAGGATTGAAATACAAATCATATTTGCTGTCGCGCTGATAAAGGCTCATACGGGCGACTAATTTATCTCCGTAATAAATGCCGTAAAATGGAGAAACGCTGTCATTTTCTACGATATTAGCTTGCAGATCTTCCAGCATGGATAGTTCTTGTACACCATACTCTTTGAACTTTTTAAACTCTTCGAGTGTCTTATAGTTTACTTTTAGTCTCTCTACAGTGGTGTTTGCCATGGCTAATTCTCCCCTTTAAGTGAGTATTTTCATTATATAATAATAACATTTTTGTGAAAGCGTTTAAAATTTCTTGTTTTTAAAAAGGTGCTCTATGCACTTAAACAAAGGATTTACTATTATTATATAACAAAGTGACAAAAAATTCTGCACATAAATTTAGGAAGCGTTTACAAAACGAGAAGGATATTCTCGAAATTTGTAGAATTAAATTAAATAAGGAGAGCTGAGTGCTGGCGATCCACTATTTTTTATTAAGCAATGAAAACATATTCAATTAAACGTCGTTATTTTGTCAGGACGGCAGGAAAGGGGTCATGAGGTGCGCAAAATACTTATTGCGAATCGTGGAGAAATAGCTTCTAGAATCATTCGGACCTGTAGAAACTTAGGGATCCAAACAGTTGCAGTGTACTCAGATGCTGATGAAGGGATGCCGTTTGTGAAAGAAGCGGATGAAGCATATCGAATCGGTGAGGCACAAGTAAATAAATCATATTTAAATATGGATGCAATCGTTGAGACAGCTCTAAAAGCAGAAGTAGATGGAATCCATCCCGGATACGGACTGCTATCGGAAAATGCTCAATTTGCTCAAAAGATCATTTCCAATGGACTTGCATTTATTGGGCCATCCCCGGATACCATTGAAAAAATGGGAGATAAAATTACTTCAAGAAAATTGATGCAGACAGCTGGAGTGCCGGTAGTCCCAGGAACTCATGGAATCGCCGATATCGAAGATGCAAAGGCTGCAGCACGCGAAATTGGCTACCCGGTCATGCTTAAGGCAAGCGGCGGAGGCGGCGGGATCGGGATGATCCGCTGCAATGATGAACAAGCGCTCATTCAGCACTTCGCATCTACTAAAAATAGGGCTAAAGCCTATTTTGGGACTGATGAAGTATTTATTGAAAAATGCATTGAAGATGGAAGACATATCGAAGTACAGATCTTCGGAGACAAACACGGTAATATCGTCCATCTCTTTGAACGTAATTGTTCAGTACAGCGCAGGAACCAAAAAGTAATTGAAGAAGCGTTGTCACCGGACCTTAGCCAGGCTACAAGGGATAAGATGTATGATGCTGCCATCAATGCTGCAAAAGCAGTCAATTATGAAAATGCAGGAACAGTAGAATTCATCGTTGACCAAAACGAGAATTTTTACTTTTTAGAAATGAATACAAGGCTTCAAGTAGAGCATCCGGTTACTGAGGCGTTGACGAAATTAGACTTGGTTAAATGGCAGATTGCTGCAGCAAGAGGGGAAAAGCTTCCATTAATGCAGTCGGAAATTCAAGCAGACGGGCATGCAATGGAATTCAGGGTGTATGCTGAAGATCCGGATACTTTCTTCCCTTCACCTGGAACAATCAGTTCTTTAAAGTGGGGAGATTCAGAGCATGCCAGAGTGGATTCTGGCTATGAATCCGGTTCAAAAGTGACTCCTTTCTATGATCCGATGATAGCCAAATGCGTCATTTGGGGTGAAACAAGAGAGAAGTGCCTTTTAAATGCATCTGCATTTTTCAAAGAAACTAATGTTGAGGGAATCAAAAATAACATTCCTCTCTTTAAAGAGATTCTGGAAAATGAAGATTTTCAAAAAGGGACATACAGTACGAAATTCATTGAACAATTAAAATCCATCAAGAAATAATATCAGGAGGAATCACTTATGAAAGAATTAACAGCATCAATGGCAGGAACCGTATTGAATGTATTAGCAGGCAGCGGGGAAGAAGTGGCAGCAGGTCAGGCAGTCATCATGCTTGAATCGATGAAAATGGAAATTCCGGTGGAAGCGTCCCAAGCTGGAAAAATAGCTGATGTGAAAGTGAATATCGGGGATTTTGTAAACGAAGGCGACGTTTTGGTTACTTTTGAATAAAAGCATTGAATCAAACTTGAACTAAAGGGGGAATGGGAAATGACTGCCTCAAAGACACTTGAGCAGACACTCCATGAGAAGCGCCGGGATATCGCCGCTGGAGGACAGCCGAAGTATCATGAGAAATTAAAGGAGCAAAATAAATTATTTGTAAGGGAGCGCCTTAATCTCCTTTTTGATAATGGCAAATACGAAGAAGATGCCATGTTTGCCAATTATGCAGCTGGGGACCTTCCTGCTGATGGAGTTGTGACAGCGATTGGAGAAATAAATGGCCAAACGGTTTGTGTAATGGCCAATGATTCTACAATCAAGGCAGGGTCATGGGGAGCCAGGACAGTTGAAAAGATCATCCGCATTCAGGAAACAGCTGAAAAGCTGAAAGTTCCGATGCTTTATCTTGTTGATTCAGCAGGAGCCCGGATCACGGATCAATTAGAGATGTTTCCTAATAGACGTGGAGCGGGGAAAATCTTTTATAATCAGGTGAAATTGTCAGGGATGATTCCGCAGATCTGTCTTTTATTTGGACCTTCTGCTGCAGGGGGAGCATATATTCCTGCATTCTGTGACATTGTCATCATGGTGGAAAAGAATGCATCCATGTATTTGGGTTCCCCGCGCATGGCCGAAAAAGTCATTGGCGAAAAGGTTACCCTTGAAGAAATGGGTGGAGCAAGAATGCATTGTTCAGTCAGTGGCTGCGGTGATGTTCTTGTTCAAACAGAAGAAGAGGCAATCCATCAGGCAAGGACGTATTTAAGTTTCTTTCCTCAGAACTTCAATGAAAAGCCCCGTGTGGCTGAAAGTGTTTCACCGAAAGCAGGAAGGACTCTTGAAGAGATTGTACCGGAAAACCAGAATGCCCCATTTGATATGTATGAAGCGATTGATGCACTCATCGATGATGGCAGTTTCTTTGAAATAAAGAAACTGTTTGCTTCTGAAATCATCACTGGATTGGCGAGGATTGACGGTAAACCAGTTGGAATTATCGCGAATCAGCCTAAAATAAAAGGCGGGGTATTATTCGTAGATTCTGCCGATAAAGCTGCGAAATTCATCACGCTGTGCGATGCGTTCCATATCCCGCTTCTATTCCTGGCAGATGTTCCAGGGTTTATGATTGGGACAAAAGTTGAGCGTGCAGGTATTATCAGGCACGGGGCAAAATTGATTGCTGCCATGAGCTCAGCCACAGTGCCGAAAATTTCCGTCATTGTAAGAAAAGCTTATGGTGCGGGCCTATATGCAATGGCAGGTCCTGCATTTGAACCGGATTGCTGCATTGCCCTGCCAACGGCGCAAATAGCTGTGATGGGACCTGAAGCGGCTGTGAATGCAGTATATTCCAACAAAATTCAGGCGATTGAAGATCCAAAAGAGCGAATTGCATTTGTGCAGGAAAAACATAAAGAATACAAAGAGCATATTGATATTTATAAATTGGCGTCTGAAATGATCGTTGATGAAATAACGGCTGCTAATGAATTAAGAGATACATTGATCACAAGGTTCAGGTATTACGAATCAAAAGAACTGCCTTTTGGCAATCGAAAACACCCAGTCTATCCTGTATAAAACGAAAACCGGTCCCTAAAGGATCGGTTTTCTTGTTTTTGTTGGAGCTTTTTTAACAGCTAAGTAAGATATGATTTTCCTTTAAGGTTGTGATACGATTATGGAAAGAATTTCATGCAGAGGGGTTAATAATGACGATTGGTATTATTGGCGGAGGAGCCACAGGACTTTTATTCAGCTGGTACTTATCAAAGCAAAATCCACTGAAGATTTTTGTCCGGTCATATGAGCAAGCAGAAAAAATCAACGAAAAAGGAATTACCTTATATAATGGCAAGGAATCCTGGACTTCAACAGACAATATAACAGCGAGTTCTTCATATAGGGAGCTGGAGAACTGCAGAGTCATCTTGATTATGGTAAAGCAATACCATTTATCGGGCATTCTTCCCATTCTTTCTAAACTGCCAACAAACATCCCGTTGGTATTTTTTCAAAATGGTCTAGGGCATCTGGGAGAAGTAAAGGAGCTGCCAAATGAAAACATTTTTTTAGGGACCATTGAACATGGCTGTCAGAGGCTGGATCCCTGCACTGTGAGACACAATGGAATGGGCTTGACCAGGATTGCTCCTTTCAAAGGAGATGTTTCCTGCCTTAAAGGCATTCTAAAAGTTTATGAAGATGATTTCCCTTTTTCTTTTAGTGATTCATGGGAAGAAATCCTTCATAAAAAACTGATTGTCAATGCCTCCATCAATCCTCTTACAGCTGTTTTGAATGTACCTAATGGTTCATTGGTGAACAACCGGTATTTTAAAAAAATGCTTCATTCCATACTAGATGAAATCCTCCCCCTATTCCCGGAAGTTGATGAAAAAGAAATGATACAAAATGTTGTGGGAATTTGCGAAAGTACCAAGGAAAATCGGTCTTCCATGCTGAAAGATATAGAGGCAGGAAGAAAAACAGAAATAGATGCCATAATGGGCTATTGCTTAATGAAGGGTGAAAGTCTTGGACACCCAATGGCATTCAGCCGTTTGGTCTATGAAATGGTTAAAGGGAAGGAAGTAGAGCAGGGGGGATAATATGGGGGCTTTTTTTTCAAATTTGGCTGCAGTTTTCATCATCATGCCGTTCTTAGGGTATCTTGCCGCATTCATCTTAATCAAACAATTTTCAAAAAATCATAAAAAAGCAGTTTCTTCAGCTATCGATCTCACAACCTTTTTATTATTTTTGTCCGTCCACTATACGATCGTTGCCATATGGAGGGAATCTTATATGTGGCTATTATTTTTATTCGCCCTTTCGATTGGGGTGGTATTTGTCATCGTATATTGGAAAGCTAAAGGCGAAATCATTTTTACAAAAGTTCTGAAAGGGTATTGGCGCTTGAATTTTGTCATTTTTTTTATTGCCTATATCATTTTATTGATTTATGGGCTGGCATATAGGCTTCTCCAAGGACTGTCTTGATTGGTGCAGGCAAGATTTTTTCTTTTCTAAGTCTAAAATGCTATACTCTATGAAGATAAAATCAAGAGACGAGAAAGGGAGTACATGACTTTATGGAACTGGTAAACATTTCGATTCCGGCTGCAAACCAGTTTGCCTCGCACTATCTGCAGCAGACAAAGCCAGTTATAGACTTTTTTCATTATAATTTACTGAATCCAACTTTATATAAAGATAGGCTTAATGACTTATCGAAGAGAGAGTTCAAGCGCGAGGAGCTTGCGGATTGTATCAAGAAATATATGGAGCCTTTTGCCTATTCGCCTCAGATCCAGGAATCCTTGGAGAAATTAAAACATCCCCAATCTTCTGTCGTGATTGGTGGTCAGCAGGCAGGCGTCCTCACAGGTCCCTTATATACGATACATAAGATCATTTCCATCATAAAACTTGCCAGGGAGCAAGAAGAGAAATTAGGTTCGCCGGTTGTCCCGGTTTTTTGGATTGCAGGAGAAGACCATGATTTCGCTGAGGTCAACCATGTTTATGCAGAAACTGATAGGAAATTCAAAAAACTTTCCTTGCCATTTGCACTTGAGGAGAAAATGATGATTTCTGATGTACCTGTCGATCAGGATGATATGAAGAAATGGATCAAAAAGGTCTTTCAAACTTTCGGAGAAACTTCCTTTACGAAAGAAATGGTTTCGTTCCTTAATGAATGTATTGAAAAATCAAGCAGTATGGTAGACTTTTTCTCCCACATTGTTGGCAGGCTGTTTCATTCGCATGGATTGCTGATGATCGATTCAGCTTATCCCGGCCTGCGAAAATTAGAGCTCCCATTCAACAGCATGCTGATTAAAGACTTTGAAGAAATAACTTCAAGCGTCCTTAATCAACAAAAGGAAGTGGGGGAAGCCGGTTTTCCAAAGACGCTCGAAATAGGAAGTAATGCAGTGAATCTCTTCTATTATGAAGACAAGGAACGGGTGCTGCTGGAATATGATTCTGAGACGAAACGCTTTATTGGAAAGAACGGAAGTATATCTTTCACAAAAGAAGAACTTCTCCAGAAGGTTGAGGAAAAGCCTGAACGGATAAGCAATAATGTGGTGACCCGCCCGATCATGCAGGAACTTCTTTTCCCTACAATGGCATTCATAGCGGGACCAGGTGAAATTGCTTACTGGGCTGAGCTGAAAAAAGCATTTGAACAAATGGATATGAAAATGCCCCCAATCGTTCCGAGACTCAATATCACGCTTTTAGATCGAGCAGTTGAATCTGAAATGGAAGAATTGAAAATGGAGGAATCAAAAGTTCTCCGTTCTGGTACGAATGAAGAAAAAGAAGCCTATTGGAATGGAGTGAAGGACCACCGAATGGAGGAACTCCTTTCTGAGACAGAAAATTGGCTTTCAAAACAATATGAAATGCTGGAAAAACGTGCAGGCCAAATCGATCCAGTACTTAAAGCGCTGACTGACAAAAATCTCGCTTTCCACTTGAGTCAAGTGGAATTCCTGAAAAGGAAAACAACCATAACAATCCAGCAGAAACATGATGTTCTTTTGGAAAAATACGATCGGATCGAAAGGGCGCTCCGTCCAATGAATGCCCCTCAAGAACGGATTTGGAATGCATTCTACTTCTTCAATAAATATGGCTTTTCATTAATGGATCAACTAATGGATCTGCCATACCAATTCGATGGAACACATAAGCTGATCAAGCTTTAATCCGAAAACCGGTGCCTAAACAGGTGCCGGTTTTTTGTCTTTTCTTCATTAAAAAGATAGGATGCTGTCAAATTGGTTGGGAATGTAGGAATAATACTCGAATAACAGCTAAATATATCGCACGAAAATAGCCTCAAAAAAGAGGAATTTTAATAGAAGAAAAGGAAATAAAAAATATGTGGTGAAAAGTGGGGGGATGTGGTAAGGTTGAGTTAGAAAGTGGGGGTAATGGGTATGTTCATGGGGGAATATCAGCATAACGTTGATAATAAGGGGAGATTGATCATCCCTGCTAAATTCAGAGACTACCTCGGAGAATCTTTTGTTCTTACAAGAGGTCTGGATCAATGTTTATTTGGCTATCCCATGTCTGAATGGACATCCGTTGAAGAAAAACTAAAAGCTCTCCCCCTCACTAAAAAAGACGCAAGGGCATTTACCCGTTTTTTCTTTTCAGGCGCAACTGACTGTGAATTGGACAAACAGGGGAGGATCAATATTCCTTCTACACTTCTCGGCTATGCTCAACTGGAAAAAGAATGCGTGATAGTAGGCGTTTCCAATCGGATTGAGATTTGGAGTAAGACATTATGGGAAGACTACTTTATAGAATCTGAAGAATCATTTGGTGAAATTGCAGAAAACTTAATCGGGTTTGATCTTTAAAATCTGAAAAAGCTGCAATGATTCGATTGGAAAGGTGAAGAAAATGTTTCAACATACTACAGTATTATTAAAAGAAACGGTCGACGGCCTTAATATTAAGCCGGATGGAATTTACGTGGATTGTACCCTTGGTGGAGCAGGCCACAGCGAATACTTGCTTTCCCAACTTTCAAAAGAAGGCAAGCTTTATGCATTTGACCAGGATGATACCGCCTTGGATCATGCAAAAGAAAAGTTGGCTAAATATGAAGGACAAGTCACGTTGATCAAAAGCAATTTTAAATACATAGCAGAAGAATTAAATGCCCGGGGAGTGCATGAAGTGGATGGCATCCTTTATGACCTGGGTGTTTCATCGCCGCAGCTGGATACTCCCGAAAGAGGGTTCAGCTACCATCATGATGCCCCGCTCGATATGAGAATGGATAAACAGGGCGAAGTTTCCGCTTATGATGTGGTCAACCATTGGTCATATGAGGATTTAGTGAGGATTTTCTTCCGATATGGAGAAGAAAAATTTTCCAAGCAGATCGCCAGAAAAATTGAAGCTGCGCGAGAAAAAGCTCCAATCGAAACGACTTTTCAGCTGGTGGAACTAATTAAAGAAGGCATCCCTGCACCTGCCAGGAGAAAAGGCGGGCATCCAGCCAAAAGAATCTTCCAAGCCATCCGGATTGCAGTCAATGATGAACTGGGTGTATTTGAAGAATCTCTTAAAAGCGCCATCGGACTGATTGGGAAGGGTGGAAGAATCAGTGTCATTACTTTCCATTCACTTGAAGACCGAATCTGTAAAAGCATTTTTAAAGAAGCAAGTACAGGACCGGAGCTTCCTCATGGCCTGCCGGTAATACCTGATGAATATAAACCTGATTTGAAATTGGTCAATCGAAAGCCGATCACTGCAAGTGAAGAAGAATTAGAAATGAATAATCGGGCAAGATCCGCAAAACTGAGAATTGCAGAAAAAATATAAATTAATTGGGAGGGGAAACAATGGAGAATTTAGCTCGTAAAGCAGAAAGAAATTATGTACAGCAGGAACGCCAAGCGGTCAAACCGAAAGTGGCTCCTGCAAAAAGAAGGGGAATCACCCCCGGGGAGAAGATCCTTGGAATTTTGTTCATGGCATTCATCTGTGTAGTAGCAGTCAAAATGGTTTCTACCCAAGCATCCATTTATGGTGTCAATAAGCAGATTCAGGATATTGAAAACCATGTTCAAGAACAAAAGAAGTCCAATGCTGATTTAAAGATGCAGGTCGGCGAGTTAAGCCGATTTGAACGCATCAAAACAGAAGCGAATAAGCTGGGTTTAAAGCTGAACGAAAACAATGTCAAGGTTGTGGATAAGAAATGAGATCCACAAAAGTAAATAGGAATGTTGGAGCAGCGGTATTATTTTTAATATTCGGCCTGCTCTTTTTTGTATTGATAGTTCGCTTCCTGACGATTCAAATCACTGGGGAAGTAGATGGGAAAGTAATGGCCGCGAAAGCAGCTCATAAGTATCTCCGTACAGATGTCCTGGATGCCCACAGGGGGACGATTTACGACAATAACGGGGAAGTCATTGCAGAGGATGCAGATTCCTTTTCTCTTGTAGCTATACTCGATCCAAAAATGACAACTGATGCCGATAACCCGAGGCATGTGACAGATCCGCGAAAGACAGCAGAGGTGCTCTCGAAATACATAGATATGAGTGAATCTGACATCTATGACAGACTCACACTCAAAGGCCGTTTTCAAGTAGAGTTCGGTTCAGCGGGAAGGGACATTTCCGTAAGTGAGAAAAAGAAAATAGAAGCTGAGAAGCTCCCTGGGATTACTTTTAAAAGGGACTCTAAGCGTTTTTATCCTAATGGGGTCTTTGCGTCACATTTAATTGGATACGCCCAAACTGAAGAAGGAAAGGACGGTAAAACGAAAACCGTCGGGAAGATGGGGCTTGAAAAGAGCTTCAACTCTGTTCTTTCGGGAAAAGATGGCAGCATTCAATACGAAAGTGACTTATGGGGATATCTGCTTCCGAATAAAAATGAAATGGTGAAGAAACCTCAAAATGGATCGGATATTTATTTGACACTCGATAAGAAAATACAGACATTTTTAGAAGATTCCATGAATGAAGTGGAGGAAAAGTATAAGCCAAAGAGAATGCTCGCCATTGTGGCGGATCCCAAAACAGGAAAAATCCTGGCGATGGGACAACGGCCTACATTCCATCCTTCCACCCGTGAAGGGATCGGGGAGAATTGGCATAATGAAAATGTAGAAGCACAATATGAACCAGGATCGACCATGAAGGTCTTCACTCTTTCTGCAGCAATCGAGAAAGGGGTTTTCAATCCCACTGAAAAATATCAATCTGGTACGTATTATGTAGGAAAGGTCCCGGTAAGAGACCACAATGGAGGTGTGGGCTGGGGGAAAATCCCTTACCTTGAAGGCGTCCAGCGATCATCAAACGTTGCTTTTGTAAAACTCCTGGAAAAAATGGGGGATGACACCTTCAGGGATTACCTTGACCGCTTCGGATTTGGAAAGCCGACAGGCATCAACTTGCCGCATGAAGCCTCCGGGAATATCCTGTTCCATTACCCGATTGAAAAAGCAACGACTGCATTCGGGCAGGGAACGACTGTCACACCTTTGCAATTGATTCAGGGGATGACGGCGATTGCCAACAACGGGACAATGATGAAGCCATATGTTGTTGATAAAGTCGTTAATCCAAATACCGGAAAAGAAGATATATCGAAGCCGGAGGTTGCAGGGCATCCTATCAAACCGGAAACGGCAAAAGAAGTACGCGATGTGCTAGGGACTGTCATAACAGCAGAACATGGGACTGGCAAGGGCTATGCGCTTGATGGATATTCGGTAGCAGGGAAAACAGGTACAGCACAAATACCGGATCCAAATGGACCGGGCTACCTGACCGGCTGGGACAATTATATCTTCTCCTTTATCGGGATGGCGCCGAAAGACGACCCTAAATTGATCATGTATGTCGCTGTCCAACAGCCTCAATTGGATGATGAAACTTATGAAGGCGGTTCGGTGCCGGTTTCCATGATTTTCAATCCTGTAATGAAAAGCAGCCTTCAATATATGAATATCAAACCCGAGAAGAATATTGATGCCAAAATGGCGAAAGTCCCTGATTTAGTTGGGGAAAGTGTTGCTAGCCTGCCATCGTCGCTTAAAGAAAACGGGATTGACGTGGTAGAAATCGGAAGCGGAGCAAGAGTGACAGACCAGCTTCCGAAGGCAGGAGAAACACTCCTCGCAGGTGAAAAACTGGTTCTTAAGACTGACGGGGAAATACATTTGCCTGATATGACAGGCTGGTCGAAAAGAGATGTCCTCAAGATCTCTCAGCTTGCTGATCTGAAGTTGAACATGGTGGGCAGCGGGTATGCTGCCAAACAGAATTTAAAGCCGAATTCACCAGTTGCAGCAGGCGATCAGCTTGTGGTCAATTTTATGACCCCACAGGATAAAATGGCGAAGGATAAAGCTGAAAAGGATAAAAAAGATAAAAAAGAAGATGCAGCGCCCCAAGATTGATGGGGGAATTTGATCAGGCTGGCTCAGCGGGGATTTTCTGCTAGGGCCAGCCTGTTCTATTGGCATTCGTACAAGCATAAACTGAAACGAGCCTTATTTGAGAAGAGGAGGTCCGTTCAGTGAAGCGTGTATCAAATGTAACGGTAAGAAAAAGGCTTGCCATATCACTGCTGGCAGGTCTCGTCATATTTAGCATCATTGATATCCGACTCGGCTATGTCCAATTTGTCCTGGGAGATATGCTTACCGGAAAAGCAAGGGATTCCTGGAGCAGGAATATTCCATTTGAACCGGAGCGGGGGAAAATAGAAGATCGAAACGGAGTGGAGCTGGCAACAAATCAGAGTGCTCCGACGGTATACGTGGTACCGAGGCAGGTTGTGGATCCGGCTGCGACAGCAGAAAAACTTGCGGCCGCGTTAAATATGTCCAAAGAAAAGGCATACAAAATCATCACGAAACATACAAGTATCGAGAGAATCCCTGAAGGAAGGAAAATATCTTATGAAAAAGCAAATGAAGTGAGAGAGCTTGGTCTGAAAGGGGTATATATAGGCGAGGATTCTAAACGGTATTACCCTTTTGGCAGCTATCTTTCCCATGTACTTGGATTTGCAGGCATCGATAATCAAGGATTGATGGGTCTTGAATTAGAATATGACGATCAGTTGAATGGAAAAAAAGGATCTGTCCAGTTCTTCTCCGATGCAAAGGGGAAAAGGATGCCGGATATGTCAGATGACTACGAACCGCCAATGGACGGGCTTGATTTGAAATTGACCATCGATACGAAGATCCAGACCATTGTTGAACGGGAGCTGGATATCGCGGAAGCAACCTATAATCCCGATGGCTTGATTGCGATTGCCATGAATCCTAATAATGGAGAAATCCTGGCCATGTCGAGCAGACCGACTTTCGATCCATCGAATTTCAAAAACGTTCCACCAGAAATTTATAACCGGAACCTCCCGATTTGGAGTACGTATGAACCTGGATCGACTTTTAAAATCATTACACTGGCAGCTGCCCTGCAAGAAAATAAAGTAGATTTAGAACATGATCACTTTTTTGATCCTGGTGAGGTGGAAGTGGCCGGGTCGACCCTCCACTGTTGGAAAAGAGGCGGGCATGGTGCTGAAACGTTCCTCGAAGTTGTTCAAAATTCATGCAACCCTGGCTTTGTAGAATTAGGACAGCGTCTGGGGAAAGATTCATTATTCAAATATATCCGTGATTTTGGATTCGGTGAAAAAACAGGCATCGATCTTGCGGGAGAAGGAAAAGGCCTGTTATTTAACATCGACCGTGTGGGACCTGTTGAACAGGCAACTACAGCATTCGGGCAAGGTGTTGCTGTGACCCCGATTCAGCAGGTTGCAGCTGTAGCGGCGGCAGTCAATGGAGGGATTTTGTATCAGCCGTACATTGCGAAAGAACTGGTTGACCCTCGGACAGGTGAAACGGTCATGAAGAAGAGTCCTGTTGCAAAAAGAAGGGTCATTTCGGAAGAGACATCGAAAAAAATACGAGCAGCTCTAGAAAGTGTCGTAGCGCAAGGGACAGGGAAAAATGCTTTTGTGGATACCTATAGGGTAGGCGGCAAAACAGGTACCGCGCAAAAAGCACAAAATGGAAGATATCTTGAAAACAACTACATCGTTTCCTTTATGGGCTTTGCACCGGCAGATGATCCACAGATTGTGGTTTATGTAGCTGTCGACAACCCTAAAGGAGCGGTTGCTTTCGGTGGGACGATTGCTGCGCCGATCGTAGGGAATATCATGGAGGACAGCCTCAGGGCAATGGATGTTCCTCCGCGGAAAAATCAAATCGAGAAAGAGCCGTCCATCCTTGATGCACCAATGGTTGAGGTGCCAGATCTGGTGGGACTGACAAAAAAAGACCTGCAGCAATATTTATACGATATCAAACTGGATGTGAGCGGAACGGGAGACAAAGTCATCAAGCAATCCCCTGCCCCAGGAGTGAAAGTTAAAGTGGGATCCACCATCCGGATATTCATGAATTGAATAGGAAACAATGACAGGCGGCAACTAAAATCATTGCCGCCTGTATTTTTGGAGATTAAAACTTTTGACATAAAGCTAAAAGGCTGATAGCATCAGAATGATTTTTTATGTAAAATAAGAATGATTGCTTTCTTATGAATAGAGAGGGTTGAAAAAATGAAATTACATACACTTTTGGACTTCTTGCCCTTAGTGAAAGAGAAGCCAGCTGAAAATCCAGAAATACTTTCAGTGGAAAATGATAATCGAAAAGTAAATAAAGGCAGTCTGTTCATTTGCATTAAAGGCTTGACAAATGATGGGCACGCCTTTGCAAAAGATGCTGAAGAAAAGGGTGCAGCTGCTGTCCTGGCGGAAAGGCCCCTAAGCCTCAACATCCCTGTAATCATCGTGAAGGATACAAAAAGAGCCATGGCAGTGCTTGCTGACGCATTTTATGGCCAGCCGACAAAGCAGCTCCATTTGATCGGGATTACAGGTACAAATGGAAAAACGACGACTAGCCACTTAATTGAGCATGTCATGCTTCAATCGGGTTCAAAAACAGGATTGATCGGTACGATGTACGTCCGGATCAACGACCGCATCATTGAAACCAAAAATACAACTCCTGAAAGCCTTACATTACAGCAAACATTTCACGACATGGTCAATGAGAATGTAGATACTGCCATTATGGAGGTTTCATCCCATGCATTGGTACAAGGAAGGGTTCATGGCTGTGACTATGATGTTGCTGTCTTCACCAATCTGACTCAGGATCACTTGGACTATCATAAGACCATGGATGAATACCGCCGGGCAAAAGGGCTATTGTTTGCGCAATTAGGCAACACTTATGACCATGAGAAACCGAAATGGGCCATCTTGAATGCGGATGATTCTGCTTCAGAAGCGTTTATTGCTGAAACAGCTGCACATGTCATGACTTACGGCATAGACAGAGAAGCTGATTTTACTGCAAAGAATATTCAAATGGATGGGAGCGGCATGAAATTCGATTTGAATTATCCTGAGGGAAGTGCAGTTGCCACTTTAAAACTCGTAGGGAAGTTCAGCGTCTATAATGCACTTGCGGCAATGGCAGCCTGCTATGCATCAAAAATACCAATGGACATCATCCTTGCTTCTCTTGAGAAAATGGAGGGAGTCCCCGGCCGATTTGAATTAGTGGATGCAGGACAGGAATATCCCGTCATTGTCGATTATGCCCATACACCAGACAGTTTGGAAAATGTATTGAAGACTGTCGGCCAAATTGCGAAGAACAAGATTTTTGTCGTAGTGGGCTGCGGCGGTGACCGTGATAAGACAAAGAGGCCGTTGATGGCTAAGATCGCCTGCAAGTATGCTACGAATCCGATATTTACATCTGATAATCCTCGAAGCGAGGATCCATTTTCCATCTTGAAAGACATGGAAGCTGGCGTCCCCGGGGAGAACTACGAAGTAATCGAGGACAGAAATGAAGCAATCAGAAAGGCTGTTCAACAAGCGACTGCAGGAGATGTAGTCCTAATCGCCGGAAAAGGCCACGAGACCTATCAAATCGTTGGTGATAAAACCCTTGACTTCGATGACAGGATTGCTGCATTCCAAGCGATCAAGGAAAAAGAATGATGCTGCGATTGAAGGACATCAAAGGAGTATTTCCTCAATCTTCGGGTATAAATGATGAGGAAATGGAGTTTCATTCTGTTTCGATTGATGAATCGAACTGTGGGAAACGATGCTTGTTCGTTTCTCTTGGAGAAGAGCATTCATTAAAAGAGGCCTTAGAAAATGGAGCAATTGCTGCCATTATAAAAGAAGGCGAGGCGATTCCGGCCTATACCCCAAACCATTTTCCCGTATTTCGGGCAGTGGAGCCGATGGCAGCATTTTTTGACATACTGCAGAATTACATCAATAAAAATAGAAAAAAAGAGTGGGAAGATATGACCAAATTTATTTTTTATCGTACAAAACTTCTTAATGATTCAACCATCACATATGATATTGCTGTGGAAATAGACAGGACTGCATTGGTTGATGCCGTTCAATCTCATGTTAGTGCAAGGAGGGGATAAGGATGCTGGGACAATTTCTATTTTTCACAATTTTAATGGCATTCTTCATTACAGTTCTGCTGTCCCCATTTTTCATTCCTTTCCTTAGAAGGTTAAAGTTTGGACAGAGCATCAGGGAAGAGGGGCCTAAATCCCATCAGAAAAAAACAGGGACCCCTACCATGGGAGGAATTGTCTTTTTGATTTCCATCGCGGTATCCACTATTGTGATGTCCGGGAAATTTACTGAACCAAGTTCAAAAACGTTGATGCTGCTCCTGGTGACACTTGGATTCGGAGTGCTTGGATTTCTGGATGACTTCATTAAAGTGGTCATGAAGAGAAATCTTGGCTTGACATCCAAGCAGAAGCTGCTGGGACAGATTGTGATTGCTGCACTATTTTATTTGATTTATCGACAAAGCGGGTTATCTTCTGATCTAAGCATCCCGTTTACAGATATCACGTTCCATCTAGGATGGTTCTATATACTGATTGTCATCTTCTGGCAAGTCGGCTTTTCCAATGCCGTTAATTTGACGGATGGTTTAGATGGACTTGTTTCTGGTACATCAGCAATTGCTTTTGGTGCTTTTGCCGTCTTGGCTTGGAATCAATCGCAATATGATATTGCCATTTTCTCTGTATCTGTCGTTGGCGCCGTTTTGGGATTTTTAGTATTCAATGCCCATCCGGCAAAGGTTTTCATGGGAGATACAGGATCCCTTGCCCTTGGAGGGGCAATTGCCACAGTGGCTATCCTGACAAAATTGGAGCTGCTGCTGGTAATCATCGGTGGAGTTTTTGTCATCGAGACATTATCAGTCATCATTCAAGTCATTTCCTTTAAAACAACTGGGAAACGAGTATTTAAAATGAGCCCCCTTCATCATCATTATGAATTGGTCGGCTGGTCAGAGTGGCGAGTGGTCGTCACTTTTTGGAGTGTTGGGCTGATTTGCGCCATTCTAGGAATATACATTGAGGTGTGGATGTAAGTGAAGAATATAACAAAATATCAATTTAAAAAGGTTTTAGTACTAGGATTGGCAAAAAGCGGTGTGACAGCTGCATCCCTGCTTCATAAATTAGGCGCGTTCGTGACTGTCAATGACAAACGTCCAATTGCTGAAAATCCAGAAGCTCAAGGGCTGCTCGATCAGGGAATCAAAGTCATCTGCGGGGATCACCCAATTGAACTGCTGGATGAAGGGTTTGAACTGATTGTAAAAAATCCAGGTATCCCATACAGCATCCCTCTTGTTGCGGGTGCAATTGACAGGGGCATACCAGTAATCACAGAAGTTGAGCTTGCTTATGAAATCTCCGAAGCCGAATTTATCGGAATAACTGGCACGAATGGTAAAACAACTACGACGACTCTTATTTTTGAAATGTTGAAGCAAGGGGAACGAAACCCTCTTATCGCTGGTAATATTGGAACGGTTGCATCGGAAGTAGCCCAACTTGCAGACGCTGAAAATAAAATTGTGATTGAATTATCCTCATTTCAGTTGATGGGGATCGAACAATTCAGGCCCCGAATCGCTATTATTACAAATTTATATGAAGCGCACCTTGATTATCATGGAGGGCTTGCGGAATATTGGGAGGCAAAAGCCAATATTACCAAAAACCAGACAGCGGAAGACTTCTTAATCATCAATGCGGAGCAGCCGCAGCTGCTTGAAGCTGTGAAGGATACAAGAGCAGCAATCATTCCTTTTTCAACGAAATCCTATTTGGAAGAAGGATGCTCTGTACGTGATGGGCAAATTTTGTTCAAAGGGGAAGAAGTAATGGCTATTGCCGACTTGGCGCTTCCTGGTGAACATAATTTGGAGAATGTGCTGTCTTCCATTGCGGCGGTTAAATTGCTTGGCGTTTCGAACGAAGCAGTCAAAGAGATAATGACAACTTTCACAGGTGTAAAGCATCGGACTCAATTTGTAGCGGAAGTCCATGGGAGAAAGTTCTACAACGATTCAAAAGCTACCAATATATTGGCGACGCGCAGTGCCCTGAAGGCATTCAATAACCCTATTGTCCTTTTGGCGGGTGGACTTGACAGAGGGAATGGATTTGATGACCTGATTCCGGACATGAAGAATGTCAAGGCTATCATTACATTCGGACAAACTGCAGGGAAATTGGAAGAGACAGCCGAAAAAGCAGGAATAAAAGTCATCAAGCGGGTCGATAATGTGGGTACAGCTGTGCCTGCAGCTTTCGAATGCTCTGATGAAGGGGATATAATCTTACTTTCTCCTGCCTGCGCCAGCTGGGATCAGTATAAAACTTTTGAAGTTCGCGGTGATATTTTCATTGACGCAGTGCATAAGCTTATATAAGAGCTTGGCTTATTGGACAAATTAGATCACCAAGGAAAGCAGCAGGTTGTCTGACAGGCTCAAATAATAAGTCTGCAGAGGTGTTAACCGTTGCCATTAAAGAAAACGACCCCTGATATTGTATTGATTATCGCAACACTTTCTTTACTGACCATTGGATTGATCATGGTTTATAGTGCAAGTGCTGTCTGGGCTACATATAAATTCGACGATTCCTTCTTTTTTGCCAAGAGGCAGCTATTGTTCGCAGGTGTCGGTGTGGCAGCGATGTTCTTCATCATGAACGTTGATTATTGGACATGGAAAACATGGGCGAAGTTGATTTTAATCATCTGCTTTGTCCTCCTGCTCGCCGTATTGATCCCTGGCGTCGGAATGGTACGAAATGGATCAAGGAGCTGGATTGGGGTCGGGGCATTTTCCATTCAGCCCTCAGAGTTCATGAAACTTGCCATGATATCCTTTTTAGCTAAATTTCTTTCCGATCGGCAGAAGCTTATCACTTCTTTTAAGAAAGGTCTTGTCCCATCCCTCTCTTTGGTCTTTACAGCATTCGGACTTATCATGCTGCAGCCTGATCTTGGAACGGGAACTGTCATGGTGGGCACTTGTGTCGTCATGATCTTTATTTCTGGAGCAAGGGTTAGCCATTTTGCATGGCTGGGCTTACTTGGACTGGCAGGTTTTGCCGGATTGATCCTCTCAGCCCCCTATCGGATAAAAAGGATCACTTCGTTTTTAGATCCGTGGTCCGATCCGCTTGGCAGCGGGTTTCAAATCATTCAATCGCTATATGCCATTGGACCGGGAGGGTTATTTGGATTGGGGCTGGGTGAAAGCAGACAAAAGTTTTTCTACCTGCCTGAACCGCAGACGGATTTTATCTTTGCCATTCTTTCCGAAGAACTGGGCTTCATAGGAGGAAGTCTTGTCATCCTTTTATTTGCTTTGCTCTTATGGAGGGGGATAAGGATTGCGTTGGGAGCCCCTGATTTATATGGAAGTTTTCTGGCAGTCGGAATCATCTCGATGATCGCCATCCAGGTTATGATCAACATAGGTGTTGTCACCGGGCTGATGCCTGTTACAGGGATCACACTACCCTTTCTAAGCTATGGTGGATCTTCTTTGACGCTTATGCTTATGGCTGTTGGGGTTCTCCTGAATATCAGCCGTTATTCAAAATATTGACAAAGGAAACCCTGATTGGGTTTCCTTTTCAAGTTATTGGAGATAAAATAATGATGATATTACATTTCAATGACATTCTAGTGCGATCAGGACAGGTTCGTTTAGAATATAGTAAGATAGGGTAACAGAAAAACATTGCCTTACATACGCAGTACTTCTTTGCTAAAACTTAATGAGGTGGATTTATGAAAATTGTTGTGAGTGGAGGAGGTACAGGAGGACATATCTATCCTGCCCTGGCCTTGATCCGAACCATTGAGCAAAAACATCCCGGCACTGAGTTTCTATACATTGGAACATCAAAGGGCCTGGAATCGAAACTTGTAACCCGTGAAGGGATCCCATTTAAATCTATTGAGATTACGGGGTTTAAAAGATCCCTCTCATTTGAAAATGTGAAAACCATCATGCGATTCCTCAAAGGTGTGAAGGATAGCAGAAGATATATTAAAGATTTTAAACCGGATCTAGTCATTGGCACAGGCGGATATGTCTGTGGCCCGGTTGTCTATGCTGCAGCTAAAGAAAAAATCCCAACCATAGTACATGAGCAGAACAGTGTACCGGGATTAACCAACAAATTTTTGAGCAGATATGTAGATAAAGTAGCCATTTGCTTTGAAACGGCCAGATCGTTTTTCCCTAAAGAGAAAGTGGAATTCACAGGTAATCCCCGTGCTTCAGAAGTGGCGGGAATTCAAAAACTCGACATTCTGCCAACTCTCGGATTAAAACAGAATCAGCCGACCGTACTTATTTTCGGAGGAAGCAGAGGGGCCAGACCGATCAATGATGCTGTCGTGAAATCATTAGCGTCTTTCGCGAAAAAGGCTTATCAGGTCATTTATATTACTGGGGATGTACATTATGAAAAGGTAAAAGCCGAAGTGGACTTGGTTGGCATGCCGAAAAATGTTGCTGTAGCACCATTCCTTTATAATATGCCTGAGGTCTTGTCTTCAGTGGATTTAGTCGTAGCAAGAGCTGGTGCGACATCCATTGCAGAAATTACAGCATTGGGGGTGCCGAGCATCCTGATCCCGAGTCCTTATGTAACAAATAATCATCAAGAGAAGAATGCGATGGCACTGGTTGAGAAACAAGCTGCCACCATGATCCTGGAAAAAGAATTGACTTCGGGGAAATTGATTAATGAAATTGATAAAATCATACTTGACGAGCCGCTGCAGAAGAAGATGAGTGCAGCTTCAAAAGGCCTTGGAGTGCCTGATTCCTCCGATAGATTGTATCAAGTCATGGTTCAGCTCACTAAATAATAGTGAAAAAATCCATTTCCATCTTTTCTCATGTTTTTTTATGAGATAAAATAGGATGTAAGAAAATAGAATTGCAATGACAAGTCCACATACTTCACAGTAAGACGGTGAAAAATGTTATCTGTCATTTTTTGCGGATTTGGTAAAGGTGGATTGTGATGAAAAAAGGAAATATCGTTTCTCTGGAAGACCGCATTCCGAAAATCAAGCAGCAGAGAAAGCGGAAAGCGAATCGAAGGCTCATCATCCTCCTCTCAATCTTTTTTCTGCTTATAGCTTGCATCGGATATTTTCAATCTTCCATCAGTAAAGTTGGCTCGATCCAAGTAGAAGGCAGCCACTTATTAAGTGAGAAAGCAGTCATCAAAGCGAGCGGGATTTCAAAAGGCATGAATGTATGGGGGATCAATCGGGATCAAACTGTAAAGAATCTTGAAAAACTCCCGGAAATAAAATCTGCCAAAGTAAGTGTCCGTCTGCCTAATTCCTATAAGATCCATGTTAAGGAATACGGCCGGATCGCTTTTCTGTCAAAAGGGACAAGCTTTTATCCTGTTTTAGAAAATGGACGCATCGTTAAAGACGGAGGCAGCAAGACTGTCCGTGTCAACTCACCTCTCCTTACAGATTTCAAAGAGGGAGCGGTGCTGAATGAAATGGTTGAACAGTTGAGGACTTTACCTGACGAAATCATCAATTCCATTTCTGAAATCCAATATGCCCCTAAAAAGACAGATAAATATCATATCACATTATACATGAACGATGGATTCGAAGTGACGGCCACCATTCGCAGTTTTTCGGATAAAATGATTCATTACCCTTCCATCATAAGCCAGCTGGATCCAAATAAAAAAGGAATCATCGACCTTGAAGTCGGCTCCTTCTTTAAAGCTTATGACACAGGAGAGGACAAACAAAATGAAAAAAAAGAAGATAAAAGGTAAGCAGGTCGTCCTTTCCCTTGTCACCCTGGTCCTTGGGTTTATCCTTGCGTTTTCCTATAGTTTAGCGAATAAGGAGAAGAACGGGAATAAAATCTCGGACCGTCAATGGGCGATGGAGGATCAGCTTCGCAACCAAATCATCCAACAGCAGAAAGATAATCGAAAACTGCAAAATGAACTTTTTGAAAAGCAGTCAAAAGTGCTTGATGTTGAAAAAGATTTATCTAAGGAAGAACAAGTTTTTTTCAACCTGGCTGAAGATGCTGAAAAGTACCGGATGTATTTAGGCATGGTGAAAGTAAAAGGTAAAGGGATTGAAGTCACCTTAGAAGATGGCGAATATGATCCCGATGAGGAAAACGTGAATAATTACCTTGTGCATGAACATCATGTTTTCAATGTAATCAATGAATTGTATATTGCAGGAGCAAGTGCAGTTGCAGTCAACGGACAGAGGCTCCAGCATAATTCCTATATTCTCTGCAATGGTCCTGTCATCACAGTAGATGGTGTACAGCACCCTGCTCCATTCACAATCAGTGCCATAGGAGATCCTGCAGTTCTTTCTTCGGCATTGAGCATCACAGGCGGGGTGAAGGACCGGTTAGTGAATGAGAACATCATATTCAAAATGGAAAAGAAAGATGAATTAGTCATGGACCCAATCCTGAGAGGATCATGATTGGAATATGACTATGGTTTTAAAAGAAGGCTTGGTGAAATGGAGTGGCTAAAAAAATTAAAATCAGCTTTACCTTCATCACGATCATCATTGGATTTATGCTGGCCATCCAGTTTCAAACAGTCAAAAAACCTGTGATCAGGGATACAAGGGATATTTGGGAATTAAGGGAAGCACTGTTAAAGGAAAAAGAAACGCAGTCCAAATTGATCAGTGAAATCAGGTCCAATGAAGAAAAGCTGGACAAGTATGAAACAAAGAAAAAAGGAAGCAAAGAGGAAGCCCTCCGAGAAACACTTGATGAATTAAAAAAAGAAGCAGGATTGACAGAAGCTGCCGGACCAGGAATCGTGCTGACTATTGAGCCTGTATACGAAGAAATGCTCCTGGGTAAGACAGTAAAATCCGTTTCGCCGGATTTGCTGAAAAGGCTGGTCAATGAACTGAATATGTACGACGCTTTATACATATCAATCGATGGACAGCGAATTATCAATAATTCGGTCATAAGGGATATCAATGGTGAAACAAAGGTGAATGGGTATGCCATTCATTCTGTTCCCATCGAGGTCAAAGTAATCGCCAAAGATTGGGATACTGCCCAAAAATTATATAATCGAATGAGTGTTTCCAAGTCGGCTGATGATTTCTTCATAGATGATTTAAGGGTGAATATTTCAAAACCGAACAAGAATATTACCATCCCTGCCTATCAAGATATACTAAGGATTCGCTATATGGAGCCTGTTAAAGAAAAAGGAGAGAAATAAGATGTGGCTTCCGATACTCGGGCTCCTCATAGGTGTTATATTGGGGCTGTTGACAGATATCCGCATACCTGATGAATACTCGAATTATTTATCCATTGCGGTCCTTGCTGCCCTGGATACCCTCTTCGGGGGAATAAGGGCACATTTGCAAAATATATATGATGACAAAGTTTTTGTATCTGGATTCTTTTTTAACATTTTGCTGGCTGCAAGTTTAGCTTTTCTAGGGGTTCATCTTGGTGTAGACTTGTATTTAGCAGCCGTTTTTGCATTCGGCGTAAGGCTATTCCAGAACATCGCAGTCATCAGGCGGATCATGATCAGCAAATGGTCGGCCAATTCTCAAGAAAAATCAGAAAAAAGTTGATTTTTTAAAAGGGAATACTTTAGTTTTGCCGAATATCAATAATAGATCATTTGAAATCAAGTGAATTATGCATTTGTTGTTCTAAATATGAAAAAGTCGCAGATTTGTTGAAGGAGGTGCCATAGAGTGAACAGCAATGAAATATATGTAAGTCTTGACATCGGTACATCCACTGTAAAGGTCATTATCGGAGAAATGGTAAATGATGCATTAAACATTATCGGTGTTGGGAACGTTCATTCTGAAGGGATTCGCAAAGGATCCATCGTCGATATAGACGAAACGGTTCAATCTATTAAAAAAGCAGTCGAACAGGCTGAGAGAATGATAGGTATGAATATTGACAAGGTCATTGTCGGAGTTGCCGGCAACCATGTCGCTTTGCAGCCTTGCCACGGGGTGGTAGCCGTATCGAGTGAAAACAGGGAAATAACTGATGAAGATGTAGCAAGGGTAATGGATGCTGCACAAGTGATTTCCATCCCGCCGGAACGTGAAATCATTAATGTCATCCCTAAGCAATTCATCGTGGACGGGCTCGATGAAATCAATGATCCGCGTGGAATGATAGGTGTCAGGCTCGAAATGGAAGGAACAATCATTACGGGTTCAAAAACGATTTTACATAATACACTTCGCTGTGTAGAAAGGGCAGGACTCGATATTACAGATATTGTGCTGCAGCCTCTTGCAGCAGGTTCCATTGCCCTATCCAAGGATGAACAAAATCTTGGTGCAGCGCTGATAGACATAGGTGGAGGTTCCACTACACTGGCAGTATTCGAACAAGGGCATTTAAAGGTCACTTCGGTTCTACCGGTTGGAGGGGAGCATATTACCAAGGACTTGTCCATCGGTCTCCGTACATCAACGGATGACGCAGAAAGAATCAAAGTGAAGTATGGACATGCATTTTATGATCATGCATCCGAAGAAGAAGTTTTTAGCGTACCAATTATCGGAAGTGATCAGCATCAACAATTTAATCAACTGGAGATTTCTGATATCATTGAAGCAAGGCTCGAAGAAATATTCGATTTGGTCCAGCATGAACTGAAAAGACTTGGAGTGAGGGACTTGCCTGGCGGTTATGTTTTGACCGGCGGCATGTCAAGCCTTCCAGGGGTTTTGGATCTAGCTCAGCTCGTATTCCAAAATAGGGTTAGAGTAGCAATTCCAGACTATATCGGTGTGCGCGAATCTCAATATACTACTGCAGTCGGATTGATAAAATATGCACACAAGACTGCTAGATTGCAAGGGAGAAATGTTAGTGCTTCTCCTGTTCCATCAGAAGCTATTGAGAAAAGGCAAGCAAAACCAACTCAAGCAAAGCCAAAGGTAGAAAAACAGCCCGAGGAAAAAATATCAAATAAAATGAAGAAGTTCTTTGGTTACTTTTTCGAGTAGGACATCGAAGCGGAAATCGACGAATTAGGAGGATTTGTCATGTTGGAGTTTGATACAAATTTAGACCAATTAGCAACTATTAAAGTAATCGGTGTTGGCGGCGGCGGAAACAATGCTGTTAACCGAATGATCGAACATGGTGTTCAGGGAGTTGAGTTCATCTCTGTAAATACAGATGCTCAAGCCTTAAACCTTTCAAAAGCAGAAATTAAAATGCAAATCGGTGCAAAATTGACAAGGGGTCTTGGAGCAGGAGCTAATCCTGAGGTAGGTAAAAAGGCTGCCGAAGAGAGCAAAGAGCAAATTGAGGAAGCTCTTAGAGGAGCTGACATGGTATTCGTCACTGCTGGAATGGGAGGCGGTACCGGAACTGGTGCAGCACCTGTCATTGCGCAGATTGCTAGAGATTTGGGTGCATTGACAGTTGGCGTTGTGACTCGTCCTTTCACTTTTGAAGGAAGAAAGCGCCAAACACAAGCAGCCGGCGGAATTTCTGCCATGAAGGAATCAGTAGACACATTGATTGTCATTCCAAATGATAGATTGTTAGAAATCGTTGATAAAAGTACACCTATGCTTGAAGCATTCCGTGAGGCGGATAATGTTCTTCGCCAAGGTGTTCAGGGTATTTCAGACTTGATCGCCGTGCCGGGATTAATCAACCTTGACTTTGCGGATGTAAAAACGATTATGTCCAATAAAGGATCTGCTTTGATGGGTATCGGGGTGGCAACAGGTGAAAACCGCGCCACTGAAGCTGCGAAGAAAGCCATTTCCTCGCCATTGCTTGAAACATCCATTGATGGAGCACAAGGTGTTTTGATGAATATCACAGGTGGAACGAATTTAAGCTTGTATGAAGTTCAAGAAGCTGCAGATATTGTAGCATCTGCCTCAGATCAAGAAGTAAATATGATTTTCGGTTCCGTAATCAATGAAAATTTCAAAGACGAAATCGTTGTGACGGTCATTGCAACAGGCTTTAATGAAGAGGCTGTTCAGCCAAAGCCTACGCGCCCTTCATTCGGACAGATGAAGCCAACCGTTTCTCAAGCTCCAAAAAGAGAGCCTAAACGAGAAGAGCAGCAGCCTGAACCTGCTAGAACATCTTCATCTCAGCCGATGGAAGAAACATTGGATATTCCAACCTTCCTTCGCAACCGAAATCGTCGCAGATAAATTTTTTGAAAAGCGAGTGGTGAAAACCACTCGTTTTTTTTTGTGGTTAAAATTAATAAAACTTACGTACGCTGGTCGGGGCTTTCAGGTCGCTTGCGCTTTTCTTTGTCCAGCTCCAGCGCCCAGCCCCTCGAGTCATAAGCCGTACCTCTACGGAAATCAGGATTTCCTTCGAGTTCCGTCTTATGCTGGTCGGGGCTTTCAGGTCGCTTGCGCTTTTCTATGACAAAATTCGTTGTAATCTTTGAAAATTTCTTGGGTATCCGTTACAAGAACTGACATATTTCAGGCGCAATGTAAGATATACTTCTTGAAAAAGGTAATGGATTGGAGGGGGATGATTGGTCGTATATTTGGACGTCATTTGGCTATTGAATCTGCTTGTGGATAGCATGTTATTATGGCTGACTTCCATACTTCTAAAAAGAAGGGTTAAGTGGTGGAGGATAGGAATAGGAGGATTGATAGGATCCATCTTGATATTTTTGCCCTTGACTCCCATCGGATTTTTAGCGAACAATGCAGCCATCAAAATCTTTTTTTCTTTGGTAATGGTATTTAGTGTCTTTGGCTTCAGTCGAATGAAATCTTACTTTAGCTGCCTGATGACTTTTTATTTTACTACCTTTCTCCTTGGCGGCATTTTAATTGGCACTCATTATCTTCTATCATTTCAGCTTGACTACTCATCTTCGTTATTTTTAGCAAGTATTAAAGGGTTTGGAGATCCGATATCCTGGATTTTCGTAATGTTTGGCATCCCTGCTGCCTGGTATTTTTCCAGGAAAAGAATTGAGACCTTTGAAATGGCTAAAATCGAATATGAGCAATTGGTGAAAGTTTCAATTGAAATAAATCATATTCATATGTCCTTCAATGGCCTGATAGACAGTGGGAATAAACTTTACGACCCCATTTCCAATATGCCGGTGATGATTGCATCGATTATAGGACAGCAGTCTCTTCCAAAAGAAATCATTGAATTGGCCAAAAATCCTGATGGATTCATGGACGGGTCCGTTTCACTCAGCGAAGAGTGGACGGATAAATTGCGATTCATCCCTGCCAAGTCAGTGGGCAAATCGAATCAGCTTCTCACTGCATTCAAACCCGACCGATTAGTGATTTTTAAAGGGGATGAAAGTTGGGTGGTCAAAAAAGGGCTAATATCTTTTACGGATCAAACCCTTTCAGGAGATGGAGAATTCAACTGCATCGTCCATCCCAAGATGGTTTCAGGAATCAGCATCAAAACGGCATCTTAAAGAAGGTAATAATACTATACTCAGCACTTAGCAAAAATAGAAGGAGGAAACAAGTTGAAAAATTTCAGGCTGAAACTCTCGTATTATTGGTATAAGCTCCTAATTAAATTAGGATTGAAAACAGACGAGATCTATTACATTGGCGGCAGTGAGGCATTGCCGCCGCCGCTTTCTAAAGATGAAGAAGAAGTGCTTTTGAAAAAGCTTCCAAATGGAGATAAAGCTGCGCGTTCTTTATTGATTGAAAGAAATTTGAGACTTGTTGTCTATATAGCAAGGAAATTTGAAAACACAGGCATAAATATAGAGGATCTCATCAGCATCGGGACAATTGGATTGATAAAAGCTGTAAATACATTTAATCCGGAGAAAAAAATCAAGCTTGCTACATATGCCTCCCGCTGTATCGAAAATGAGATATTGATGTATTTGAGAAGAAATAACAAAATTCGTTCTGAAGTATCATTTGATGAGCCGCTCAATATTGATTGGGATGGAAATGAACTTCTCCTATCAGATGTTTTGGGGACAGAAGAGGATATAATTACAAAAGACTTAGAAGCAACCGTTGACAGGAAGCTGTTATTCAATGCGCTCCATCAGCTTTCAGACCGTGAAAAACAAATCATGGAGCTTAGGTTTGGGCTGGTTGGCGGAGAAGAAAAAACGCAAAAAGATGTAGCAGATATGCTGGGGATTTCTCAATCCTACATCTCCAGGCTTGAGAAAAGAATCATTAAGCGCCTTAGGAAAGAATTTAATAAAATGGTTTAAAATTGGTGGCTGATATGAAACAAACGTTGAGACAGATGATTTTTCCGGCAAGTAGGAAATAGCGCCGGAAAAATTATCTGTTTTTTTGAATTTTATTATTTTTATTCATGCCAAATATTTTCCTGCTCGATTTGCAGCTTGATACACTTGAATTCCTGAACAATAAAGACATCCATTTTCCATTTTTGAAGCACTCATGCTGTGCATAAATTTCCCTGCCGAGGAGATACTTAACTTTGAACAGCAGCTCCTGTAAGGAGGGAAAAGACTTGACGCGAAATAAAGTGGAAATTTGCGGTGTGGACACATCTAAACTCCCTGTCCTCAAAAATGAGGAAATGAGATTGCTTTTTAAGCAAATGCAGTCAGGGGAACTTTGGGCTAGAGAAAAATTAGTAAATGGAAACTTGCGATTGGTCCTCAGTGTCATCCAGAGGTTTAATAACCGAGGAGAATTTGTGGACGACTTGTTTCAAGTTGGCTGCATCGGATTGATGAAATCAATCGATAATTTCGATTTGGGCCAAAATGTTAAATTTTCCACCTATGCAGTACCGATGATTATCGGGGAAATCCGCCGATATCTTAGGGATAATAATCCTATCCGTGTTTCAAGAAGTTTGAGGGATATTGCCTATAAAGCCCTTCAAGTCCGTGAAAGATTGATGAGTGAAACATCGAGGGAGCCGACTGCTGAAGAAATTGCAAAAGTGCTTGAGGTGGCCCATGAGGAAGTCGTATTTGCATTGGATGCGATACAAGACCCTGTTTCATTGTTCGAACCTATATACAATGATGGGGGGGATCCGATTTTTGTCATGGATCAATTGAGTGATGAAAAAAATAAAGATATCCAATGGATTGAGGAAATAGCCCTAAAGGAAGGAATGCGCAGGTTGAATGAAAGAGAGAAGATGATCATCAGAAAGAGATTTTTCCAGGGCAAGACGCAGATGGAGGTTGCAGAGGAAATCGGGATCTCACAAGCTCAAGTGTCAAGGCTGGAAAAAGCAGCGATTAAACATATGAATAAAAACATTCAATAAGAAAAGCGGAAGTGCCTCAAACAGCCCCGACCAGCATAAGCCGGAACTCGAAGGAAATCCTGATTTCCGTAGAGGTGCGGCTTATGACTCGAGGGGCTAGGAGCTGGAGCTGGACAATAAGAAAAGCGGAGCCGGCTGTTTAGAGGCGCCGAGGTTGGACTGAAGTGCTGCGAGATAAAGGAAACACGATAAGCGAAGCGAATCGATGTTGACTTATCGTAAGCGCGCTGAAGGAAACCTCCCAGCCTCTAGCCGGCGGAGCTGGACAAAATTTCACTCAGAATGTTTATAATAGAAAAATGCCGATGGACTTGCTCCAGCGGCATTTTTCTATTACACATGTTTTCTCACGGATCACGCATATACTTGAATGAGAACAAAAAGGAGAGGGGGATTCCCTTGGTCAGGATCTCTGAATTTCAAATCAAGGATGTCGTAAATATTTCCGATGGGAAAAAATTAGGCAATATTGGGGATATCGAAATCAACTTGGAAACGGGCAAAATAGATGCTATTGTGATTGGTTCAGGAGGGAAGCTGCTTGGGCTGTTTGGGAAAGAGGAAGATATTGTGATTCCATGGAACAATATCGTGAAGATTGGGACTGATGTGATATTAGTCAGGTTCAAAGAGCAAAAATATACACAGCAGCAGTTAAATGAACCTAAGTGATGATATATATGCTGACCGCATGCCGGGCGTATGGTAAACTAAAGAAAATACAAATGGAGGAGCTTTATTATGGGTGAACCATTTGATCGAAAGTTTACAGAATACTACACGCTGTCGGAATGGGTCAGCCGTTTCCCTAATCTAGCTGCAGGTTTTACTTCAAAAGAAGGCGGTTTTAGTACAGGACCTTTCGAAAGCTTGAATATGGGGTTCCACGTGGGAGATGAGTTGGATAAAGTGGTATCTAACCGCAGACAGCTGGCTGAACGACTCGGAACTCCAATCGATAATTGGGTTGGTGCAGAACAGACCCATGGAAATCGAATCGTCAAGGCATCGTTGAGCGACCGTGGGAAAGGTGCAAAGGAATATGCATCAGGCTTCAAAGATACAGACGGATTCTATACAAATGAACCTGGAATTCTTTTGACATTAGCGTTTGCCGACTGTGTGCCATTATTTTTCATTGCCCCTGAACAAGGGTATATCGGTATTGCCCATGCAGGGTGGAAAGGGACAGCAAAAGGAATTGCTTCCGAAATGGTCAGAACATGGATGGCAGAAGGGATTTCACCTGAAGAAATCCAGGTGGCGATCGGCCCATCAATCTGCAGGAATTGCTATGTCGTGGATGACCGTGTTATAAATGAAATGGAAATATGGCTGGATGAATCGGTTGAAAAACCATATAATGAAATCAGTCAAGGGCAGTATTCCATTGACCTTAAAGAAATGAACAGATTGATATTGATAAAATCAGGCATTCCGGCCAACCATATCGAAATGACGCAATTCTGTACAAGCTGTGATTCCCCACATTATTTTTCGCATAGAAGAGATGAAGGGAAAACAGGCAGGATGCTCAGCTTTATTGGCTGGAAAGGAGAATGACTTCATGAAAGTAGCAGAAAATCTAGAGCTGATCGAAAAACGCATTGAAGAAGCGTGCAGGAAATCAGGAAGGAACCGCAGTGAAATCACGATTGTGGCAGTGACCAAGCAGGTTTCTGCTGAACGTGCACAGGAAGCGATGAGAGCTGGTCTCATACATCTTGGTGAGAATAGGGATGAGGGCTTAAACGAAAAATGGGAAGTTCTTGGAGATGAGCCCATCTGGCACTTCATCGGTTCATTGCAAACGAGGAAAGTGAAAAACATCATAGAAAAAGTTGATTACATACATTCCCTTGATAGGATTTCACTCGCAAAGGAAATCGATAAACGGGCAGGCCAGCCGATTAATTGCTTTGTTCAAGTGAATACTTCAGGCGAAGAATCCAAGCATGGACTTGACCCACAAGAGGCAATGGATTTTATCAAACAATTGGACAAGTTTAAAAACATCCATATAATTGGTCTAATGACAATGGCGCCAAACTCAACTGATGAAAAGGTAATTCGAAAGTGCTTCTCAGATTTAAAGGAACTTCAACTGAAAGCCAAAGAGCTGGATCTTGAATACGCCCCATGTACAGAATTGTCAATGGGGATGTCCAATGATTATGGGATTGCCATAGAAGAAGGGGCAACCTATATTCGCATAGGAACATCATTGGTCGGTGCCGCTGAAAATGAACTGGAGGTGTAGTAATGGGACTAAAATCAAAATTTAAAACATTTTTTCTTTTAGATGATGAATATGATGATATGGAAGAAGAAATCATGGAAGAAGAGGCTGAACCGGCTAAACAGCCGATGGTGAAGGCACAGCAAGGAAATGTAAAACAAAATATTGTCAGTCTGCAAAGTGTTCAAAAATCTTCCAAGGTAATATTGGTTGAGCCAAGGGTGTATGCAGAAGCCCAGGAAATTGCAGATCACTTAAAAAATAGGCGGGCTGTTGTGGTCAACCTGCAAAGGATTCAGCATGACCAGGCTAAAAGGATCGTTGACTTTTTGAGTGGTACTGTATATGCCATCGGCGGGGATATCCAAAGGGTAGGATCCAATATCTTTCTTTGCACCCCTGACAACGTAGAGGTTTCCGGAAACATTTCCGAACTGTTCACTGAGGCTGATATAGATGATACGAGGTGGTCCTAGGTAGAATGACATGGTTATTGGTAGCATTAGCAAAACTGGTTCAATTATATTCATGGGCGCTGGTCATATACATTTTGATGTCCTGGTTCCCTAACGCAAGGGAAACAAGTGTTGGACGGGTGTTGACAAGAATTTGCGAGCCTTACTTAGAGCCGTTCAGAAGAATCGTACCGCCTATAGGGATGATCGATATCTCACCAATCGTTGCTTTCATCGTTTTGAATTTGGCGATGAATGGGATTCAACAATTGATCAGGTGGACGATATAAAAGGGAGCTATCTGCTTCCTTTTTTATTTTCCGGAATAGAGGTTGAATAATGACAGATATTTACCAGCATTTTCGTTCAGAAGAAAAAGATTTTGTGGACAGCGTCATCCAATGGCGTCAATATACAGAAACATCCTATGCCCCTAAACTGACTGATTTCCTTGATCCCAGACAGCAATGGATCGTCCAATCAATTATCGGAAAAGATGGAGAAATCAAGTGCTCCTTTTTTGGCGGATACGAACAAGCAGAAAGAAAAAGGGCGTTGATCTACCCATCCTACTATTCACCAAGTGAAGAGGATTTTTTAATCACTGTAGCCGAAATCAATTATCCTCACAAATTCGTCTCCATTGATCATCGAAAAGTATTAGGGAGCTTGATGTCTATCGGACTCAAAAGGGAAAAGTTCGGGGATATCATTGTTTCCGGTGAGAAGGTTCAATTTTTGTCAGTGAAAGAGATGAATGATTTTGTAAGGATGGAGTTTACTCATGTCGGTAAGACCCCAGTAAATGTGGAAGATAAGCCTCTTGCAGACCTGCTCCCGAATCCTGAAGAATGGAAAGAAAGTTCCACTACAGTAAGTTCTCTAAGACTTGATGCAGTCCTCGGGGCCATCATGAATATTTCAAGACAAAAATCCCAGCTTTTGATCCAGTCCGGACATGTCAAGGTCAACTGGAAGATATCAGAACAGACATCATTTCTCTGTGAGGAAGGGGATATGATTTCAGCAAGGGGATTTGGCCGAGCAAAAATTGTGTCGATTGAAGGGAAGACAAAGAAAGATAAATGGCGGATTGTCGTAGGAGTTTTGAAATAATTTTAGAAAATTGCAGGATTTTTCACACAAGTTGTCGAAACATCAGTATAATTGATTTATGAACTAGTGGAGTATTTTTTACAAATAGTAGAAGATAAAGATATTGTGGAGGTGGCAGCATGCCTTTAACACCGTTGGATATACATAACAAGGAATTCAGCAAGGGATTTAGAGGGTATGATGAAGATGAAGTGAATGAGTTCCTGGATCAAATCATTAAGGATTATGAACTCCTCATTCGCGAGAAAAAGGAATTGGAAGAAAAATTAAATTCCATGCATGAACGATTGAGCCATTTTACGAATATCGAAGAGACGCTGAACAAGTCCATCATTGTTGCCCAGGAAGCAGCAGAAGAAGTAAGAAGGCATGCCCAAAAGGAATCCAAGCTGATCATTAAAGAAGCAGAGAAAAATGCAGACAGGATTGTCAACGAATCATTATCAAAGGCAAGGAAGATCGCCATTGAAATTGAAGACTTGAAAAAACAGTCCAAAGTATTCCGCACGCGCTTCAGGATGCTTATCGAAGCACAGTTGGACATGCTTAAAAACGATGACTGGGACAAACTGATGGAATTTGAAATTGATGCATCAGAACTGAAGGTCCTTCAAGAAGACACCTTGACTTGACGAATAACTTCTCTATCACATATAATTTAAAAACATTAATAACAATGATAAACGACGGTGACAGGGACAGTACGATCCAATGATCTTAAGATAAAGCGAGCTGGGGAAGGTGAAAGCCCGGATTAAGATAGTGATCGGAAAATCACCCTTGAGTCCCATCCTCGAACGCTGTTTGATTCATACAGCCTGTAAGGGGTGGCGTTTCATTCGCGATACGAATGTCAAAGTGGGTCGAGGGTAAACTTGATCTATTAGGGTGGTACCACGGGAATAAACCTTCTCGTCCCTTTTCGGGACGAGAAGGTTTTTTGTTTTTTCTTGAAAAACCATATGATCGCGCCCTCACTTTTAAGTCCTGCTGCCCGTCATTGCCAAGGAGGAATTGGAATGGAATACAAAGATACACTGCTTATGCCAAAAACCGAATTTCCTATGAGAGGGAACCTTCCAAAAAGAGAACCGGATCTCCAGGAAAAATGGAACGAGATGGATATTTATAAAAAAGTCCAGGAAAGAACTCAAGGCCGTCCACTATTTGTCCTTCATGATGGACCACCATATGCAAATGGCGATATCCATATGGGACATGCATTAAATAAAGTTTTAAAAGACTTCATTGTCCGCTATAAGTCGATGAGCGGCTATTGTGCTCCATATGTACCCGGCTGGGATACACATGGTCTTCCTATCGAGCAGGCATTAACGAACAAAGGCGTCAAACGGAAAGAAATGAGCGTTGCTGAATTCAGGGAACTGTGTGCCAAATATGCCTATGAGCAAGTCGACAGTCAGCGTGAGCAGTTCAAACGCTTGGGAGTAAGAGGGGATTGGGAAAATCCTTATATCACACTTAAACCTGAATATGAAGCACAGCAAATCAAAGTGTTTGGAGAAATGGCTAAAAAGGGATACATCTATAAAGGCCTCAAACCTGTATACTGGTCCCCGTCCAGCGAATCTGCTTTAGCTGAAGCAGAGATTGAATATCAGGACAAACGTTCCCCATCCATTTATGTCGGATTTGATGTTAAGGATGGAAAAGGTGTCCTTGAAGCCGGTACAAAGATCATCATTTGGACCACTACACCTTGGACGATTCCTGCAAATCTCGGTATTGCCGTTCATAAAGATTTGGACTACGCAGTGGTCAATACTGGCGGAAGCAAATATGTAGTAGCAAAAGACCTTCTTGAAGAAGTGTCAGAAGTGCTTGAGTGGGAGTCCCCACAAGTAGAAAAGACCGTGAAAGGATCGGACCTTGAAAAGGCAACTGCGAAACATCCATTGTATGACCGCGAGTCTCTTGTCATTCTTGGCGAACACGTAACTACCGATTCCGGTACCGGCTGCGTCCATACAGCTCCAGGACACGGTGAAGATGACTTCCAAGTCGGAAAACAGTACGGACTGGATGTCCTTTGTCCAGTTGATGATAAAGGATATATGACTTCAGAAGCACCAGGCTTTGAAGGGTTATTTTATGATGAAGCCAATAAGCCGATCACTGAAAAACTTGAAGAATCAGGGGCTTTACTGAAGCTCAAATTTATCACGCACTCCTATCCGCATGACTGGAGAACGAAAAAGCCTGTTATTTTCCGTGCAACTGCCCAATGGTTCGCTTCCATCGATAAGTTCCGTAATGAACTATTGGAAGCTGTCAAAGAAACGAAATGGGTTCCTGCTTGGGGCGAAACAAGATTATTCAATATGGTGCGCGACCGTGGGGATTGGTGTATTTCCCGCCAGCGTGCATGGGGAGTCCCGATTCCGGTATTTTATGCTGAAAATGGTGAAGCCATCATTACCGATGAAACGATTGCCCATGTATCGAATCTCTTCCGTGAACATGGATCAAATATTTGGTTCGAGAGGGAAGCAAAAGATTTGCTGCCAGAAAACTTTACGCATGAAGGCAGCCCTAACGGCAAATTCACAAAAGAACAGGATATCATGGATGTATGGTTCGATTCAGGATCCTCCCATCAAGCAGTACTGGAAGAGCGCAGCGATCTTCAGCGCCCTGCAGACTTATACCTTGAAGGATCTGACCAATACAGAGGATGGTTTAACTCTTCCTTGACGACTGGTGTTGCCGTAACAGGCAAGGCACCGTATAAAGGAGTCTTGAGCCACGGTTTTGCACTAGATGGCGACGGCAGAAAAATGAGTAAGTCCTTAGGCAACGTTGTCGTCCCTGCCAAAGTCATGAATCAGCTCGGTGCGGATATCCTTCGTTTATGGGTGGCATCAGTTGATTATCAAGCAGATGTAAGAGTTTCAGATCCAATTCTGAAGCAGGTCGCAGAAGTTTACCGCAAGATCCGCAACACGTTCCGATTCTTGCTGGGAAATCTTGCTGATTTTGACCCTGCAGCCAATACTGTTGAGTATGTCAACCTTCGTGAAGTTGATCAATATATGCTTGTTAAGCTGAATAACTTGGTAAAGAACGTTCGACAAGGGTATGAGCGCTATGATTTTGCCGGCATCTATCATGCTGTCAATAATTTCTGTACGCTCGATCTAAGTTCTTTCTATCTTGATTTCGCAAAAGATGTCCTTTATATCGAGGCTGAAGATCAATTCGAGAGAAGAGCGATTCAGACAGTCCTATACGAAGCATTGGTTGCAATGGCCAAATTGCTTTCACCGATCCTTTCCCATACTGCGGATGAGGTATGGCCATACATTCCGGGTGTTGAGGAAGAGAGCGTTCAGCTTACGGATATGCCTGAGGTCAAGGAAATCAACAATTCCGAAGAACTTGAAAACAAATGGGATCAGTTCCTCAAGCTTCGCGATGACGTTTTAAAAGCGCTTGAAGAAGCAAGGAATGCAAAAGTCATTGGTAAATCATTGACTGCAAATGTAATGTTATACGTAAATGACAATACAAAAGCACTTCTAGACAGCATTTCAGAAAACCTAAAGCAGTTGTTCATTGTTTCAGGTTTCGAAGTGGCCGGATCAGTGGACGAAGCACCTCAAGATGCTTTAAAACTTGACCACGCCTCCATTGTGGTTAAGAAAGCAGAAGGAGAAACATGCGAAAGATGCTGGACAGTCACACCTGAAGTAGGCAAGTCAGAAGACCATCCAACCCTATGCCCGCGCTGTGCGGAAGTAGTAAAAGAAAACTATTCACATTTAGCATAATATTTGTAAGCAATAGAGAAGAGCAGGTACACATTTATAAACTATGTGAGCCTGCTCTTTTTTTATGGAACTAGATAGAAGCGGAGGGCGGCGACTCCTGCGGGAAAAGCGGGAAAGTCGAGACCCTGGACTGAGCGAAGCGAGGGAAGCGGCTCGGCCCCGCCCGCGGAAAGCGTCCGCCCACAGCGGAATTCTAAGTGTATACAGCCAATCATTCATATAGGTGGAGAAAAGCACCACCTTTAGTAATACTTACGTTACCTTCTTCTTCTCTTTTGAGGGAATGCTACTTGATAAGAAGGAGGGGTAATGATGGAAGAGACGAAAAAAAGGCTGTATCAGCAACTGATCGAGTCCCACATTGAACTTAACCAGCACTTATCTGTCCACCCATTGGTCAAGCACTATATCGAACAGGAAAAAAATGATATAAAGCACGCATTATCAAAATTCGATAATGATACTTTTGGTATTTGTGAATTCAGCGGTGAATTAATTCCATTGGACATCATGCACCATCTCCCAACAATCAGAAACAATAATGAGTGGAAAGAAATTCATAAAAAGTTCGGAAAATCAAGCATCCCGTATGGAGGTTGAATCGAAGTTCATTGTTACCGCTGTTTTTATATGCTAAAATGCAAAGGTAATCATTTCATTTAGAATTCGGGGGTTGCCTTTGTGTATTATATTGTTGCACTATTTGTCCTTTTATTAGATCAATTGACAAAATGGCTCATTGTCAAAAATATGGAGTTTGGCGATGAAATCGAAATCATAAAGAACTTCTTTTACATTACCAGTCATCGGAACAGAGGCGCTGCATGGGGGATCCTTCAGGGGCAAATGTGGTTTTTCTACCTGATTACAGTTGTCGTCATAGGCGGAATCATTTTTTATATGCAAAAACATGCAAAAGGCAAGCCTTTATTGGGAATTAGCCTCGGAATGCTTCTTGGCGGTGCGATCGGCAATTTTATCGACCGGGTTTTCCGCAAAGAAGTGGTTGATTTTATTCATACATATATCTTCAGCTACAATTTCCCTATTTTCAATATTGCGGATGCATCATTGACGATCGGTGTCATCTTATTGATGATTTATATGCTGAAAGAAGAGAGAGAAACGAAGGAGAAAACTTATGGAGAAAGTGGAACACATCATACAAGAAAATGAACAGAACGAACGCATCGATAAAGTAGTGTCCTTAATTAATCCGGAATGGTCCAGAACCCAAGTGAAGCAATGGGTCAAAGACGGGGCGCTTACTGTGAATGGCAAAGTGATAAAACCAAATTATAAATGCAGTTTGAACGACCAAATTGAAATATCCATTCCGGAACCGGAAGCACTTGATGTACTGCCGGAAGACATGAATCTGGATATCTATTATGAAGATCACGATGTCGTTGTTGTAAATAAACCAAGAGGTATGGTTGTCCATCCCGCTCCCGGTCATTTAACCGGTACACTGGTCAATGGTCTTATGCATCATTGTAAAGATCTATCCGGAATCAATGGCGTCCTTCGCCCGGGAATCGTCCATCGAATCGATAAAGATACGTCAGGTCTATTAATGGTGGCGAAGAACGATTATGCTCATGAAAAGCTGGTTCAGCAGCTGGTGGATAAATCAGTGACAAGAAAGTATTATGCAATTGTCCATGGCATCATTCCGCATGACTATGGAACGATAGATGCGCCAATCGGAAGGGATACCCATGACAGGCAAAGCATGACTGTCGTTGATAATGGGAAGAACGCTGTAACCCATTTCCGTGTTTTGGAACGCTTCGACCATTTTTCATTTGTGGAATGTGAATTGGAGACAGGACGCACCCATCAAATCCGTGTCCATATGAAGTATATTGGATTCCCGCTTGCAGGAGATCCAAAATATGGCCCGCGCAAAACATTGAAGATTGATGGACAGGCTCTTCATGCAGCCGTTCTAGGATTTGTCCACCCTAAAACAGAAGAATATATGGAATTTGAAGCTCCTATGCCAAAAGAATTTCAGCAGATTTTAGACGAATTGCGACAAGGTGGTTGACAAAGACCATTATTCATATTATCCTTGTACTAACTTAATGAACCTTTAATACAGTCCAGTGAGGCTGAGAAGGAAGCGGATATTAGCGTGCATCTGAATGCAGGCTTGGTGCAGCATACCCAAAACCTCTCATCCATTGGTGAGAGGTTTTTTTATACCGTTTTCGAACGAAACAGATCAATTTTCTGGGGTGATTGACATGACTCAAAAAGCACTGGTATTAGATCAGCAGGCCATCAGAAGAGCGCTGACAAGGGTGGCACACGAAATCATCGAACGCAATAAAGGGGTTCATGAATGTGTCCTTGTCGGAATCAAGACGAGGGGAATCTTCCTGGCTGAAAGATTGGCCAAAAGGATAAAAGAAATCGAGGGGGAAAAGCTGGCTGTCGGAGAACTGGATATCACTCTTTACAGAGATGATCTGACCACTAAGACAGAAAGCCAGGAACCCGAGGTAAAAGGGACTGATATCCCGGTGGACATCAATGAGAAAAAAGTCATCCTCATCGACGATGTCCTTTATACAGGGAGAACGGTGAGAGCAGCAATGGATGCCATCATGGATCTGGGAAGGCCATCGCAAATTCAACTGGCTGTACTGGTGGACAGGGGTCACAGGGAACTGCCGATCCGAGCTGATTATGTGGGAAAAAACATCCCTACATCAAGCGCTGAAAAAATTGTGGTAGAACTGCTTGAAACAGATGATACTGATCAAGTGACCATTTACGAAAAATAATAATCTTTTCCTTTTAATTTTAGTCCAGAGAGGCTGAAAAAGGGATTCACTCTGCAGTGCACCATGCCAGAAGTATATCTGCATGCAGACAACCCTTTTTGCGCCTCAAAGCAAAAAGGGTTTTTATTTTGGAAAAAGAAGGGTGGAAAAAAATATGTCAAAACCAATATTGGATATAAACGAAAAACCTACAGCCATTCAATGGATCACCTTAAGTCTGCAGCACCTTTTCGCAATGTTCGGTGCCACGATCCTGGTGCCATATCTAGTCGGTCTAAGCCCGGCAATCGCTTTGATCTCAAGCGGACTTGGAACATTGTCCTTCATCATCATTACAAAAGGGAAGGTACCGGCCTACCTTGGTTCATCCTTCGCCTTTATCGCACCTATCATAGCAGCTAAAGCAAACGGCGGTCCTGGTGCAGCGATGATCGGAACTTTCCTGGCAGGAATCGTCTACGCCATAGTCGCACTCATCATCAGCAAAGCCGGATACAAGTGGATCATGAATCTGCTCCCGCCGATCGTCGTAGGACCTGTCATCATTGTCATCGGATTGGCACTAGCCAACACGGCAGTGGGGATGGCTATGAATGGCCCTGATGGAAAATACAGCATGCTTCACTTCTCTGTAGCACTTGTTACCTTGGCGGCAACTATCATCTGCTCCATATATGCAAAGAAAATATTCAGCCTGATTCCAATCTTGATTGGAATCATCATCGGATACATTTATGCGGCCATTGTAGGAATAGTAGATTTTTCACCAGTAGTAAAAGCGCACATATTTGAAAAACCGGACTTCATTTTTCCCTTCATCGACTATAAAGTTCATCTTACAATGAATATAGTCTGGCTGATGGTCCCAGTGGCGATCGTAACACTTTCTGAACACATCGGACATCAGCTTGTATTAAGCAAAGTTATCGGAAAAGATTTAATCAAAGATCCTGGCCTTCACCGCTCAATCCTTGGGGATGGAATGTCGACAATCATTTCAGCGCTGATCGGGGGGCCTCCGAAGACTACGTATGGCGAAAACATCGGTGTACTGGCCATTACACGGGTATACAGCGTGTATGTCATTGGCGGCGCTGCGGTATTGGCAGTCGTGTTCGGATTCATCGGAAAAGTGACTGCGTTGATCAGCACGATCCCTACGCCGGTAATGGGCGGGGTATCCATCCTTCTGTTCGGAATCATCGCATCATCCGGACTAAGGATGCTCGTAGACAGTAAAATCGATTTCGGAGATAAAAGGAATCTGGTCATCTCATCCGTCATCCTGGTCATTGGAATCGGAGGGGCCATGATCGACATCAAAGGAGTTCAGATTCAAGGAATGGCTCTCGCTGCCATTGCAGGGGTCCTGCTCAATATGATTCTTCCGGGAAGAGAAAAAATGGATGAAAGCATGTTTGAAAAGGAAGGCAATTCTTCTGAAGGAAAAATAGATGAACATGTAGCTTAATATTACCACCTTTTAAAAAAGTACAGAGAGACTTTCAAGGGTGTAAGAGAATAGCATTCAGCCAGGAGAAGCAGGGGAGAAGGTTCCCCTCACTCTGGCCTGTTCAAATGCATCTCAAGACACCCTCATCATAAAATGAGGGTGTTTTTTTATAGAGAGAGGAGCGAAATCATGAAGAACCGTCACTTATGTTCTATGGAAGATCTTAGCACAGTGGATATAATGGAAATTCTTCACCAGGCCCAACAATTCTCAAGAGGAGAGAATTGGGAACCTGAAAGAAAGACATTTGCTGCCAACCTCTTTTTTGAAGCAAGTACAAGGACGAAGTGCAGCTTTGAAATGGCGGAGAGGAAGCTTGGCCTGGATGTGATACCTTTTGATGCGGATCAATCAAGCATCAAAAAAGGGGAAACGCTTTACGATACAGCGAAAACACTGGAAGCAATCGGTGTGGACTGCCTTGTCATCCGTCATGGAAAAGATCATTTTTATGAAGAACTTATAGAAAATGTACATATCCCCATCATAAATGGCGGGGATGGATGCGGTCAGCATCCTACACAGTGCCTGTTGGATCTATATACGATTTGGCAGGAATTTGGAAGGTTTGAAGGAATCAAAGTGACCATTGCAGGGGATATCCGCCACAGCCGTGTAGCAAGATCGAATGCTGCGGCCCTAAAAAAAATGGGGGCAGAAGTCACATTCTCCGGACCGAAGGAATGGTTTGAAGAAGACTATTTAAAAGCCGGTAGATTGGTGGAAATCGATGAAGCTGTGAAAGAAACGGATGTGATGATGCTTCTGCGCATCCAGCATGAACGTCATGGTTCTCCTGAAAGTACAGACGCCTCCACATATCACAAAGAATTCGGGCTAACAATCGACCGTGAGAAAAAAATGAAGAAGGGAAGTATCATCCTTCATCCAGCACCGGTTAATCGAGGTGTGGAAATCGATACATCACTTGTAGAATGCGAGCGGTCGAGAATCTTTAAACAGATGGAAAATGGAGTCTTTATCCGGATGGCTGTATTAAAGAGGGCTTTGGAAAAAACCAAACGAAGGAGTGGGGAATATGTCTGACATGATCATTAGAAACGGTGAGTTATTAACAAGCGAAGGAACTCTTGAAAGAAAAGATATTAGGATCAAAGACGGCTTGATTGCAGAAATCGGGTCTGAACTATTGAATCATGGAGAAAAAGAATGGGATGCAAATGGCCAGATCCTCTCTCCAGGATTTGTCGACCTGCATGTCCATTTGCGGGAACCTGGTGGAGAAAAGAAAGAAACGATAGAAACCGGCACTCTCGCAGCAGCAAAGGGAGGGTTCACAACCATTGCGGCAATGCCGAATACAAGGCCGGTGCCTGACAGTCCCGAATCAATGAAGCAGCTGATGGAGCGGATCCAGGAGAAAGCCCATGTAAGAGTACTCCCGTATGCAGCGATTACGGAAAGGCAGCTTGGACGGGACCTGACGGATTTTGAAGCTCTCAAGCGAGAAGGGGCGTTTGCATTTACAGATGATGGAGTAGGCGTCCAGACTGCCGGGCAAATGTTCGAAGCGATGAAGAAAGCAGCGGAAATTGGCAAAGCTGTCGTGGCGCACTGTGAAGATAACTCATTGATTTATGGCGGTGCCGTACACGATGGGGAATTTTCCAGACAGAGTGGAATCCCAGGCATTCCTTCTATCTGTGAATCGGTCCATATTGCAAGGGATGTTCTGCTAGCTGAAGCTGCGGGGTGCCACTACCATGTCTGCCATATCTCGACTAAAGAATCTGTACGGGTCGTAAGGGATGCAAAAAAAGCCGGGATCATGGTCACAGCTGAAGTGACACCGCATCATCTGCTCTTGAATGAAGAAGATATCCCAGGTGATGATGCAATGTTCAAGATGAACCCGCCGCTAAGGAGCAAAGAGGATCAAGCAGCTCTGATTGAAGGATTGATGGATGGTACGATTGATTTCATTGCAACCGACCACGCTCCGCATACAGCGGAGGAAAAAGCAGAAGGCATGAGACTGGCGCCTTTTGGGATTGTCGGACTTGAAACTGCTTTTCCACTTCTTTATACCAACCTCGTTGAGAAAGGCGAATGCAGTTTGATCCAGTTGATTGATTGGATGACAAAAAAGCCGGCAGAGGCATTCAACCTTCCATTTGGAAAAATGGAGATTGGCATGCCTGCTGATATTGTTGTGCTGGATCTGAAGAAAGAGGCAAGGATTAATCCCCAAGAATTCCTGTCAAAAGGTAAAAATACACCCTTTGCAGATTGGGTCTGCAAAGGCTGGCCGACAGCAACGTTTTTCAATGGAAATCCAGTATGGACTGAAGGGAGAGTCAACGCATGAAAAGACAACTAATCTTAGAAGATGGAACAGTGATGGTAGGAGAAGCAATCGGAAGTGAAAAAGACTCCACTGGTGAGGTTGTATTTAATACAGGAATGACAGGCTATCAGGAAATATTGACTGATCCATCCTACTGCGGGCAGATTGTTACCTTGACATATCCGCTAATCGGAAATTATGGAGTAAACCGGGACGATTTTGAATCCGTTCAACCTTCTGTCAAAGGGTTCATTGTAAGAGAGGCTGCAGATTTTCCATCGAATTGGCGAAGCGAAATGAGCATCGATGAGTATCTCAAATTAAAGGACATTCCTGGAATAACCGGTATAGATACAAGAAAATTAACAAGAATTATCAGGAAATACGGGACATTGAAGGGCGTCATTAGCAGTATGGACGTTTCGGTGGAAGAAGTCGTCCAGAAACTGAAAATGACCGGACTTCCAACAGATCAAGTGAAACAGGTCTCTGTTAAGAGTTCATACAGGAGTCCAGGCAGGGGAAAAAGGATTGTGTTGGTCGACTTTGGAATGAAGCAGGGAATTTTAAGGGAGTTGAATAAAAGGGATTGTGATGTAGTGGTTGTCCCATACAATACCCCTGCAAAAGATATCCTGTCTCTCAGCCCGGATGGCATCATGCTCTCAAATGGACCAGGGGATCCAAAAGATGTGCAGGAAGGAATCGACATGATCAAGGAAATTCTCGGGCAGATCCCGTTGTTCGGCATCTGCCTCGGGCATCAGCTCTTTGCACTCGCTTGCGGAGGAGATACTTATAAAATGAAGTTCGGCCACAGGGGCTCCAATCATCCAGTAAAAGATTTAGAAACAGGGAAAGTGGCCATTACATCTCAAAATCATGGATACGCTGTGAAAGAGGATTCCCTTTTAAAGACTCCATTGAAAATAACTCACCTGGCCATCAATGATGGATCTGTAGAGGGATTGAAACATGAAAAATATCCGGCATTCACCGTTCAATATCACCCTGAAGCATCTCCAGGGCCAGATGATGCCAATTATTTATTCGACCAATTCATGGATATGATTGAGATCAACAAGAGAGAGGAGATTCAACATGCCTAAACGCCAAGATATTAAAAGCATTTTAGTAATAGGATCCGGTCCGATAATCATTGGGCAAGCAGCAGAATTTGACTATGCAGGTACACAGGCCTGCCTGGCATTAAAAGAAGAGGGATATCGGGTAGTGCTTGTAAACTCAAACCCTGCCACGATCATGACGGATACAGAAGTAGCGGATGCAGTCTATATCGAGCCCCTCACGCTCGAATTTGTTAGCAAGATCATCCGCAAGGAAAGACCGGATGCCCTCCTTCCGACATTAGGCGGACAGACAGGATTGAACATGGCAGTTGAATTAGCCGACTCCGGAGTACTTGAAGAATGTGGAGTGGAGATTCTTGGAACGAAGCTGGACGCGATCCAGCAGGCGGAAGACCGGGATTTATTCCGGAGCCTGATGAAGGAACTGAATGAACCTGTCCCTGAAAGTGAAATCATCCGTTCACTGGCAGAAGCATATGCATTTGTGGAACAGATCGGATATCCTGTCATCGTGCGTCCCGCGTTTACACTTGGCGGTACAGGCGGAGGGATTTGTGAAACAGAAGAAGATTTGATTGAAATTGTATCCAGCGGCCTGAAAAACAGCCCAGTCTCTCAATGTCTTCTCGAAAAGAGCATTGCTGGATTTAAAGAGATAGAATACGAGGTTATGAGAGACTCAAATGACCACGCCATCGTTGTCTGCAATATGGAAAATATCGATCCAGTCGGAATCCATACAGGTGATTCCATCGTTGTGGCGCCAAGCCAGACATTAAGCGACAGGGAATATCAAATGCTTCGCAATACTTCACTGAAGATTATCCGCGCTCTTGGCATCGAAGGTGGATGCAACGTCCAGCTTGCCCTTGATCCGGACAGCTTTGATTACTACATCATCGAGGTTAATCCTCGAGTGAGCCGTTCATCTGCACTAGCTTCAAAAGCAACGGGCTATCCGATCGCGAAGCTGGCAGCCAAAATTGCTGTAGGGCTTTCACTGGATGAAATGATCAACCCTGTAACAGGGAAAACATACGCTTCTTTCGAACCGGCATTGGATTATGTCGTTTCTAAAATCCCTAGATGGCCATTCGATAAATTTGAGTCAGCTAAACGAAACCTGGGAACTCAAATGAAAGCAACGGGGGAAGTAATGGCAATCGGGAGGAACTTTGAAGAATCCATCCTGAAAGCGATCAGGTCACTGGAAAGCGGAATTAATCATCTCGAACTTCCGGATCCAATGGATGCAACAGATGAGCTTATCGAAAAAAGAATCAGAAAAGCTGGGGATGAACGTTTATTTTATATCGGTGAGGCACTGAGAAGAGGCATAACAATCCATCAAATTCACGACTGGAGTAAAATCGATCTTTTCTTCCTTCATAAATTCAACAAGATCATCCAATTTGAAAAAAAGGTAAGGGAACACCGCCACAACAAAGAGGTGGCGCTCGAAGCTAAGAAAATGGGATTCTCTGATTATATCATGGCAAAGCTTTGGGACTGCTCCGAACTTGAAGTTTATGAATGGAGGAAAAAAGAAAACATCCTCCCTGTCTACAAAATGGTCGATACATGTGCAGCAGAATTTGAATCAGAGACGCCGTACTATTATGGAACGTATGAAGAAGAGAATGAATCGCTTGTCACAGACAGGAAAAAAATCGTCGTTCTTGGGTCTGGTCCGATACGCATCGGCCAGGGGGTAGAGTTTGACTATGCAACCGTCCATTCTGTCTGGGCCATCAGGGAAGCGGGCTATGAAGCGATCATCATCAACAATAACCCGGAAACTGTATCAACAGATTTCAGCATCTCTGACAAACTTTATTTCGAGCCATTGACTATTGAGGATGTCATGCATGTCATCGATCAAGAGCAGCCAGAAGGCGTTGTCGTCCAATTCGGGGGGCAAACAGCAATCAACCTTGCTGATGGTTTAAGCAAAAGAGGCGTCAAGATACTGGGCACTTCGCTGGAGGACATCGACAGGGCAGAAAACAGGGACAAATTCGAACAGACCCTTTCACAGCTTGGGATACCTCAGCCCCTTGGAAAAACAGCTTTCTCTGTTGAAGAGGCAGTAGCCATCGCCAGTGAGATCGGCTACCCAGTCCTTGTCAGACCGTCCTATGTACTTGGAGGAAGAGCGATGGAAATCGTCTATGAGGAAAAAGAACTCCTCCATTATATGAAAAACGCAGTCAAGGTGAATCCTGAACATCCCGTATTGATTGACCGATACTTGATCGGAAAAGAAATCGAAGTAGATGCCATCTCAGATGGGGAAACGGTTGTGATTCCGGGAATCATGGAACATATCGAACGGGCCGGTGTACACTCAGGCGATTCGATAGCCGTCTATCCACCACAGCAGCTAGATGAAGGAATGAAAGCGAAGATTGCGGACTATACAGTGAGACTGGCAAAAGGATTGAAAATCATCGGCCTCCTGAATATCCAATACGTTATTTCAAAAGGCGAATTATATGTGCTGGAAGTCAATCCACGTTCGAGCAGGACGGTTCCATTCTTAAGCAAGATCACCAATGTGAAGATGGCCAATCTTGCAACAAAAGCGATTTTAGGAGAATCCTTGAATTCTCTAGGATTTGAAACAGGTCTGGTTCCTGAAAGCAAAGGTGTCTACGTTAAAGTACCGGTATTCTCTTTTGCGAAATTGAGAAGGGTCGATATCACACTCGGACCAGAGATGAAATCAACAGGAGAAGTGATGGGGAAAGACCTTACCTTGGAAAAAGCTCTGTATAAAGGCCTCGTAGCTGCCGGTTTGAAAATGAAGGATCATGGGGCAGTACTGATGACCATCGCTGACAAAGATAAGGAAGAAGCACTTGAATTGGCAAAAAGATTCGTCAATATCGGTTATCAGCTGTTTGCCACAAGCGGCACGGCAGAGTATCTGCAAAAAGCATCATTGCCTGTGACGGTGGTGGATAAAATTGATGCCGAGAACCATAACCTTCTTGATGTCATCCGAAATGGGGAAGCTCAGCTTGTCATCAATACCTTGACAAAAGGGAAGCAGCCGCAGCGCGATGGATTCAGAATCAGAAGGGAGTCTGTTGAGAACGGGGTTCCGTGTATGACTTCCCTTGATACAGCAGAAGCGATTTTAAGAGTGATAGAATCCATGACATTTTCAGCTGAAGCCATGCCGCAGTCAAATGCTGGTGAAAAGGTGATGTACGTATGATCCTAAAAGAAAAAATGACGGTCATTTCACAAAAGATGATTGCTGAAAACATTTATGAAATGATCTTGCAGGGAGATCTGGTTTCCGAAATGGATAATCCCGGACAATTTGTGCATGTGAAGGCAGAAGAAGGAATCGATCCATTGCTGAGAAGGCCGATCAGTATATCCAGCATCGATAAGAAGAACAATGCGTTTACTATGATTTACAGGACAGAAGGAAAAGGTACAAAGCGGCTTGCACAAAAAAATAAAGGGGACTCAGTGGATGTGCTGGGCCCTCTCGGGAATGGGTTTCCCATCCTGCCCCATCATCAAGGAAAAAAGGCTCTCCTTGTAGGAGGCGGAATCGGTGTTCCTCCACTTTATGAACTTTCAAAAAGATTAGTAGAAAACAAGATGGAAGTTGTCCATGTATTGGGCTTCCAAACGGATACAGCTTCGTTTTATATGGAGGAGTTTGCAAATCTTGGCCCTGCATATGCAGCTACCGTAGATGGATCATTAGGGACAAAAGGGTTTGTCACATCGATCATAGATGATATGGATGATGACTTCGACTTCGATGTCCTTTATGCATGCGGACCGATTCCTATGCTTAAAGCGCTGGAAGAAAGGTTCAGCGATATCGAAGCATACCTTTCCCTTGAACAGCGGATGGGCTGTGGGATAGGGGCATGTTTTGCCTGCGTCTGCCCTGTACAAGGCGATGATTCAGGGACGGAATATAGAAAAGTTTGCAGTGATGGACCTGTATTTCCAGTAGGGGAGGTTGTGCTATGAATGGTTTGTCTATTGAATTGCCTGGCCTGCAGTTGAAAAATCCCGTCATGCCAGCGTCCGGATGCTTTGGATTTGGCCGTGAATTCAGCCAGCTATATGATTTGAACCAGCTTGGAGCCATCATGATCAAAGCTGTCACAACTGAGCCAAGATTTGGGAATCCCACTCCGAGGGTGGCAGAAACGGATGCCGGAATGCTTAATGCGATCGGCCTTCAAAATCCCGGTCTTCATAAAGTCATGAACGAAGAACTTCCTTGGCTGGATCAATTTGACGTGCCGATCATTGCTAATGTGGCAGGGTCAATGATGGAAGATTACGTCAATGTTGCACGTGAAGTTTCAACCTCACCGAATGTAAAAGCGCTGGAATTGAATATTTCCTGTCCTAATGTAAAGACAGGGGGCATAGCATTCGGAACGGATCCCTCCATTGCAAAAGAGTTGACAAAGAAAGTAAAGGAAGTTTCATCTGTCCCTGTATACGTCAAACTCTCCCCAAACGTAGGAAATATTGTCGAGATGGCAAAGGCGGTGGAAAATGGGGGAGCAGACGGACTCACGATGATCAACACCCTCATCGGTATGAGAATGGATCTTAAGACAGCAAAACCGATATTAGCCAATAAAACAGGTGGATTATCCGGACCTGCAATCAAACCGGTAGCGATTCGGATGATTTATGAAGTAAGCCAGCATGTAAATGTGCCGATTATCGGCATGGGTGGAATACAAAATGCAGAAGATGTGATTGAATTCTTCTATGCAGGAGCAAGTGCAGTGGCTGTAGGAACCGCCAATTTTGTGGATCCTTTTGTATGCCCTGGAATCATTGAGCAGCTGCCTGCAATGCTCCAGGATATCGGAGTGGATCATATTTCTGAATTGACAGGAAGGAGCTGGGGGAAGGTTGATCAAAAAACCTATCATCGCGTTTGATTTTTCAACAAAAAAAGAGGCAGTTCAGTTCCTCGACATTTTTGAAGGGGAATCTTTATATGTAAAAGTCGGAATGGAACTTTTTTATCAATCTGGTGCGGAAATCATAGAAATTATAAAAAAACGTGATCATCAGCTGTTTTTGGATCTGAAGCTTCATGATATTCCCAACACTGTCAAAAGAGCTATGAAAGGGCTGGCATCGCTTGGTGTTGACATGCTCAATGTACATGCAGCAGGAGGCAGTGAAATGATGGAAGCAGCCATGGAAGGCCTGGCTGCTGGAACGCCATCTGGAATGGATATTCCAAAATTGATTGCTGTCACCCAGTTGACAAGTACTTCTGAGAATCAAATGCAGTCTGAGCAGTTGATTTCTGCCACATTGGATGAATCAGTGATTCATTATGCCCAATTAGCCCACGATGCAGGACTTGACGGCGTAGTCTGTTCTGCATTTGAGGCAGAAAAGATCAAAAAAGCGACAAAGGCATCATTTATGTGCGTAACCCCTGGAATCCGCTTGAAAGGGATGGATGCCCAGGATCAAAAGAGAGTCATGACTCCGCATGGCGCAAGGACTCATGGGTCTTCTGCGATTGTTGTAGGGAGAGCTGTCACAGCGTCTGAACATCCGCTGGAAACTTATCGTTTGATTGCAAATGAATGGGAGGCTGTATATTCATGAAAGAATACATTGCAGGACAGCTGTTGAAAGTAAATGCTGTAGCATTAAACCCAGATAATCCTTTTACGTGGTCATCAGGCTTGCGTTCCCCGATATACTGCGACAACCGCCTCACAATGTCTTATCCCCCTTTGCGAAATGAGATTGCAAAGGGAATGGCGCAGATCATAACAGAAAAATATCCGGAAGCGGAATTGATTGCCGGTACAGCAACAGCAGGCATCCCCCACGCAGCTTGGGTTAGCCAGATTCTTGAGCTTCCGATGTGTTATGTTCGTTCAAAGGCAAAGGGGCATGGCAAAGGGAATCAAATCGAAGGAAAAGCTGAAAAGGGCCAGAAGGCAGTTGTTATTGAAGACCTCATTTCAACAGGCGGCAGTGTCATTACGGCAGTCCGTGCACTTAGGGAAGCCGGCTGTGAAGTAGTGGGAGTAGTCTCAATCTTTACATATGAGCTCTCAAAGGGAAGCGAAGAATTAAAAAACGAAGAAATTGAACATCATTCCTTGACTGATTATTCCACCTTGCTGCAAGAAGCTTTAAAAATGGAAAAGATTGATGAACAGGACTTGGACACATTGATCGAATGGAAAAAAGATCCTGCTGCATGGAGTGCGGCAATATAATTTCATAAATAATAGAAAACAGCGGTCCCGTGTATTTGACCGCTGTTTTCTTGATTTTAACTTACACTTTTAAAGAAAGTACCTTATCTGCATCAGGGGTGACATATACTGTCTGCTGATGATCATAAATGACGAAGCCTGGTTTCGCACCGCTTGGCTTTTTGACATGGCGCACTAGGGTATAGTCAACCGGGACGGAACTGGATTCTTTCGCTTTGCTGAAATAAGCTGCAAGTACAGCTGCTTCAAGAATTGCTTCTTCAGACGGCTCTTTGCTTCTTATCACCACATGAGATCCCGGGATATCCTTCGTATGAAGCCATAGTTCATCCCGCGCAGCAACTTTATTTGTAAGATAATCATTCTGCTTATTATTTTTGCCAACCAGGATTTCCGTTCCATCCGTGGAGCAGTATTTTTCTAAAGTTGGCTTTAGGTTTTTTTTCTTAACGCCTTTTTTTTGTTTGATCCTCAAATATCCTTCTTCAGACAACTCTTCCCTGATCTCTTCAATATCTTTAGTGGAAGCGGACTCTATTTGTTGAATCAGCCCTTCAAAGTATTCTATCTCCAGATGAGCTTTTTCAATTTGCTCCTGAACGGCGATGACAGCTTTCTTTGCCTTCTGATATTTAGAAAAGTACAGCTGTGCATTTTCTGAAGGAGTTTTCAGCGGATCGAGTGGAATAGTCGCCATTGCGCCATTTTCGTCGTAATAGTTTACTACTTCGATTTCTGCCATTCCTTTTTGCAGGGCAAACATATTTGCGGTGAGAAGTTCTCCAAATAACTGATAATGATCCGCATTTTCCGCCTCTTTTAATGTCTGTTTCAGTTTTTCTATTTTCAGGACATTTTTATCCCGTTCATTTTTCATCAAACGTTCAAGGTCATGCCCTTGCTGCTTCACTCTGTCCCTTTCTGCTTTTCCGAAATAAAAGCGGTCCAGCAGTTCGCTTAAAGAATCAAATTCCTTAGAGTCACCACCCAGCCGTTCGATCGGCAGCATATAAAAAGCCTCTTTTTGATCATATATCGTAAGAGTTGGCCGGTAGGAGTGGGAACGGATTCGATCCATTAAACTTGTAAATGCGGCCGGCACCGTCTGTCGATTTGCCAGCCCTGCACGATGGATTATTTCTTTTGCAAGCAGGGGAGATACTCCTGAGAAACTTTCGACAATCTGTTTATCAAGTTTACCGCTATTGAAATCAATTTTCTTTAAGACATCTTCCTGTGAAGCTTCCAGCGGATTTGACTTATGCTGTTCAGGGGGCAGTATGTATTCCTGTCCAGGCAATATAGCTCTGTGGCTGTTTACCGCATAGGATACGTGTTTGATGCTGTCCAGAATCATATTTCTTTCTTTATCGACTACAATGATATTGCTATGGCGGCCCATGATTTCGATGATGAGCTGCTTATTGGAGATATCCCCGATTTCATTTCTGCCTTTGATATCAAAAACGATGATCCTGTCGAGTTCAATCTGTTTTACATCTTCTAAGATATATCCTTCAAGATGCTTTCTGAGAAGCATGCAGAACATGGGCGGTTCGCTTGGATTATCGTAGGAATGGCTGCTCAGCTGAACGCGTGCATAGGAGGGATGAGCGGATAAAAGTACTTTATGATTCTTTCCGTTTGCGCGGATGATCATGATGATTTCATTTTTATATGGCTGGTGGATTTTGTTGATCCTCCCGCCTTTGATTGTAGAGATGAGCTCATGGACCATGGCTCTAGTAAATAATCCGTCAAATGACATAAAAAACATCCTCTGCTTCTATATGAATTTAAACTCCAAGATCAATAGGAAGCCTTCCAGCTTCAGAGTCTCTATTATCGTTCATTTAAATTATTATATCATCTTTCCGGCCAAGCCTGAATATGCTTGCTATATGGGAAGGACAACTTCTGGTTTGAAAGAGGAGAGTGAATAGGGTTAATGAAGTACCATGAGATGCAGAAAATGGACTTGGAAGGGGCTCTGAATACTGATTTTAAACAAGGATTGAAGGAAGAAGATATTAAGAAACGGCGCAGCCATTTTGGCTGGAATGAGCTTGAAGAAGGGGAGAAGCAGTCGGCCATCCAGCTTTTTTTCAGTCAATTCAAGGATTTTATGGTGCTTGTCTTATTGGCTGCCACTTTGATATCAGGCCTGCTCGGTGAATATATCGATGCAATTGCCATTATTGCTATTGTATTCATCAATGGGTTTCTTGGCTTTTTTCAAGAAAGAAAAGCAGAAAAATCCCTTAATGCATTACGTGAGCTGTCTGCCCCGCAAGTGAATGTTTTAAGGGATGGACAATGGCTCAAGATTCCGTCCAAGGAAGTAATGGTCGGGGATATCATGAAGTTTGTAAGCGGAGATAGAATCGGTGCGGATGTTAGATTGATAGAATCAAATAATTTAGAAATTGAAGAATCTGCATTGACGGGTGAATCCTTGCCGGTTTCTAAGACAACTGATGTGGTTACAGGAGAAAATATCGGACTTGGTGATATGGAAAATATGGCTTTTATGGGAACGATGGTCACCAGGGGGAATGGTATCGGGGCAGTGGTTTCCATTGGAATGAAAACGGCGATGGGCCAGATTGCACATATGCTTCAAAATGCAGAAACCATGGATACGCCTCTTCAAAGGAGATTGGAGCAGCTTGGCAAGATATTGATCACAGCTGCCTTGTTTTTAACATGTTTGGTCGTAGGGATCGGTGTGATTCAAGGACATGATCTGTATACAATGTTCCTTGCAGGGGTTTCATTGGCAGTTGCTGCCATTCCGGAAGGCCTTCCCGCCATTGTTACAGTAGCACTTTCTCTTGGCGTTCAAAGGATGATCAGGATGAATGCCATTGTCAGGAAACTTCCTGCAGTTGAAACACTAGGATGTGCATCTGTCATCTGTTCTGATAAGACCGGCACAATGACTCAAAACAAAATGACCGTCACCCATATATGGAGCAGCGGGATGACTTGGCAAGTAGACGGGACAGGTTATAACCCACAAGGGGAATTTTATCAAAATGAAAAAAAGGTTTCTCCAGGCCATTCCAAAGAACTTCAGCAAATCCTCACATTCGGCTGTTTATGCAATCATTCAGCATTAAAGGAACATGAAGATTCATTCATACTGGATGGCGATCCAACCGAAGGAGCTTTATTGGTTGCAGCGATGAAGGCTGGCATCCATCGTGGAACTCTCTTGAATCAATTTACGATCGAAAAAGAATTTCCTTTTGACTCTTCCAGAAAAATGATGAGCATGGTCGTCAAAGATCAACAGGGCAAGCGGTATGTCATTACCAAAGGTGCACCGGATGTGCTTGTAAAACTTAGCCAATCGGTGCTTTGGTCCGGCAAACTTCAATATTTAGGAAATGAACATATCAAAATTGTGAACGATGCCATCGAAGGTCTTGCCAAACAGGCATTGCGTACTATCGCCATTGCTTTTAAGCCGATAGGTGAAAACACAGTCATCATGCATGAATCCGAAGCTGAAAAAGAATTGACATTCCTAGGTCTGCAAGGCATGATTGATCCTCCTCGTCCGGAAGTGAAAAAAGCAGTAAAGGAATGCAGGGAAGCGGGAATCAAGACTGTTATGATAACAGGGGATCATGCTGTGACAGCGGAAGCCATCGCAAAGCAGCTTGGAATCTTGAAAGGCAATGCCAAGGTAATGGAAGGCAGCTGCCTTAATGATATGAGTGTAGAGGAATTAGAGAATATTGTAGAGGATGTAGCGGTATTTGCCCGTGTGTCGCCAGAGCATAAATTAAAGATCGTCAAGGCTTTTCAAAATAAAGGCCACGTGGTCGCCATGACAGGGGATGGAGTGAATGATGCCCCGGCGATCAAGACCGCGGATATCGGGGTCTCAATGGGAATAACCGGTACGGATGTAGCAAAAGAGGCATCTGCCCTTATATTATTGGATGATAATTTTGCTACCATAAAGGCAGCAATAAAAGAAGGAAGAAACATCTATGAAAACATTCGTAAATTTATCAGATACCTTCTTGCCTCAAACGTGGGCGAAATCCTGGTCATGCTATTTGCCATGATATTGGCACTGCCTCTTCCGCTTGTTCCAATTCAAATTCTTTGGGTGAATCTTGTGACGGATGGACTGCCGGCAATGGCGCTTGGCCTCGATAAGCCGGAAGATGATGTTATGAGAAGGAAGCCGAGGCATCATAAAGAAGGAGTCTTCGCGAGAGGATTGGGTTGGAAGGTCGTATCCAGGGGATTTTTAATTGGTGCTGCGACATTGATTTCCTTTATGACAATTTATCATCGTGATCCGAATCAATTGGTATATGCACAGACCATTGCATTTGCCACTCTTGTTCTTGCACAATTGATCCATGTCTTTGACTGCCGAAGCGAGAAATCCATCTTCGCCCGGAATCCATTTGGCAATATGTACTTAGTATGGGCGGTTATTTCATCGGTTGTCTTGATGCTGGCAGTTATCTATGTACCGGGCCTTCAATCGATATTCCATACTGTTTACATTCAGCCGCGCGATTGGATGCTGGTGATAGGTATGGCCTCGATCCCAACGTTTTTGCTGGCAGGGTCATATTATTTACAAAAAAGAGCATGAAATATGATATAATACAAAAGGGAATAGAGGCTGCTCTATTGCCTTTTCTTTTTTTATTTTTGAAAGAAAGTAGTGATCATTATGGCTATGAGCATGACAGGTTTTGGAAGAGGGCAGGCGGAATCGCCTCAATTCAAGGCTGCAGTCGAAATGAAATCTGTAAATCATCGCTTTTGTGAAATGGTCATCCGCATGCCAAGGGCTTTGATGAAATTGGAAGACAAAATAAAAAAAGAACTCTCTCCTTTTATAAGCAGGGGGAGACTCGAAATCTTTATTACAATAGAAGGCGAAGGGTTAATACAAAGGAAGATGAGTGTTGACTGGAGCCTGTTAGAGGATTATTATCAACTAGTGAATAAAATGAAAGATTCATTTCATCTACATAACCCAATCGATCTCAAAGACTTGCTGAACCAGCCAGGTTTTATATCAATCGAGGAATCAGAACAAGAAAATACTGAGGTTGAAAATCTTATCATTTCTGCCGTAAAGGATGCATTGAATCATTTACTGGAAATGAGGAAATCTGAAGGTGACATGCTGAAAAAAGACTTGAAACACCTTCTGGAATCCTTTCAGACAGAATGGGAATCAGTTAAAAAAATAGCCCCGTCTGTCGTGGAACAGTATAAGTCCAGACTTCATAAAAAAATGGTGGAATTGACAGATTGTGAAATGGATGAATGGAGAATTGTTCAAGAAGCAGCCATTTTTGCTGATAAATCGGATATATCTGAAGAGTTAACCAGGATTTCAAGTCATCTTGCCCAATTTGCTGCCGCGCTGGATGCAGACGGCGCTATCGGAAGAAAGTTGGATTTTATCATCCAGGAATTGAACCGGGAAGTAAATACGATTGGATCTAAAGCAAATCATGCAGGGATTTCTATGCTTGTAGTAGAAATGAAGACTTTATTGGAAAAAATGCGCGAACAAGTTCAGAATATTGAATAGCAACTGATTAAATTGATTTTGAAAAGGCCAAACTAGATTATTGATGATCGGGGGAGCAACATGTCCATAAAATTAATTAATATCGGATTCGGGAACATTGTTTCAGCAAATCGAATTGTTTCGATTGTCAGTCCGGAATCGGCTCCAATCAAGCGGCTGATCCAGGATGCAAGGGACAGGGGTACGCTGATTGATGCCACATATGGCAGACGAACAAGAGCAGTTATCATTACGGATAGTGACCATGTCATTCTTTCAGCTGTTCAGCCTGAAACGGTCGCGCATAGGCTTGCAGACAAAGATGATATGAATGAAGAAGGGTAGGCTTAATTAAATGATTGAAAAAGGATTGCTGATTGTTCTTTCAGGCCCGTCCGGTGTTGGAAAAGGTACGGTCAGAAAAGAAATATTCTCACAGGAAAATACAAGATTTGAATACTCCATTTCTATGACGACCCGCGCACCTCGTGAAGGCGAAGTTGACGGAGTGGATTATTTCTTCAAGTCCCGCGAAGAATTTGAAGGACTCATAAAACAAGGGAAACTGCTTGAGTATGCAGAATATGTAGGAAACTACTATGGCACACCCGTTGATTATGTGAGGGAAACGCTGGAAAAAGGCAGAGATGTATTCTTAGAGATTGAAGTGCAGGGCGCTAAGCAGGTACGAGATAAATTCCCTGATGGGCTTTTCATATTCCTTGCTCCTCCAAGTTTAAGCGAACTTCAAAATCGAATTGTAACTCGTGGAACTGAAAGCGAAGAGCTTATTAGAAACCGTATGAATGCTGCGAAAGCAGAAATAGAAATGATGGACTTATATGATTATGTAGTTGAAAATAATAAAGTAGAAGTTGCTTGCGAAAAAATCAACTCAATCGTCCAGGCTGAACATTGCCGTCGGGAAAGAGTGGAAAAAAGATATAAAAAAATGCTGGAGGTTGAATAGAATGCTATATCCATCAATCGATTCTCTTTTAACAAAAATTGACTCTAAATACTCTTTAGTGACCATCGCTGCCAAAAGAGCAAGGAATCTTCAAGACAAAAGCCCGATCACACTGGATAAAACGGTTTCCCACAAGTATGTCGGCAAGGCACTTGAAGAAATCCACGCTGATCATTTGACGATGAAAAAAGGAACTGAAAATTTTACTGATTGAAAACAACCTCAATGAGGTTGTTTTTCTTTTCTTACATACTTTTTCTTGGGTTTAATGAAAAAAGGGATAAGATTCTGTCCGGCTCCAGCGCCCAGCCCCTCAAGTCATAAGCCGTACCTCTACGGAAATCAGGATTCCCTTCGAGTTCCGTCTTATGCTGGTCGGGGCTGATCTAGGCGCTTGCGCTTTTCTATTTGTCCAGCTCCAGCGCCTAGCCCCTCGAGTCATAAGCCGTACCTCTACGGAAATCAGGATTTCCTTCGAGTTCCGTCTTATGCTGGTCGGGGCTGATCGAGGCGCTTCCGCTTTTCTAGCAAAAATCGACGAAATCATTCATAATAAAGGGAAAGAATTCTTGAGTAGTCTGGGGGAAGGATTATGTTAGCAGGAAAAAAGATATTATTGTGTGTCACGGGTGGAATCGCAGTATACAAAGCAGCTGCCTTGACCAGTAAATTGACTCAGGCAGGAGCGGAAGTAAGAGTCATCATGAGTGAATCAGCTTGTGAATTTGTTGCTCCACTGACTTTCCAGGCGTTATCTCGCAACCCTGTTTATACAGATACATTTGATGAGAAAAATCCTGAAGTCATCGCACATATCGATTTAGCTGATTGGCCCGATCTCATTTTGGCTGCTCCAGCCACAGCAAATGTGATTGGAAAGATGGCGAATGGTATTGCGGACAATATGATAACGACTACACTTTTAGCGGCAAAGGCACCTGTTTGGATTGCCCCAGCCATGAATGTAAATATGTACAGCCATCCTGCCGTGCAAAGGAATATTTCCATCCTTGACAGTTTCGGATATAAGTTCATCGAACCGAGCGAAGGATATTTGGCATGCGGTTACGTTGGGAAGGGAAGACTTGAGGAACCTGAACGAATCGTAGAATTAGTGGACGATTTTTTATCGATGAAGCCAGGGGAAAAAGGAATACTTAAAGGGGTTAAGATGATCGTAACTGCTGGTGCCACAAAAGAAAAACTGGACCCAATCCGCTATTTTACAAACCGCTCAAGCGGAAAGATGGGATTTGCTGTTGCTGAACAGGCTGCAAAAGAAGGTGCTGATGTTCTTTTGGTGACAAATTCTCAACTTGAAGTCCCGCAAGGTGTACGGACCATCCACGCTGAAAATGCAGAGGAAATGTTCCAGGCAGTGATGGCCAACGCTCATGAGGCTGATGTAATCATCAAAAGTGCCGCTGTAGCAGATTATCGTCCAAAGAAAATTTACGATCAAAAAATGAAAAAACAAGAAGGGGACTTGATCGTAGAGTTCGAACGGACAAAAGATATCCTCATGGAACTCGGCAGGACAAAAGAGCATCAATTTCTTGTTGGATTCGCAGCTGAAACTGAAAATATCGATCACTATGCACAAAAGAAACTCCAAAAAAAGAATGCGGATATGATCGTTGCCAATGATGTTTCTCATGAAGGCGCCGGTTTTCAGGGGGACACAAATATTGTCACCATATATAAAAAAGATGGATCTAAGACAGAGCTTCCATTGATGTCCAAGCAGGATGTTGCACGCCGCCTGATAAAAGAAATTGCCCAAGCGATGAAAGAGGTTCGATAACTGTGCAAATTGCAAATGTCATCGTAGATGTTCCTGCCATGCAGACCGATCGTACATTTGATTATCTTATTCCTGAAAAATGGGAAGGGAGCATCATGCCTGGGATGAGAGTGATCGTTCCTTTTGGCCCTAGAAAAATTCAAGGATATGTCACGGGGATTAAATCATCATCGGACTTTTCGAAACTTAAGCAGATTGAAGAACCATTGGATCTATATCCTGTATTGAATGAAGAACTACTAGAGCTCGGCCGCTGGCTGACAGAAAAAACTCTAAGCTTTAAAGTTTCTGTTTATCAGGCGATGCTCCCTGCAGCGATGAAAGCAAAATATGAAAAAATCATATCCATCATTCACCCTGAAAAGATATCTAATGAATTAATTCAACTTTTTGATGGAAAGCAAGAAATCAGTTGGAAAGATATTGAAGATCAAAAGCTTTTGAAACTCATACAGCAAGAAGCAAAACATCAAAATGTGGAAATCATCTATGAAGTAAAAAGTAAAGCCAGAAAGAAAACAATCAGGGAAGTATCGTGCAGGGTCGACGGCAAGGAACTGAATGAATATATGGTTTCTCTGCCTTCTAACGCTGTAAAACAATACGAACTGCTTAAATTGTTCACGGATGATCCGAGTGCATTTATACCCATCCATGAAATTTATGAGAAGTCCGGAGCATCAGCATCGACAGTCAGGACACTCATTGAAAAAGGAATTCTAATTGAAAGGCAAAGGGAAGTTTATAGAGATCCTTTTGAAAACAGAGAGTTTAAAAAAACGACTCCTTTTTCCCTTACATACGAGCAATCAGAAGCAATTAAGCCCATCATTGCGTCCATAGAAGATAATATTCATAAAACCTTCCTGCTTTATGGGGTGACAGGCAGTGGGAAAACAGAGGTTTACCTCCAATCGATCCAAAGAGTCTTAGATAAAGGAAAGGAAGCCATTGTACTGGTCCCCGAAATATCATTGACGCCCCAGATGGTCAATCGTTTTAAAGGGAGATTCGGACATAAAGTCGCTGTCCTTCACAGCGGACTTTCAATAGGGGAAAAATATGATGAGTGGCGGAAAATCCTCAGGAAGGAAGTAAGTGTAGTGGTAGGGGCAAGGTCTGCTATCTTTGCTCCATTCGAGAACCTCGGAATCGTGATCATTGATGAGGAGCATGAAACCAGCTATAAGCAGGAAGAAAATCCCCGTTACCATGCAAGGGATGTCGCTATTCACAGGGGGCAGCACCATAATTGCCCAATCATATTGGGAAGCGCCACACCCTCCTTGGAAACCTTTGCCCGCGCTCAAAAGAATGTCTATCAAAAATTGACACTTTCAAAAAGAATGAATCAAGGCGAGCTGCCTCACGTCAAAATTGTTGATATGAGAGAAGAGCTTAGAAGCGGGAACCGCTCAATGTTCTCGACGGAGCTATTTGAAAAATTGGAAGATCGTCTCAATAAAAAAGAACAATCTGTGCTTTTCCTTAATAAAAGGGGGCATTCCTCTTTCATTATGTGCAGGGACTGCGGTCTGGTAGTTCAATGTCCACACTGTGATATTTCGATGACCTATCACCGATATTCTGAACAGATGAAATGCCATTATTGCGGCTATGAAGAAAGAGTGCCTTCCATTTGCCCGGAATGCAGCAGCGAGCACATCCGCTATTTCGGGACAGGGACGCAGAAAGTAGAAGAAGAACTGGCGAAACTCCTGCCGGAAGCCCGTGTCATCCGGATGGATGTCGACACTACAAGCAGAAAAGGTTCGCATGAAAAGCTCCTGCGACAGTTTGAGGAAGGAAAGGCGGACATACTCCTGGGGACGCAAATGATTGCCAAGGGGCTTGATTTTCCCAATATCACCCTTGTTGGCGTCCTAAGTGCAGACACGATGCTGCATCTGCCTGATTTCAGATCTTCAGAAAAGACCTTTCAGCTATTGACCCAAGTAAGCGGAAGGGCAGGAAGGCATGAACTGGAGGGAGAAGTCATCGTACAGACCTACACTCCTGAACATTACAGCATCCAGCTTGCGGGAGAACAGGATTATGATAAATTTTATAACCAGGAAATGATGATGAGGAAAACTGGGGGATATCCTCCTTTTTACTTCCTTGCCATAGTGAACATCAGCCATGGTGATTTGATGAAAACGGTGCAGACAGCCGAAAAAATCACTGGCTATATCCGCTCAAGGCTTTCCGATCAATCTGTCATTCTTGGTCCATCCTCATCTCCGATTGCCAGGATCAATAATAGATATCGCTATCAATGTTTGATAAAATACAAACGGGAACCAGGGTTGACCGAAACCTTGAAAAGCGTGATTGAACACTATCAATCACAAAGCTCAGACGGGCTGATCATATCAGCCGACATGAATCCATATATGCTAATGTAAATAAAGGAATTATAGAAATGAGGGAACATCAGTGGCGCTGCTACCAATAGTGAAATACCCAGCTGAAATATTAGAAATAAAATGTGAAAAAGTAACAAAATTCGATGCAAATCTGCATCAATTGCTCAGGGATATGTACGAAACGATGATTGCCGCAGACGGAGTGGGTCTGGCTGCTCCACAAATAGGAGTCAATAAACAAATCGCAATCGTTGATGTGGATGATGAAACAGGTGTCATCGAAATGATCAATCCAGAAATCCTTGCCACAAGCGGCGACCAGCTGGGCGTAGAAGGATGTTTAAGCTTCCCGGACATATACGGAGAAGTCAATCGTCCTTATTATGTAAAAGTAAAAGCCCAAGATCGATTTGGCAGAGAATACATTTTCGAAGCAGAAGATTTTCTTGCCAGAGCAGTCCAGCATGAAATCGACCATCTGAACGGAGTACTGTTTACTTCAAAAATCACTAGATACATCAATGAGTCGGATTTGGAAAGGTATGAAGAAGAATGACAAAAATAGTTTTTATGGGCACCCCGGACTTCTCTGTCCCTGTGCTTCAGCAGATTTTAGAAGATGGCTATGAAGTCTTAGCCGTTGTGACTCAGCCGGACCGTCCGGTTGGAAGGAAAAAAGTCATGACGCCTCCACCGGTAAAAGTAGAGGCTTTAAAACATGGACTGCCAGTCATACAGCCGGAAAAGTTAAAGAACCCAACGGAAATGGAGAAAATCATAGAACTGAATCCGGATTTGATCGTAACTGCGGCTTTCGGCCAGATTCTTCCTAATGAAATACTTGAAACACCAAAATACGGCTGCATCAATGTACATGCATCGCTGCTGCCGGAACTAAGAGGCGGCGCCCCGATTCATTATTCCATACTCCAAGGGAAGGAGAAAACGGGGATCACGATCATGTATATGGCAGAGAAACTCGACGCAGGCGACATCCTGACACAAGTGGAAGTGGCAATCGAGGAAGATGACAACGTTGGCACTCTGCATGATAAATTGAGTGAAGCAGGTGCGAAACTTTTGTCCGAGACGCTTCCAAGCTTGATTAACGGTGAACTCACTCCTCAGGAGCAGGACCATACAAAAGCTACTTTTGCCCCTAATATTAAAAGGGAGCAGGAGAAAATCGACTGGACCAAAGCCGGGGAAGAGATCTATAACCATATCAGGGGATTAAATCCTTGGCCGGTAGCCTATACAATGCTTGATGGTGAAGTTGTCAAGGTTTGGAATTCTAAAAAGAAAACAGTCAAATCGGATGCGTCCCCCGGTGAAATTATTGCAATTGAGGATGACGGGATCGTGGTTCAAACGGGAAGCTCCACGGCCATTAAAGTGACAGAGCTTCAGCCTTCTGGGAAGAAAAAAATGACGGCAGAATCGTATTTAAGAGGAGCTGGAGCAGACAGCGCCCCTGGAATGAAATTTGGTGAATGAGTAAATGAGCAGACAAAAAAAGAATGTCAGAGCAGCAGCATTGGAGATTTTAGAAGCGGTCGAAAAAAATCAATCCTACAGTAATCTTCTGCTTAACCACAGCATTGAAAAAAATGCTCTAAAGGGACCGGATATCGGCTTATTGACTGAATTGGTCTATGGTACCATTCAAAGAAAAATGACACTCGATTATTATTTGGATCCTTTCCTGAAAAAGAAAAACAAGTTGGATAGCTGGGTATTGAATTTATTGAGACTTTCGCTTTACCAAATCGTCTATCTGGATAAAATCCCTGAACGTGCGGCCATCTATGAGGCGGTTGAACTGGCTAAAACAATTGGGCATAAAGGGATTTCAGGAATGGTAAACGGCGTTTTGAGATCAGTCCAAAGAGAAGGCCTCCCTTCTCTGGATGCCATTAAAGATCCAATACAGCGGATCTCAATTGAAACAAGCCACCCTCTTTGGCTCGTCAAACGGTGGGTTGATATGTTCGGAGAAGAAAAAACAAGGCGGATGTGCGAAGCCAACTTGATCGCACCCGTCCAATCCATTCGTGTCAACGAAACGAAGACGACAAGAGATGACTTGCTCAATCGATTGAAGGAAGAAGGATTTGAGGTGGAAAAAAGCCCGCTTCTCCCCGAATCCATCCGAAGCTTAAAGGGGAATGTTGCGCATTCAAATGCTTTTAAGGAAGGACTTTGCACGATCCAGGATGAGAGCTCTATGATTGTTGCTTATGCCTTGAACTTGGAACATGGGATGAGGGTTCTCGATTCTTGTGCAGCACCAGGGGGTAAAACCACCCATATTGCCGAAAAACTTGATCAGTCCGGTAAGGTTGTATCGCTGGATCTTCACGAACATAAAGTGAAGCTGATCCTGCAGAATGCTGAAAGACTGGGTCTTTCCAATATTGAAGGCATTGCTTCAGACAGCAGGAAGGCAGGAGAAAAGTTTAAGGAAGAGAGCTTTGATCGAATCCTGGTCGATGCACCATGCTCTGGTCTTGGGGTATTAAGGCGAAAACCGGATATTAAATATGCGAAAAAAGAGAAGGATATCGAATCCCTTCAATCCATTCAGCATGATATCCTTAACTCCGTCGCCCCTCTGCTAAAACCCGGTGGTGTACTGGTGTATTCAACTTGTACGGTGGATCAATGGGAAAATGAAAATGCCGTAAAACGCTTCCTTTCAGAAAACAAAGATTTTGAAACAATGGAATTATCCAGTCTTCCAGAACCATTGAAGCCATTCGCAGATGGTTCACAAATGCAGATATTCCCTCAAGATTTTGACGGTGATGGCTTTTTCATTGCTTCTCTCAGAAAAAAATCTTGATTACTGTTTTAATGTTCAAAAAATGGGAAACTCTTGATAGAAATCAGAGTTTCTCCTTTTAGACATCAGAAATTGTTTTAAAAAAGAAGGAAAAAGACTTAGTTGAGTAGTAAAGTACAAACGTGGCCAATTAATAATATTGGCCATGAAATACTGTTCCTGAACGAATAGAGGTTTCCTGCACCTAGAGAACAAGACTTTAACGACTAGCGAATGTTAAAGAATCATGCTCACTGTATTTTCCGGTGAGCATACTTGATAAGCAGCATGTGGTCAACTTCGTGCCTAGGAGCGATCAGAAGAGACGAGGTGACGGTAATGAAAGCTGTTTTTATGACGGATACCGGCAAGGTCCGCTCTCATAATGAAGACAATGGCGGCATTTTCTATAATCAGTCAAATGATATGCTTGCTGTGGTTGCAGATGGTATGGGAGGGCATAATGCTGGAGAAGTAGCAAGTGAAATGACGAAAAGCATTATTAGTGAATCTTGGGGAAGATCCCATACGATGGAGACGCCGCGTGATGCGGAAACATGGTTTGCTGAAAGTGTAAAATCTATTAATCATCAGCTATTTAACTATGCTAAAAGCCACCCAGAGTGTGAAGGGATGGGAACTACACTTGTTGCAGCCATTTGCAATGACCGATTTGCGACCATTGCCAATATAGGCGACAGCCGCTGCTATATTCTGAATGATCTTGGATTGAAGCAATTGACGGATGATCATTCTTTGGTCTATGAATTAGTCCGGCTCGGACAAATTTCAAAGGAAGACGCAGAACATCACCCAAGGAAAAATTGGGTGCTGAGGGCTGTAGGCACGGAAGAAAAAGTAGAAGCAGATTTTAAGACTATAACATTTGAAGAAGGGGACATGCTTCTTCTTTGTTCAGATGGTCTTTCAGATAAACTATCTGAAAAGAATATGGAAGAGATACTTCAACAACCGCTGGCTTTAGAGGAAAGGGCCAAAAAAATGATTGATATCGCAAATGAAAATGGAGGAGAAGACAATATAACTCTTATCATAGTTGAATATCAAGCCGGCAGTGAAAGCAGGTGAGCATATGCTTATAGGAAAAAGAATCAGCGGCCGATATAAGATATTGGAAATGATAGGCGGCGGAGGAATGGCCAATGTTTACCTTGCAAGGGACATCATCCTTGACCGCGATGTTGCAGTAAAAATCCTGCGTCTTGATTTTGCGAATGAAGAGGAGTTTATCAGACGTTTTCAAAGAGAGGCACAGGCTGCTACAAGCATTGTCCATCCAAATATCGTCAGTATTTATGACGTTGGGGAAGAAGATGATATTTATTATATCGTCATGGAATACGTCGAAGGAATGACGCTGAAGCAATACATAGCACAAAACTATCCCATTTCTATAGAAAAATGTATGGATATAATGAAGCAGCTGACTTCCGCAATCACTCATGCCCATCAGAATCATATTGTCCATAGAGATATTAAACCCCAGAACATCCTGGTTGATTACCATGGGAATATCAAGATAACGGATTTTGGCATTGCAATGGCACTCAGTGCGACCTCGATCACTCAGACCAATTCCGTACTCGGCTCTGTTCATTATTTATCCCCAGAGCAGGCGAGGGGCGGAATGGCTACAAAAAAATCGGATATATATTCACTTGGGATCGTGATGTTTGAATTATTTACTGGAAGGCTGCCGTTTTCAGGGGAATCAGCGGTTTCAATTGCCTTAAAGCACTTGCAGTCTGAGACCCCCTCGCCTAAAAGGTGGAATGATCAGATTCCTCAAAGCGTAGAAAATATCATCATGAAAGCAACGGCAAAGGATCCTTTTAACAGATATGACAGTGCAGAGGAAATGGAAGAAGATCTGGATACCGCTTTGAATCCTGAGCGCTTGAATGAACCAAAGTTTTTCATTCCTGAGGATGACGAAGCGACAAAGGCGATTCCAGTCATTACAAATGATCATGCCTTCAGCAAACTTGATCGCACCATCATTCACAAAACTCCAGACCCTGATAATGATGAAGGGAAAAAGACTTCTGAGGAACCGAAAAAGAAGAAATCCAAGAAAAAGTGGCCGTGGATCATCGCTGTCATGCTCATCGTGATTCTGGCAGGTGCTTTGGCTGCAACAGTTCTCCCTGGGGTTCTAGGACCGAAAAAAGTAGAAGTACCGGATGTGCAGGGCAAAACACTCGAACAGGCAATATCAAAATTGTATGAAGCAGGATTTGATCCTGGTGAAACAATCGATACGCCAAGTGAAGAGGTTCCTGAAGGAAAAGTGATTAAAACCAATCCAGAGTCTGGAGATCTAGTGGTTGAAGGACGAAAAGTCGATATTTATATCTCCACTGGAAAAGAAAAAGTAACCATGGATGACTACATTGGGGAACAATTGGATCAAGTAAAGCCGATTTTGGAATCGAAGGGTTTTAAAGTTATTACAAATGAGGAATTCAGTGAAGAGGATCCAGGAACCATCATCACCCAGGACCCGAATGAAGGAGCAGAAGTAATCCCTGAGGAAACAGAAATCACCTTTACTGTGAGCAAGGGACCGGAGCAAGTTGAAATAAAGGATTTTTCCTCCTACTCCGAGAAGGCTGTAAGCGACTATGCTTCAAGTGTTGGATTGTCGGCTACCATCAAAGAAGACTACTCTGACACTGTTCCCAAGGATAAACTTATCTCTCAAGACCCAGAACCGAACACTATGGTCGCAAAAGGCTCAAGCTTCACGGTCGTATTTTCAAAAGGCAAGAAGGAACTGCCTCCAAAGCCAACTGAAAAAGAAGTCACGATAAAATATGAACCTCAGCAAGAGGGCGTCCCACAATCTGTGCAAGTATATATTGAAGATATGAATAATAAAATAACGGATGTCTACGATACCTTTGAATTAACCGCAGATAGGGTTTATACATTGAAGTTCGTTATCCAGGACGGTCAAAAAGGGAAATATCAGATAGTCAGAGACGGTCATGTTTACTTAGAAGGTGAAGTACCTTATCCAGAAGAATAAGCTTCCTTAAGGAGTTTTGTTATGCCAGTAGGAAAAATCATAAAAGCATTAAGCGGCTTTTATTATGTATTAAATGAAGAACAAGAAAATCATGTTGTCCAATGCAGGGGACGCGGTGTTTTCCGCAAAAATAAAATCACCCCTTTGGTCGGCGACCGCGTTTCCTTTCAAGCGGAGAACGATGCAGAAGGCTATATTCTAGAGGTTTTTGAAAGAAAGAACGAATTGGTCAGACCCCCGATCGCCAATGTCGACCAGGCTATCCTGGTGTTTTCCGCTATTGAACCAGACTTCAATCCCGGCCTTTTGGACAGATTCCTGGTTTTAGTGGAAGCAAATGATATCGAACCTTTGATATGTATAACAAAAATGGATCTATTAATTGAAACGCAGACACAAAAAATCCAGGAATATGCAAAGGACTATCAAAAAATAGGCTACGATGTGCTTTTGACTTCTTCCGAAACAGAAGCGGGCCTTGAGCAGCTGCGGCCATTTCTGGAAAAGAAGACATCCGTATTTGCAGGTCAATCTGGCGTTGGCAAATCGTCGCTGCTGAATGCTCTCAATCCAGAACTACAGTTGAAAACAAGCAATATCTCAACTCATTTAGGACGGGGAAAACATACGACCAGACATGTTGAACTGATCGAGATCGGATCTGGCCTCGTTGCAGATACGCCTGGATTTAGTTCATTGGAATTCATGGATATTGAAGTCGAAGGATTGAAGGAATGTTTTCCTGAGATGCAGCGAATCAGCCAAGAATGTAAATTTCGTGCCTGCCTTCATATGAATGAACCGAAATGTGCAGTCAAGAATGCGGTTGAAAATGGAGATATTCCTTCTTACCGCTACGAGAATTACAAACAATTCCACGAAGAAATCAAAGACAGAAAGCCGAGGTATTGATATGAAGATAGCACCTTCAATTCTTTCAGCAGACTTTGCCAGACTTGGCGATGAAATCAAAGATGTGGAAGCTGGAGGAGCAGATTACATTCATGTAGATGTCATGGATGGCCATTTTGTTCCGAATATCACGATTGGCCCTTTAATCGTTGAGGCGATCCGCCCCATAACAAAGCTTCCAATCGACGTTCATTTAATGATTGAAGATCCGGATAAGTACATTGAAGCCTTTGCCAAAGCCGGGGCTGATTATATTTCTGTTCACGCTGAAGCATGCAAGCACTTGCATCGCACTATACATCACATTAAGTCATTGGGTGTCAAGGCGGGAGTCGTATTGAATCCAGCCACTCCTGTCGAATCTATTCAACATATCTTGGAAGATATCGATTTAGTGCTGTTAATGACCGTGAATCCCGGATTTGGAGGACAAAAGTTCATTCATAATGTCGTGCCAAAAATTAAACAAGTGAGTGACATGATCAACGAAAGAGGATTAAAAGTGGAAGTGGAAGTGGATGGAGGGATATCCGCTGAAACAGCCAAGATTTGTGCAGACGCAGGTGCGAATGTATTTGTGGCTGGTTCCGCGATTTATAATCAAGAAGACCGTAGATCTGCCATTGAAAAAATTAGAGAATCTATGATTTAACAATGGATATTGGCCCGCTTATTGAGCTGGGCCAATTTTTATATAAAGGGGTAGATGCTCATGAATAACTGGATTTTTGTATTAGCAGGCGGACCAAAAGGGTTGATTCCTGATTTGAATTCTATAAAAGGTGGGGTATGGGTCGGTGTTGACCACGGGGTCTATCGACTGCTAGAATCAGGCATCACACCTGCAGCTGCATTCGGGGATTTTGACTCCGTTTCAGAGGAGGAATGGCAGCTTATCACTTCAAGCGAATTGAATGAAATGCATACATTTAAACCTGAAAAAGATGAATCCGATATGGAGCTTGCTCTAGGCTGGGCAATCGGACAAGAGCCTTCAAAATTGTCCATCTATGGAGCCACAGGGGGAAGGATCGATCATTTTATGGCAAATGCCATGATTTTAGCAAGTGAAACCTTTCTCCATTACACAGGAACGATAGAAATAGTAGATCGCCAGAATATTATCACAGTGCATCCTCCGGGAACCTATTCAATTGAAAAGCTTCAAGATAAAAAGTACATTTCCTACATCCCGCTTTCCGCGGAAGTGAAGGATTTGACATTACAAGGATTCAAATACCCTCTTGAGAATAAGAAGATCTGCATGGGCTCATCATTATGCATTAGTAATGAGCTAGAAGAAAATACTGGTACTTTTTCTTTTTCTGAAGGCATATTAATGATGGTAAGAAGTCAGGACTGACTTGCCTCCGGTTTCAGTGTAGAAGAAAGAGAAAAGAGCCGGATTTACTGTATGCAATCATTTTAATCTAGTGCAGATTTTCTTAGATCAATAGGGAGGGACAATCATGAAATTTTATACGATTAAATTACCCAGAATATTAGGTGGTTTAGTCAGAGCCATGCTGGGGACATTCAAAAAAGGATGAGGCAGGAAAAGCGGAAGCGCCTTGATCAGCCCCGACCAGCATAAGACGGAACTCGAAGGAAATCCTGATTTCCGTAGAGGTACGGCTTATGACTCGAGGGGCTAGGCGCTGGAGCTGGACAATAGGAAAAGCGGAAGCGCCTTGATCAGCCCCGACCAGCATAAGACGGAACTCGAAGGAAATCCTGATTTCCGCAGAGGTACGGCTTATGACTCGAGGGGCTAGGCGCTGGAGCTGGACAATAGGAAAAGCGGAAGCGCCTTGGTCAGCCCCGACCAGCGTAAGACGGAACTCGAAGGAAATCCTGATTTCCGTAGAGGTACGGCTTATGACTCGAGGGGCTAGGCGCTGGAGCTGGACAGCGATAAACTACTATCCAGACAAAATAAAAATAGAGCATCCATAAAGGATGCTCTATTTTTGTGCGCTTCTATTATACGCGTTCAACTTTACCGGATTTTAGGGCTCTTGCAGAAACCCAAACACGTTTAGGCTTCCCGTCTACAAGAATGCGGACTTTTTGAAGGTTAGCTCCCCAGCTACGTTTTGTAGCGTTCATAGCGTGTGAACGAGCATTTCCGGAACGAGCCTTGCGGCCAGTTACGACACATTGTTTTGGCATTGAATTCCCTCCTCACTTGTGAAGATGAAATATTTGATCGTTTCATCATTTCAAATTCTTCAAAGATACTTTAATAATTTATCATACAACCTGTCTTAATGCAATACTTCAATGATAACCTTTCAAGAAAATTACCTTGACATTGTGTTGAAGTATTGGAATTATAGAAGTGCAGCAAGGCTGTACTTTTAAAAATGTTAGAGATATAGTAAAATGTCAATATCCAAGGAGTATTTTCCAAAGGGGGAACCACGCATGTCCATCGAACTGAAAACCAAGTACGGCCAGATTGACATTTCAAATGAAGTAATTGCAACGATCGCCGGAGGGGCTGCTATTGATTGCTACGGCATTGTTGGAATGGCATCTAAAAATCAAATCAAAGATGGCTTAACTGAAATTCTGCGTAAAGAAAATTTCACCAGAGGAGTTATCGTCAGACAGGTGAATGATGAAGTACATATAGATATGTACATTATTGTGAGCTACGGTACAAAAATCTCTGAGGTTGCACATAATGTACAATCAAAGGTAAAATACACGCTGGATAAAACAGTCGGCTTATCAGTCGAATCAGTAAATATATTTGTTCAAGGGGTTCGAGTAGCGAACCCGTAGTGAGGAGGAAATAATTCGTGTCGATTACAACATTGGACGGAAAGCGTTTTTCTGAGATGGTCATTCAAGGGGCCAACAATTTAGCTGCAAATGCTAATATGGTCGATGCCTTAAACGTTTTTCCAGTCCCAGATGGAGATACAGGTACGAACATGAATTTATCCATGACTTCCGGAGCCAAGGAAGTCCAGAATAATATTCAGGATCATGTTGGAAAAGTAGCTGCATCTTTGGCAAAAGGATTGCTGATGGGTGCCCGCGGAAATTCAGGGGTCATCCTGTCCCAATTATTCCGGGGTTTTTCAAAAGCGATCGAAACTAAAGCAATGGTATCAAGCCTAGAGTTTGCACAGGCATTGGAAGCTGGTGTAAATACAGCATACAAAGCAGTGATGAAGCCTGTTGAAGGTACAATCCTTACTGTTGCAAAGGATGCTGCTAAAAAAGCGGTGCAAGTTGCCCCTTCAGAAACTGATCTTGTCGTATTGATGAAGGAAGTCGTCAAGGAGGCGAAAGCTTCATTGAACCGCACCCCTGACCTGCTTCCTGTTTTAAAAGAAGTAGGTGTTGTCGACAGCGGCGGACAGGGTCTCGTATGTGTATATGAAGGGTTCCTTGCTGAATTGACTGGTGAACAGCTTCCCGATGTACCTGCTGTCCATGCTTCAATGGATGAAATGGTGAATGCGGAACACCATAAAAGTGTACAAAGCTTCATGAACACAGAAGATATCGAATTCGGTTATTGTACTGAATTCATGGTGAGGTTTGAAGAAGGCAAAAAATCTTTCGACGAAGACTCATTCCGAAATGATTTAAGTGCTTATGGTGATTCCCTTCTTGTCATTTCTGATGATGAGATCGCCAAGATTCACATCCACTCAGAGACGCCAGGGAAAGTACTGGACTATGGCCAGCAATATGGCTCTTTGATTAAGATGAAAATCGAAAATATGCGCGAGCAGCATAGCGGTATCGTAGGTGAATCCCATGTTAAGCTTCAGACTGAAGTCAAAAAGTCTGAAGAGAAAAAAGAGTTTGGCATTGTTACTGTTTCCATGGGAAAAGGAATCGCTGAACTTTTCAGGAGCATCGGGGCATCTGTTGTCATTGAAGGCGGACAGACAATGAACCCTAGTACTGAAGATATTGTAAAAGCGATAGAAGAAGCGAATGCAGAAAAGGTCATTATCCTGCCGAATAATAAAAATATTATCATGGCAGCTGATCAAGCTGCTGAAGTAGCAGGAGAGCACGTGATTGTGGTGCCTTCCAAAACCGTTCCTCAAGGAATGGCTGCAATGCTTTCCTTCAATCCATCAGGCACGCTGGAGAATAATAAAAAAGTCATGAGTGAATCAATGGCAAATGTGAAAACAGGACAAATCACTTATGCAGTCAGAGATACAAATATTGATGGAATCAGTATCAAAAAGGACGATTACATGGAAATCTCCGATGGCAAGATTGTGGGGACAAGCCCGCAAAAAATTGCTGCTGCCATCAGCCTCCTTGAAAAAATGATTGATGAGGATTCTGAAATCCTTACCATTCTTTATGGGGAAGATGTTTCAGAGGAAGAAGTGGCAGAATTAGTATCCATGGCAGAAGAGAAATTTGAAGATATTGAGGTTGAGGTCCATAATGGAGAACAGCCGCTATATTCATTCATTTTCTCAATTGAATAATTTATACTGAAATAGAAGGGGATAATCCCTTCTATTTCAGTATGTCGAGATAAAAATGGATTAAAATTCCTTAAATAAAAGGGGGATGGAAATGAAATATAAAAGTGTATTTGATATCATTGGACCCATTATGATCGGACCGTCAAGCTCACATACTGCCGGAGCTGCAAGAATTGGCCTTGTTGCAAGGAGCTTATTCGGACGTGAACCGAAATGGGCAGACATTTCATTATATGGATCATTTGCTAAAACCTATAAAGGCCACGGAACAGATGTTGCACTTATTGGGGGATTGCTTAATTTTGACACATATGATGAACGAATCATCCAAGCGAAAGAAATAGCCAATGAAAAAAATATTAAAATCAAATTCATCGAAGAAGATGCCCTTTCCGACCATCCCAATACTGCACGTCTAAAAATCGGGGATGAAAACGGAGAAATGGAGCTTGTCGGCATTTCAATCGGTGGCGGCAAAATAGAAATTACAGAATTGAACGGATTTCAGCTGAAATTATCCGGCCACAATCCTGCGATTCTTGTCGTGCACGATGACCGCTTCGGAGCCATTGCATCCGTTTCAAATGTATTGGCAAAGTATGAAATCAATATCGGCCAAATGGATGTTTCGAGAAAAGAAAAAGGAAAAATGGCATTAATGACAATCGAATTGGACCAAATGGTCGAAGACGAAGTCCTTGATGAGCTCCGCGCTCTTCCGAATATCACTCAAGTAACCAGGATTGTAGATTAACTTTATACTTGACAGCGCTTACAAATGATTAAAAGGAGGTTAAGCTAATGTTTCGTAATGTAGCAGAATTGGTTGAATTGGCCGTGAGCCAAAATAAAAAAATATCAGACATTATGATCGAACAAGAAATGAAAGTGAAATCAAAAACAAAAGAAGAAATCATGTCTTTCATGGAACGAAATCTTGAAGTAATGGAGCAGGCTGTTGAAAGGGGCATCCAAGGGGTGAAATCACACTCCGGATTGACTGGTGGAGATGCCGTTCTTCTTCAAGCCTATATAGAAAAAGGGAACTTTTTATCCGGTAAGACTATTTTGGATGCTGTAAGCAAAGCTGTTGCCACGAATGAAGTCAATGCGGCAATGGGAACAATTTGCGCTACACCGACTGCAGGATCTGCAGGAGTAGTGCCAGGTACTCTATTCGCAGTAAGAGATAAATTAAATCCGACAAGGGAAGAAATGGTTCATTTCCTTTTCGCTGCAGGTGCATTTGGCTTTGTGGTAGCCAATAACGCTTCCATCTCCGGTGCTGCCGGCGGGTGCCAGGCGGAAGTTGGTTCAGCTGCCGGTATGGCTGCTGCGGCTATAGTCGAGATGGCTGGGGGCACTCCTGCGCAGTCTGCTGAAGCCATGGCGATCACTTTGAAGAACATGCTTGGTTTAGTATGTGATCCAGTTGCTGGTCTTGTAGAAGTCCCATGTGTGAAAAGGAATGCCATGGGAGCAGCAAATGCTATGGTTGCGGCTGATATGGCATTGGCAGGAGTGACCAGCAGGATTCCTTGCGATGAAGTCATCGATGCTATGTTCAAAATCGGTCAATCAATGCCTACTGCTTTGAAGGAAACTGCTCAGGGAGGTTTAGCGGCGACCCCAACCGCACGTGAGCTCGAAGCAAAAATATTTGGGATCCCGCTAAATAAGCGTGGCTGATACTCACTTGCAGCTGCCGGTCTCCATTCTGAAGGGAATAGGCCCTGAAACGGAAAGCTCGTTGGCCTCAATGGGAATTGGAACCATTGAAGATCTTTTTGAATATTTTCCTTACCGGTATGAAGACTACCGTCTGAAGGATTTGGCCGAGTCGGGGCATGAGGAGAAAATCACCGTAGAAGGGAAGGTTCAAAGCGAGCCTTCTCTTATGTATTTTGGAAGAAAAAAATCTAAATTGACCATCAAAGTACTTGTAGGCAGATATTTAATTAAAGCTATATTTTTTAATCAACCCTATCTTAAATCAAAGATACATTTAAATGATATTGTCACCATCACTGGAAAATGGGACAGGCACAAACAGACGATCACTGGAAATGAATTCAAAAGCGGTCCAAATCAGCGTGAAAGTGACTTTGAACCAGTTTATTCAATTAAGGGATCCGTTACAGTGAAATCTCTCAGAAAATACATTCAACAGGCTCTTAATGAATATGGACACGAGATTAAAGAAAACATGCCGGCAAGCTTAAAAGAAAAATATAAGCTTGAGGATAGAGGGTCTGCGCTCAGAACTATGCATTTTCCCCAGTCCCCCGAGGAAGTCAAAGCCGCTAGAAGAAGATTCGTCTATGAAGAATTTTTATATTTTCAATTAAAAATGCAGGCATTGCGGAAATATGAGCGGGAGCAGTCGCGGGGGACGTCGCAGAATTACGATTTGAAAAGATTGAAAGAGTTTATTTCCAGTCTTCCATTTCCGTTGACCGGTGCACAAAAAAGGGTAGTGAATGAAATTTGTGCCGATCTTAAATCTCCATTCCGGATGAATCGGCTTCTCCAGGGGGATGTCGGATCAGGAAAGACGGTTGTTGCTGCGATTGCACTGATGGCAACTGTGACAGCAGGCTATCAGGGATCCCTCATGGTTCCTACAGAAATCCTCGCCGAACAGCACGCAGAATCATTGTATAACCTCTTGACACCTGCTGGCCTGACTGTGGCTCTGTTGACAAGCTCAGTAAAAGGCAAGAAGAGAAAAGAACTTCTGGAAAGGCTCCAAAACGGTGAGATTGATATTTTAATAGGCACTCATGCACTGATCCAGGAGGAAGTGGTCTTTAATAGGCTTGGACTGGTCATCACAGATGAACAGCATCGCTTCGGTGTTGAACAGAGAAGGGTGCTTCGTGAAAAAGGAGAAAGTCCGGATGTGCTATTTATGACAGCCACCCCAATCCCCAGAACACTTGCCATCACAGTATTCGGGGAAATGGATGTGTCCATCATAGACGAAATGCCCGCTGGGAGAAAGGCGATTGAAACCTATTGGGCCAAAAAAGAAATGCTTGACAGGGTCCTTGCCATGGTTGAAAAGGAGATGGACATGGGGCGGCAGGCTTATGTCATTTGTCCGTTGATTGAAGAATCGGAAAAGCTGGATCTGCAGAATGTCATTGACGTATATGACATGCTTTCCATCCATTTTAAGGGGAAGCACCGCACAGGACTCATGCACGGAAAACTATCATCAGATGAGAAAGAACAAGTCATGAAGGCTTTCAGCCAAAATGAAGTCCAGCTGCTGGTATCCACAACTGTCGTAGAAGTGGGTGTGAATGTCCCCAATGCTACAATCATGCTGATCTATGATGCGGAAAGATTCGGCCTTGCCCAGCTGCACCAGCTGCGGGGGCGTGTCGGCCGCGGAAGCGAACAGTCCTATTGCATCCTTTTGGCTGACCCGAAAACTGAAATTGGGAAAGAGCGAATGAGGATCATGACGGAAACAAATGATGGATTTGTCCTCAGCGAAAAGGATCTGGAGCTAAGGGGGCCAGGAGACTTTTTCGGCAGGAAGCAAAGTGGTGTCCCTGAGTTCAAAGTAGCAGACATGGTCCATGACTACAGAGCATTGGAAACGGCTCGGCAAGACGCCAAGCATCTGATAGAATCAAAAGGATTCTGGGTGGACCCGGAGTATGCCCAACTCAGAACCTATTTAGAGTCCACCGGGGTACTGGACGGGGAAAAGTTAGATTAAAAAAAGATACTGCTAGAATAGGAGTAAGTAAACTTTCGTTTTTGAAAGGACTTGCTCTTTTTTTATATTGATTGGAATGAAAGGCGGCGACTCCAGCGGGAAAGTCGAGACCCTGGACTGAGCGAAGCGAGGGAAGCGGCTCGGCCCCGCCCGCGGAAAGCGTCCGCCACGAAATGGAAATCAATATTTCCCTTTTGACAGAGACTCTATTTCTTCTTGCATTAATCCGCCCAAAATCATATACTACTATTAGTACCAAGTCCTAATAGTTCGTATATTAGGATTAGTCCTACAAGCGAAGTTGGTGTGTTTTCTTGAAGTTGGCGAAAAAAGATCGACAATATCAATTAAAATTAAAAATAAAAGATAATCCTTTTGTGACGGATGAAGAACTTGCTGAACTTTTTTCTGTAAGCATACAAACCATCCGTCTCGATCGCATGGAACTATCCATTCCTGAATTAAGGGAAAGGATTAAAAGTGTTGCAGAAAAGACCTTTGACGATGAAGTCAAATCCCTCCCTATTGAAGAAGTAATCGGAGAAATCATTGACATTCAATTGGATCAAAGCGCTATTTCTATTTTTGATCTTCGGGAAGAACATGTTTTCCAGCGAAATGCGATTGCCAGGGGACACCACCTTTTTGCGCAAGCCAATTCCCTCGCCGTTGCAGTGATTAACGACGAGTTGGCATTGACTGCAAAAGCGACGATTCATTTCACACGTTCTGTAAAAAAAGGGGAGCGTGTCATAGCGAAAGCAAGAGTGACGGAAGTAAATAATCCTCAGGAACGTACGATGGTTGAAGTGAACAGCTATGTAGGGCAGGAAGTAGTATTCAAGGGACTATTTGAAATGTACAGGTCCAATAAAACCATAAAGGATGAGCAATGATGAGAATCGCCATCGATGCAATGGGAGGCGACAATGCCCCTAATGAAATCGTTCTCGGTGCAGTGAAAGCTGCAAGGGAATTCAACGATTTGAACATAACGCTATATGGAAATGAAAACGAGATATCAAAATATATCAGTAAAGAAGATCGTGTGGAAATCATCCATGCAGAAGAAGTCATTTTAGGAACGGATGAACCTGTCCGGGCAGTAAGAAGAAAGAAGAATTCATCAATGGTCATGATGGCGCAAGCTGTAGCTGATGGGTATGCAGATGCATGTGTTTCCGCCGGCAATACAGGCGCCTTGATGGCAGCAGGACTGTTCATCGTAGGAAGAATAGAAGGGATTGAACGCCCAGCGCTTGCGCCGACCCTTCCTACTCTGGATGGAAAAGGATTTGTCATGCTTGACCTGGGTGCGAATGCAGATGCTAAGGCTGAACATTTGCTGCAATATGCCATTATGGGGTCCATCTATGCAGAAAAAGTAAGGGGAATCCCTAATCCTCGAGTGGGCCTTTTGAATATCGGCACGGAGGAAAAGAAAGGGAATGACTTGACGAAAGAAGCTTTTAAACTCATCAAGGAAAGCGGAGTTAATTTTGTAGGAAACGTGGAGTCCAGAGATCTTCTTCAAGGGCCGGCAGATGTGGTCGTGACTGACGGATTCACGGGCAATATGGTCCTTAAGACAATTGAGGGAACAGCCATGTCTGTCTTTTCCATGCTGAAAGAAACGTTGATGAGCAATATGAAAACAAAATTGGCAGCAGGTCTGATAAAATCGGATTTAATGAAAATAAAAGGTAAAATGGATTACTCCGAGTATGGAGGTGCTGCATTATTCGGGCTTAATGCCCCAGTGGTAAAAGCTCATGGGTCATCCAATGAGACAGCCTTTTACAATGCAGTCAAACAGACAAAAGAGATGATCAAGCATAAAGTGCCTGAAACGATTAAAGGAACGATTGCCAATAAATAATGTCGGAGGGATGAAAGATGGGAAAAATCGCATTTGTTTTTCCGGGACAAGGATCACAAACAGTAGGAATGGGAAAAGATGCAGCAGAACAACATGAAGGTGCAAAAGCCATTTTTGATAAAGCGGATGAAAGGCTAGGATTTTCATTGTCTGAGGTCATATTTGAAGGACCGCAGGATAGACTTACCCTGACCACAAACGCACAGCCAGCCCTCTTGACCACAAGCAGTGCACTTCTGCAGGGCTTGAAGGAAGCGGGCATCCAGGCAGATTATACTGCCGGACACAGCCTTGGTGAATACTCTGCCCTAGTAGCAGCAGGTGCCATTTCTTTTGAGGATGCTGTTTATGCTGTACGCAGACGTGGCGAACTGATGGAAGAAGCCGTGCCTGCAGGTGAAGGAAGCATGGCAGCTGTTTTAGGGATGGACCGCGAAGCATTGAAGGAAGTAACTGATCAAGTGACTTCTGATGGGAATCCAGTACAGCTTGCCAACATGAACTGTCCGGGACAGATTGTTATTTCAGGTACTGCTGAAGGAGTGGACAAGGCATCAGTCCTTGCAAAGGAAAAAGGCGCTAAAAGAGTGCTGCCCCTTCAAGTAAGTGGACCATTCCATTCCAGCTTGATGAAGCCTGCCGCAGAGAAATTCGGTGATGTCCTCAATGGGATCGAAGTGAAGAATGCAGAGATTCCAGTGGTAGCGAACGTTACGGCAAAGCCAATGTCTGAAGCATCTGATATAAAGGAAAAGCTGATCGAACAGCTTTACTCACCAGTGTTATGGGAAGATACAGTTGAGACCATGTTGAAAAACGGAGTCGATACATTTATTGAAATTGGTCCAGGAAAAGTCCTTTCCGGTTTAATCAAGAAAGTGGATCGCAGTGCAAAAACCTATTCCGTGCAGGATATGGAAAGTCTGAATGCCGTTTTGGCGTCTTTAAAGGAGGAATCCCAATGAATTTATCAGGGAAAACAGCTCTTGTAACAGGTGGTTCAAGAGGGATCGGACGTGAAATCGCTCTTGAATTAGCCAGGGAAGGTGCCAATGTAGCTGTTAACTATGCTGGAAGTGAAGCAAAAGCGAATGAAGTTGTAGATGAAATTAAAGCGATGGGCAGAGAAGCAATTGCGATACAATGCAACGTTGCAGATTCCGAGCAGGTTCAAGATATGGTGAAACAAACGATTTCTGCATTTGGATCACTGGATATTCTGATCAATAATGCCGGGATTACACGGGATAACTTAATCATGCGCATGAAAGACGATGAATGGGATGATGTCATCAACACCAACCTGAAAGGCGTGTTCCTCTGCACAAAGGCAGTTACGAGGCAGATGATGAAACAGCGTTCAGGAAGAATCATCAATATTTCTTCCATCGTCGGTGTAATGGGGAATGCTGGACAGGCTAACTATGTGGCAGCAAAATCCGGTGTCATCGGTTTGACTAAAACTACCGCGAAAGAACTTGCTTCCCGTGGAATTACAGTTAATGCGATAGCTCCGGGCTTCATTTCTTCAGATATGACAGACAAGCTTCCTGAAGAAGTGAAAAGCGAAATGTTCAAAGCCATCCCTCTTGCCCGTTTCGGCGAACCGCAGGATATTGCAAAGGTGGCAGTATTCCTCGCATCCGAATCTTCCCGATATATCACAGGGCAGACATTGAATGTCGACGGCGGAATGGTCATGTAACTTTTACTAATTAAAATCTATCATTTATTATTTATAGGAAATACTCTATAATGACTTGAGGGGAGGTGAGCACAATGGCAGAAGTATTAGAGCGCGTAACAAAGATTATCGTAGATCGTCTTGGCGTCGACGAGTCTCAAGTAACTCTTGAAGCTTCTTTTAAAGATGATCTAGGAGCTGATTCCCTAGACGTAGTTGAATTGGTTATGGAACTTGAAGATGAGTTCGATATGGAAATTTCTGACGATGATGCTGAAAAAATTGCCACAGTCGGAGACGCTGTGAATTACATAAAAGCAAACGTTTAATCGTTGGAATGTTGATCAAGAAGGCTGGCTTGCCGATGTACCACAATGGACAACTCTTCCCTTGGATTCTCCATGAGAACTCTGAAGGGGCGAGTTTTCTGCTGCTGGGCTCTGCAAGTCGGCCATTTCGTCGTTTTAAGGAACTTTTTTATTAAAATTTTCATTCTTGCTTTGCGATATGAAGAGATTTGGAATAAACTTGTTTTATGTGCAAAGACGGCTGCAATGAATTCGGCCGGTTTTATGCCGTACTGCAGCTAGTAAAAAATGATATTGAGCAAGGTGGAGGACCTATGCGTAAGACAAATAGAGAAAAAGAAAAGCGTACATTACGTAAATTGAATGAGTCATTCAATGAATTCCAAACACAGATCGGCATCACGTTTGAAAATGAACGGTTGATCCGTCAAGCTTTTACACATTCATCGTATGTGAATGAGCATCGCAGGAAGCCATTTGAAGATAACGAAAGATTGGAATTTTTAGGGGACGCCGTATTGGAGCTTACGGTATCTCAATACCTTTATCACAAATATCCGACAATGAGTGAAGGGGAACTGACCAAATTAAGGGCTGCCATTGTTTGTGAACCTTCTTTGGTCACGTTTGCCAATGAACTGCAATTCGGAGGCCTGATCCTTTTAGGAAAAGGAGAGGAAATGACAGGCGGAAGAGAACGACCGGCCCTTTTGGCTGATGTTTTTGAGGCATTTGTCGGAGCTCTATATTTAGATAAAGGATTGGAGACAGTCATTTCGTTTTTGGAGAAAGTGGTGTATCCGAAGATTAATGAAGGTGCTTTTTCTCATGTGATGGATTTTAAGAGCCAGCTTCAGGAAGTGATCCAAAAAGAAGGGGCCGGAATGCTTGAGTACAAGATTCTGCAGGAAAAAGGCCCTGCACACAGCCGTGAATTTGTTGCGCAAGTCGCTTTAAAAGAGGAAGTCCTCGGGACCGGAAACGGCCGATCCAAGAAAGAAGCCGAACAGCATGCGGCCCAAATGGCTTTAGAAAAGCTAAAACCAATCATCCATAGTGAAAAGACAGGCAAAAAATAAAACGAATAAGAAGCGGGTAGCTTAATCCGCTTCTTTTTTTAGAAAAAACAGAAAAGATGAAAGTGGGGAAGAATTATGTTCCTCAAACGTTTAGACGTTGTAGGGTTCAAATCCTTTGCCGAAAGGATTGCCATTGACTTTGTCCAGGGTGTTACAGCTGTGGTAGGTCCAAATGGGAGCGGCAAAAGTAATATTACAGACAGTATCCGATGGGTGCTGGGAGAACAATCAGCTAAGTCTTTGCGCGGTGCGAAGATGGAAGATATCATTTTTGCCGGGAGCGACTCAAGGAAAGGTCTGAATTTTGCTGAAGTTTCTTTGACACTGGATAATGAAGATCATGCTCTGCCGATCGATTATCATGAGGTTTGTGTAACCCGTCGTGTATACAGGTCGGGTGAAAGTGAATTTTTAATTAATAAACAGCAATGCAGACTCAAAGATATCATCGATTTATTTATGGATTCCGGACTTGGCCGTGAAGCGTTCTCCATCATCAGCCAAGGAAAAGTGGAGGAAATCCTCAATAGCAAGCCGGAAAGTAGAAGAAGTATATTTGAAGAGGCAGCAGGCGTCTTAAAATATAAGACCAGGAAAAAGAAAGCCGAAGCCCGTCTTTCTGAAACCCAGGAAAACCTTACACGTGTCAATGACATTCTCTTTGAACTGGAAGGACAGGTTGAACCCTTGAAGATCCAGGCTTCAATTGCCAAGGATTACTTGGAAAAGAAGGAAGAGCTGAAAGCGTTTGAAGTAGCTTTGACAGTAGCTGAGATTGAAGAACTGCATACCCGCTGGGAAAAGCTAAATGTAGAAATGGAAGAACATAAAAAGCAGGAAATTGGAGTATCTGCTGCAGTTCAAAAAGGTGAAGCTAAACTGGAAGAAATGCGTGATCATATGAGTGCGCTGGATGAATCGATAGCAGAGCTGCAGCAAACTTTGCTGATCGCCAGTGAAGATTTGGAGAAACTTGAAGGACGAAAAGAAGTATTAAAAGAGAGAAAAAAGAATGCAACTCAAAATAAAGAGCAGCTGATGATTAATGTAAATGAGGCATCATCCAAACTTGATGAGTTGTTGAAACAAAAAGAAGAATATGAAAAAGATTTCCGTCTCTTGCAGGATGCTGCAGACTCTTTAAAAGCTCAACTGCAGGAAAAAAATAAATTGATCGCCCAGTTCGACGGGAATATTGAAGAGAAAATCGAATCCATTAAAAGCGATTATATTGAATTGTTGAATCAGCAGGCTTCGGCTAAGAATGAACTCCAGTATTTGGAGCAGCAATGGCAGCAGCGCCTCTCCAGGAATCAAAGGCTTGATGAGGATAATGAAAAATATCTGGAACAGCGTAGAGCTATCTTTGAAGAAAAGCAAAAAAAGCAGGAAGAACTAAATTCTATTCAAAGCGCCCTTGAAAATCAGGTCCATACTTTTCGTGAGGCACAGAGGCAGCTTGAAGTTCTGAAGAATCAGTATCAAAAGCAGGAGACAACACTGTATCAAGCATATCAGTATGTTCAGAAAGCAAAATCCCGAAAAGAAATGCTTGAGGAAATGGAAGAAGATTATACTGGTTTCTTCCAGGGGGTCCGTGAAGTATTAAAGGCAAGGGATGACAAGCTTCAAGGTGTTGAAGGGGCAGTCGCAGAGCTTGTGCGTGTACCAAAGGAATATGAAACAGCCATTGAGACAGCTTTAGGCGGAGCAATGCAGCATGTAGTGGTCCAAACCGAGGAAAATGGACGGCAAGCCATCCAATACTTGAAAAAGCACCAATACGGACGAGCTACATTTCTTCCAATGCAAGTGATGAAAAGCAAAAAAATGCACACTTCCCAGATTCAAATGCTTAAGGGATATCCTGAGTTTGTCGGGATAGGAGAAGAACTTGTCCATTATGAGGAAAAGTATCGAAATATCGTAGAGAATCTTTTAGGGAATGTAGTCATCACGAAAAGCTTGAGAGGTGCAAACGAACTTGCAAAAATCCTCCAGTATCGGTATCGTCTTGTCACCCTAGAAGGAGATGTGGTGAATCCGGGCGGGTCAATGACTGGAGGAAATGTAAAGCAAAAGAATAACTCTTTATTGAGCCGGAAAGGTGAATTGGAGGATCTCAAAGAAAAGCTCCAATCCATGGAAGAGAAGACCCTCCAGCTTGAACAGCATGTAAAATCGCTTAAAGATGATGTTGCTGAACAAGAAAAAAACCTTGATGAAATGAGGCGCTCTGGTGAAGAGCTCCGTATTGCCGAAGAAAAGGCAAAGGCTGAATTAAGACAGACGGAAGCTTCTGAGACAAATGTCAATGAAAGATTGACCCTTTATGATATGGAAAAAGAAAGTTCCATTGCAGAAAAGGATCAGATTGTCTCCAGAAGACAGGAACTTGAAGAATCTCTGGAAAAAGGTAAAAAAGAATTAGCTGACCTTGATGAAGAAATCAGCCGATTGACTGAACAGAAAGAACTTCAGCGAACGTCCAAGGACTCTTTGGTTGATGAAATAAGCGATATTAAAGCCAATCTTGCCGTTAAAAATGAACAGCTAGTCGCTACTCGCAGCCAATTGGATAGGATCCAAAAGGAATATGATGAACTTAACAAGAAGAAGGCAGCATATGAAGAGAACCTGAATTGGCTAAGCAATGAAATGAATGGAACGGACACAGGGGAAGAAGAACTTGTTGAGGCTGCCGACCTTAAACGGAAAGATAAACAGGAAGCAGCAAGCCTGATAGCATCAAGGCGCGAGGATCGTATGAAGCTTCATTTGGAACTTGAAGACAAAGAGCTGGATCTGAAAGAAATTAAACGCCAGCTGAAGGGTCTCCAAAGTGCTTTGAAGGATGAGGAAGTCAAAATCAACCGTCTTGATGTCGAATTGGAAAACCGCTTGGCTCATCTCAGTGAGGAATATATGCTTTCTTTTGAAGCAGCTCGAGAGAATCACACGCTGGACCTTCCAATCGAAGAAGCAAGGAAGAAAGTAAAGTTGATCAAGATGGCCATTGCTGAGCTTGGTACAGTCAACATCGGTGCAATCGATGAATACGAAAGAGTGTCTGAACGCTACGAGTTCCTGAAACTCCAGCAAGCCGACCTTCAGGAAGCGAAGGATACCCTTTATAAAGTAATGGATGAAATGGATGAAGAGATGATTAAACGCTTCTCTGAAACTTTTGATGCCATCAGCAGCCACTTCGAACATGTCTTCAAAGCATTATTCGGAGGAGGAAGGGCTGAATTGAAGCTCACTGATCCAAAAGATCTGCTGAATACGGGAGTCGATATCATCGCACAGCCGCCTGGTAAAAAGCTTCAGAACCTTGGCCTTCTTTCGGGCGGGGAACGGGCATTGACGGCCATCGCGCTGCTCTTCTCCATCCTGAAGGTAAGACCTGTTCCTTTCTGTATCCTTGACGAAGTAGAGGCAGCGCTCGATGAAGCAAATGTATTCAGGTTTGCCCAATACCTAAAGAAATTCAGCCACGAAACTCAATTTATCGTCATTACACACAGAAAAGGGACAATGGAAGAAGCGGACGTACTATATGGGATCACCATGCAGGAATCAGGAGTTTCCAAAGTAGTATCCGTAAGACTCGAAGAAACAAAAGAATTAGTGAAAGCATGATGAGGAAGTGAATAATATGAGTTTTTTTAAGAAATTGAAAGAGAAATTTACAACATCTTCAGATAACGTAACAGAAAAATTCAAAGACGGTTTATTGAAAACAAGAACCAATTTCTCTAACAGGGTAAATGATCTTGTAGCGAGATATCGAAAGATCGATGAAGATTTTTTTGAAGAATTAGAAGAAATCCTGATTCAAGCCGATGTAGGCTTTGAAACAGTGATGGAGCTTGTCGAACAGTTGAAGTTCGAAGTGAAAAGAAAAAATATGCAGAACCCCGAAGAAGTTCAGGGAGTCATTTCTGAAAAATTAGTAGAGATTTATCGCGGAGAAGATTCAGCAACCAGTGAATTAAACATCCAGCCGGAAGGTTTGACCGTAATCCTGTTTGTCGGCGTAAATGGCGTCGGAAAAACGACAACTATAGGGAAGTTGGCACACCAATTCAAATCAGAAGGGAAAAAAGTCCTTCTTGCTGCAGGAGATACATTCCGTGCTGGTGCCATCGAACAGCTCGAGGTTTGGGGAGAAAGGGCTGGCGTCGATGTGATCAAACAGGCGGCAGGCTCCGACCCGGCAGCGGTCATGTATGATGCCATCCAATCGGCCAAAGCTAAAAATGCGGATATCCTGTTATGCGATACTGCTGGAAGATTGCAGAACAAAGTCAATCTTATGAATGAATTAGAAAAAGTGAAACGCGTCATTGAACGGGAAGTGCCGGGTGCACCTCATGAAGTCCTGCTCGTACTTGATGCAACCACTGGCCAAAATGCAATGATCCAAGCAAAAACATTCAAAGAAGCTACAAATGTATCAGGCATCGTCCTGACAAAACTTGACGGGACAGCTAAAGGCGGTATTGTGCTTGCTATCCGTAATGAACTTCACATTCCTGTAAAATACGTGGGGCTAGGAGAGAAAATGGATGATCTTCAGCAATTCGATGCTGAAAAATATGTATATGGACTATTTTCAGATCTCATTGACCAAGAAGCACCTGAAGAATAATGATTTAAGAGAAAGAAGCCTGATGCAAAATGGATGCATCAGGCTTCTTTTATAATCAATGAAAACCTTTTAGTTCCTTGACATTCAAAGAAAATCTGTGTATTCTTCATATGTAAAGGTTTTTCACTTAACAAGGGGGGATAGCCATGCTTGAGAAAACGACAAGAATGAATTATCTGTATGATTTTTATCAAACCTTGTTAACTCCAAAGCAAAGCAGCTATATGTCCCTCTACTATCTCAATGATTTTTCGCTTGGGGAAATTGCTGAAGAGTATGAGATCAGCAGACAGGCCGTCTATGATAATATTAAGAGGACGGAGATTATGCTGGAAGAGTACGAAGCAAAACTGGAGCTTTTTCAAAAGTTTCAGGAGCGATTGAACATTTATGAGCAGATGAAGGAAATTCTTCAGCAAGAAGCGAATTCTAAAGATGAATTGCTTTCAATGATAGAGATGCTTGAGAAATTAGATTAGGAGGCGGCATATATGGCATTTGAAGGATTGGCCGACCGACTGCAGAATACGATACAAAAAATCCGTGGAAAAGGGAAAGTAAATGAAGCGGATGTAAAAGAGATGATGCGCGAAGTACGATTAGCATTGCTTGAAGCTGACGTAAACTTCAAAGTCGTCAAGGATTTTGTGAAAAAAGTAGGCGAACGTGCAGTTGGCCAAGAAGTGATGAAAAGCTTGACGCCGGGACAGCAGGTTGTCAAGGTCGTACAAGAGGAATTAACGCTTCTGATGGGCGGGGAACAGAGCCAAATAGCTGCGTCTAAACGTCCTCCAACTGTCATTATGATGGTTGGTCTGCAAGGTGCAGGGAAGACGACAACAACGGGTAAACTGGCAAATGTTCTGCGGAAGAAGTATAACCGCAAGCCTCTTTTGGTGGCAGCGGATATATATCGCCCTGCTGCAATCAAACAGCTTGAAACCCTTGGGAAACAGCTTGATATGCCGGTATTCTCTCTTGGTGATCAAGTCAGCCCGGTTGAAATAGCAAGACAAGCCATTGAAAAGGCGAAGGAAGACCATCTTGATTATGTTCTCATTGATACAGCCGGCCGACTTCACGTGGATGAAGCACTTATGGATGAATTGAAGCAAATCAAAGAACTTTCCAAGCCTGATGAAATCTTCCTTGTGGTGGATGCCATGACAGGGCAGGATGCAGTGAATGTTGCCCAAAGCTTCAATGAACAGCTGGAAATTTCGGGTGTTGTCCTCACGAAGCTTGATGGAGATACTCGAGGCGGTGCTGCTCTTTCCATTCGTGCTGTAACAGAAAAACCTATCAAGTTTGTCGGTCTTGGTGAAAAAATGGATGCACTTGAGCCGTTTCATCCCGAGCGGATGGCTTCCCGAATTTTGGGCATGGGAGACGTATTGACTCTTATTGAAAAAGCCCAAGCGAACGTGGATGAAGAAAAAGCCAAGGAACTAGAGCAGAAAATGCGCACCATGTCGTTCACATTCGATGATTTTCTTGAACAGCTTGGACAGGTCCGTTCCATGGGTCCACTTGATGACATCATCAAAATGCTCCCCGGGGCGAACAAAATGAAGGGACTCAACAATTTGAAAGTGGATGAAAAGCAGATTAGCCATGTGGAAGCCATCATTAAATCGATGACCAAACATGAAAAATCCCATCCGGAAACGATCAATGCGAGTCGCAGAAAAAGGATCGCCAAGGGAAGTGGTACAACCGTACCTGAGGTCAACAGGCTCCTTAAGCAATTCGAAGATATGAAAAAAATGATGAAACAAATGTCCAATATGGGGCAAAAAGGCAAGAAAAAAGGGTTCAAATTTCCTTTTATGTAAGGTAAAATGAAAGTGTTAAGAAAAAACACTTTACAAACAAAATACACATTTGTTATTATACTATCTTGTGTGAAACTATTCGGAGGTGCTTTTAAAATGGCAGTAAAAATTCGCTTAAAACGTATGGGAGCAAAAAAATCTCCTTTCTATCGTATCGTAGTTGCAGATTCTCGTTCACCACGTGATGGACGCCAAATCGAAACAGTTGGAACTTACAACCCAGTTGCAAAACCAGCTGAAGTAAAGATCAATGAAGAATTGGCTCTTAAATGGTTGTCCAATGGTGCGAAGCCATCTGACACAGTGCGCAACCTTTTCTCTAAAGAAGGCATTATGGAAAAATTCCATAACGCAAAAAACAGCAAGTAATCACGATATCATATGGAAGAACTAATCCTGACGATCGTGAAGCCTCTTGTAGATCATCCTGAGGACGTGAAAATCCTCGTCAACGAAGATGAAAGCCGCATCACTTATAAATTGTCAGTTCATAAAGAAGACATGGGAAAAGTGATTGGCAAACAGGGGCGTGTTGCTAAATCGATTCGCACTGTGGTATACGCTGCAGCAGGATCTACACAACAAAAGAAAGTCTTTTTAGAAATTATCGACTGATCGATAAAGGGGGGCAACCTCCTTTTACCGCATCATCATAGGATTTCTTTAAGTCAGGCAGTCAGAGGGAGGGTTCTATACCTCCCTTTTTTCTATATATTAAAATCTTCTCTTAAACACCATGTGAATACCTCCCGGTTAAGAAAAGAGAACACAGCATTTGCATTAACAATAGCGCAGTTCATTCAGGGGAGGATCAAATCAGATGAAAATCATTCAAACGGCTCTAGTAAAGCAGGTATTGACGGAAAAGAGCAAGCTGCTTCTTGAGAGCCAATATACAGAAAAAAAACTCCAACTTGAAAAAGAATGCGAACAACTGAGATTTGAATTAAAAAAACTGGAGAAAACTAAAAAGTATTCAGCTGCAGCCCTTAAAGAACGCTTTGAGAAGGAAATACAATCAAGGGCAGATAAAATAAAAGTAGTAGAGTTCCAACTGGATCAATTAGGGCTTCTTCCTCTGGGGAGTGAATTGATAGAGAAGGAAATACAAAGTGTCATTGATATTAGTGCCGGGGACAATTGGGAACAAGTCTCCAGAGAAAAGACCATTTTAATAGAGGATGGCATCATTAAAGACATACGCTAGAGGTGAAACGGAATGACAAATTGGTTCAATGTAGGGAAAATCGTCAATACTCACGGAATAAAAGGCGAAGTCAGGGTCATCTCAAGGACAGACTTTGCTGATGAAAGATATAGACCTGGAAATGCGCTGTTTTTATTCATGAATGATACAGATGCCCCAAAGGAATTGATTGTGAAAACACACAGGACCCATAAAAATTTTGATCTGCTTACATTTGAAGGATATGAAAATGTGAATGACGTGGAAGTTTTTAAAAACGGAATCCTGAAAGTCAGTGAAGACCAGCTTGCTCCACTGGAAGAAGACGAATTTTATTTTCATGAAATTATCGGCTGCTCCGTTGCGACGCGCGACGGTGAAGTAATTGGGGAAGTCAAGGAAATCCTTACGCCAGGTGCCAACGATGTATGGGTAGTACAGGGCAGCGATCGAAAGGAACACCTTATACCATACATAAAAGATGTAGTAATAAAGGTAGATGTTGAAAATAAGGAAATCATCATTGATCCAATGGAAGGGCTGTTATCATGAGAATTGACATCCTTTCCCTATTTCCTGAAATGTTCAGAGGGGTTTTTGGCGAGTCCATCTTAAAAAAGGCGGCTGAAAAAAATGCTGTTGAATATCATGTGACCAATTTCCGGGAATTCTCTGAAAATAAGCACAGTCAGGTTGATGATTATCCATACGGCGGTGGTGCTGGAATGGTTTTGAAGCCTGAACCGATATTCAATGCCGTTGAAAAACTTTCGAAGGATCAGGATTCAAAGCCAAGGGTCATTTTAATGTGTCCCCAGGGAGAAAGGTATTCTCAGAAAAAGGCTGAGGAGTTGGCAAACGAGGATCATTTGATTTTTATCTGCGGCCATTATGAGGGATATGATGAGAGGATCAGAGAGCACCTTGTGACGGATGAAATCTCTATCGGGGATTATGTACTGACGGGCGGTGAACTTGGGGCAATGGTAGTGGTTGACAGCGTCGTAAGACTTCTTCCAGGTGTATTAGGGAATGAAGACTCTCCGGTTAAAGATTCTTTTTCTTCAGGGCTGCTGGAGCACCCGCAATATACAAGGCCTGCCGACTATAAAGGATGGAAGGTGCCGGATACTCTTATGTCCGGCAATCACCGCCTAATTGATGAATGGAGAGAGAGAGAATCACTGAAAAGGACGCTTAACAGGCGGCCGGACCTTCTTAAAAAGTACCCCCTTTCTGATAAACAAAAAAAGTGGATACAGGAATGGAAAAATCCTCGTTGACTGTATTGCAACCTATGGTTGGATATGATATGATATTTTTTGTGGCTTGGGCAGAATTTTTTCTGGACTTGCCCGTCGAAAACGATGTTCCGCTACAATGATTTTCTGTTTGTAAGAGCATCTGTTGGAAGGAGTTGAAATCGATGCACAAATTGATTGATGAAATCACAAAAGAACAGCTTCGCAGCGATATGCCAGCGTTCCGTCCTGGTGACACTGTACGTGTACACGTAAAAGTTGTCGAGGGTACTCGCGAACGTATTCAGTTATTTGAAGGTGTTGTTATTAAACGCCGTGGCGGCGGAATCAGTGAAACTTTCACTGTCCGTAAAATATCTTATGGTGTAGGTGTAGAGCGTACATTCCCTCTTCACACTCCAAAAATTGCGAATCTAGAAGTAGTGCGTCGCGGTAAAGTTCGCCGTGCGAAACTTTACTACCTACGTAACCTACGTGGTAAAGCCGCTCGTATTAAAGAAATTCGATAATCAAGAGACAAAGGGGCTTGGAAACAAGCCCCTTTTTCATCTTTAATTTTGGGAATCTTCATCATTACGACTAAACACCGTTATAATAGAGTATGATGAAAGATAGAGATTTTTACTATAATGCAAATTCTATCTGATGCCTGTATTTTTCGTAAGATGGTGGTGAAGATTTTTGGCTGGAGAAAAAAGTGAAATCCGGGAATGGCTTAAGGCGCTTGTCATTGCAGTAGGTCTTGCAATCGTAATCCGTTATTTCTTATTTGCACCTATTGTTGTAGATGGCTTATCAATGATGCCTACTCTACATAACGGCGACCGTATGATCGTAAATAAATTCGGGAAACCCGACCGATTTGATATTGTAGTATTTCATGCTCCTGAGCAGAAAGATTATATTAAACGGGTCATTGGTCTTCCGGGGGATAAAATTCAATATAAAAATGATATTTTATATATAAATGGAAAAGCATATAAAGAGCCTTATTTGGATCAATATAAGAAAAATGTGGGCGATGGTCCTTTGACTGAGGATTTCACCCTGAAGGATTATACAGGCAAAGACCGTGTACCTGAAGGGGAGGTCTTTGTGATGGGAGACAACCGCAGAGGCTCTAAAGACAGCCGGCATATCGGGACGATACCCATGTCCAAAATCGTCGGGGATGCACACATTATTTATTGGCCGATGAAGGATATGAAAATTTTCAAATAGGCAGATGGAGGCGATTCGCCTTGACAATACAATGGTTTCCAGGCCACATGGCCAAGGCTAGAAGAGAAGTTACAGAAAAGTTAAAGCTAGTTGATATTATGTATGAACTGGTTGATGCAAGAATCCCTTTTTCCTCAAGGAATCCAATGATTGATGAAATTATTGGAGAAAAGCAGAGAATTGTATTATTAACCAAGTCAGATATGGCTGATAAAGAATTGACCAATCAATGGATAAGGTATTTTGAAGATAAAGGGCTCAAGGCCATCGCAATCAATTCTCAGGCAGGTACTGGCCTTCATGAGATCGTGAAAACATCCAATGATATTCTTAAAGAAAAGTTTGAACGAATGAAAGCCCGCGGCCTCAAAAAGCCCCGTGCGATCCGTGCCATGATTGTGGGGATCCCGAATGTTGGGAAATCCACTCTAATCAATAAGCTGGCTAAGAAGAATATCGCAAGGACAGGCAATACTCCCGGGGTCACCAAATCGCAGCAATGGATAAAAGTCGGCAAAGAACTCGAACTTTTGGACACTCCCGGCATCCTTTGGCCGAAATTTGAGGACCAGGAGGTAGGGTATAAATTGGCTTTGACAGGTGCCATTAAAGATACAATCTTGAACTTGCAGGATATTGCGGTATTTGGCATTCGATTTATTGAAAAAAACTACCCTGAGAGGCTTAATGACCGCTTCGGGATTGTACCTGACATGGAGATTCTCGATGTATTTGATACGATCGGAAAACTGAGGGGCTGTCTCCGTGGAGGCGGTGAGGTGGATTACGATAAAACGGCTGAACTGATCATACGAGATATTCGATCAGAAAAAATTGGACCGTTGACTTTTGACCTCCCCGAACAAATCAATATCAACGATGAAACCGAAAAATAATATTTAGGGTGGGCTTTTCAGGAGCCGGCCCTTTATTATTTTCTAATAAGGACGATATTAAGAATAAGTTGGTGAAATCATGGAGCACTTATCCATCAAGGAAATTCAAAAAGCACTTGAAACGATTGAAGATCCAAAAGACCCTTTTTTCATGCAGTGTGCAGAAGATCCCAGAAAAGGGGTCCAGCAAATCGTTCAGCGCATAAACCGTTCCTTAAAGAAAAAAAAGGACGAATTGGATCATTTTCACAGTATGTTTTCATACGAAAGGAATATTTACACGCAAGGGTTTGAAGCCGCTGCGGGAGTGGATGAAGTGGGCAGGGGCCCGTTAGCAGGTCCGGTGGTAGCTGCAGCAGTGATTCTTCCAAAAGACTGTACGCTATTCGGAATCAACGACTCAAAAAAACTCAGTGAAGCCAAAAGGCAGGAATTATTTGATGCAATCAGCGGGCAGGCCATTGCAATAGGAATCGGCATCATACACCCTGATGAAATAGATAAAGTCAATATCTATCAGGCAACTAAGAAAGCAATGCTTGATGCTATACATAACTTAAATAAGTTCCCTGACTATCTGCTTATTGACGCCATGGAGCTAGATGTTCCTGTTCCGCAGGAATCCATCATTAAAGGGGACGCAAAGAGTGCTTCCATCGCGGCGGCATCAATCATTGCGAAGGTGACTAGAGATAGGATGATGATAGATTACGATGCTCAATATCCTGGATATGGGTTTTCTAAGAATATGGGATACGGCACAAAAGAACATCTGGATGGTCTTCAAAAATACGGGCCGTCACCGATCCATAGAAAATCTTTTGCACCAATAAAAGACATGATTTAAGGCTTTAAAGCTGGGCAGGTTCAAACCATCCTGAAAAGGAGAGTCGGGATTGATGATTTTACAGAGTAGAGGCGCAGAGGCGGCTGATGCCAATCTAAAAGCAGAAAAAATCCGCAGTCTTAAGCATGGAGATATTATATATGGCACAGTAAAAAAAACTTTTTCCAATGGAACGGCAGAAATTCAAATTGGAAATCAAAAACTGCTGGCGAGACTGGATGGAGATATTAAATTTGGAGGCAATTGGCTTAAAGTGGCTGCACAGGACGGCGAGATACACCTGAGGAATTTTACTCCACAGGGGCAGGATTATGTTAAATCGGATGCAGCACTTGTATTGAAGAATCTGAACGTGCCACAAAGTCAATCCGCCTCATCCATCCTAGGTTTTTTACAAAAGGAAGGACTCCCTATAACAAAGGAAACCATTTCAAATGCCATGAACCTGTTGAAGGATATGAGTCCTATTGAGAAAGGCTTTCAGACCTTCAAGGCCATTCTATTAGGGAATCTTCCCCAGACAAAACCAGTTTTCCAATCGCTGCTTTCCATTGACCAGGGCAATTCGACCAGCAAAATTCTTGCGGAATTTATTGACGTGCTCAAACAGGAGCCGCAAGACAGGACGGTTGAATCTCTTGTCAAGATGATTGAATCTCTTAAATCTTCACAGGAAGGAATGACTGCTGCAAAGGCGCTCCAGAGGCTTATTCACTCTGCATTTTCTCAAGGGGATCCTCATTCTGAAGAAGCATTGTCTATTTTACAAAAGACGGGGCTTTTGAGTGAAGGAACAAAAGAGGGATCCATTCTGGCTGCTATGAATAGGTTCTCAGGCGATGACTCGGGATATTTGAAGAAGAATGAATGGCTTGCGTTGCAGGACTCTCTTAAAAATAATGCGGAACTGGATATTAAACAAGCAAAGGTTCTTTTAGAAGGATTGGCAGATAAAGCAAGATTTGTTGGAATGGATAATCAACAGCCCTTCCAATCTGCAAAAAATGCCCTGAGCACCCAGCAGCCTGTAAAACCTCAGGAAATATTCCGCATTCTATTTGAAGGTTATTCTAAACTGCTGACGGATGGTGATGGATTATTAGGGGAGAACGGGAAGACGTGGTCTTTATTGAATGGGAATACATCTGAACAAATGAAAAAAGCAGTAGCTCAAATGGAGGACTTTGCCGGTTTTAAAGGTGATATGCTTCAAAAGGATAATAAGTATCTCCAGGGCGTCTTTACAGAAGTGAGAAATGAACTTCTTCAAACGATGAATAAGGGAGATGCCCTCTACCTTTTCAAAAGTGTATTGGACAAGCTTGGAATCAATTATGAAGCTGCCCTCGGCAAAGGGGAAATTCCCGGAAAAGATCAGTTAAAGCCTATGCTGGTTCAATTTCTGTCGGAAAACCACTCGACACCGAGCAAGGAAATGGCCCAGAATTTGTTGCACCATTTAAATGGCCAGACAGTCGCGAGCGGTGATTCGGGGCCAATTCAATCAATCATTATGCAAATTCCACTTTCCTTTATGAGTCAGCAGACGGATTTGACATTGCAATGGACTGGCAGGAAAAATGAAAAAGGCGAAATAGATTCTTCACACTGCAGAATATTGTTCTATTTGGAATTGAAGGGAATAAAGGAAACGATGGTCGATATGAATGTTCAAAATCGTATTGTGTCATTGACGATATATAATCATCTGGACTTGAAGCAGTCTGCAGAAAGTCTGTCAGCTCCTCTACGGGAAGGGCTTGAATCGATGGGCTATCATCTGTCCTCCATACAAATTAAAGAATGGGAGGCAAAAGAAATTCCATTGATGAACATATCCGTAAAACAGAAGGCTGCCTATACAGGGGTGGATATCAAAATATGAAAAATCAATCAACCAGTCAAAAGCGGAAAGAAGCTGTCGCCCTCAGCTATCGTTCGGATATGCAGGATGCCCCTGCAGTCATTGCCAAAGGAAAAGGGATCACTGCAGAAAATATAGTAGAAAAAGCCAAAGAAGCAGGAGTGCCCATACAGGAAGACCCAAGTTTAGTAGGACTCTTAGGACAGCTGGATATCAATCAGTCCATTCCGGAAGAATTATACCAGGCTGTGGCGGAAGTGTTCGCTTATATATATCGCCTGGATAAGAATGAGCTGGATAGAACGTAACGGGGACTTTCCCCGTTATTTTTTTTGATTTAAAAGGGTTTGTTGGGATAAAATCCCATGAAAAAGTTTTATTGGAAAAGTATTTTGTGCATTAATCCACAATATTTTAGTAGGGAAAGCTAGTGTTTTTGTGTGAAATAAGCGCTAAAATGTTCTGAAATTTTAAATTAATATAATATTTAAGTCGAAATGGTAGACAGATATTCACTGATTATATACAATGAAAGCGCAGTCTATTTTTTGAAGAGTTTGATAGGAGGATGGAATATGAATATACATGAGTACCAAGGTAAAGAAATCCTCAGAAAATACGGGGTTGCAGTGCCAAACGGGAAAGTTGCCTTCACTGTTGAAGAAGCTGTTGAAGCTGCAAAAGAATTAGGTACAAGCGTCACTGTCGTTAAGGCACAGATTCATGCCGGCGGCCGTGGAAAAGCGGGCGGCGTCAAAGTTGCAAAGAATTTAGACGAGGTTCGTACATATGCACAAGAGATCTTAGGAAAAACATTGGTCACTCACCAAACAGGACCAGAAGGAAAAGAAGTAAAGCGCTTACTTATCGAAGAAGGCTGCGACATCAAGAAAGAATATTATGTCGGCCTTGTAATGGACCGTGCGACTTCCAGAGTTGTCTTAATGGCATCTGAAGAAGGCGGTACAGAGATTGAGGAAGTAGCAGAAAAAACACCAGAAAAAATCTTCAAAGAAGAAATCGATCCTGTTGTCGGCCTTACAGGCTTCCAGGCACGCCGAATCGCTTTCAATATCAACATCCCTAAAGAATTGGTAAACAAAGCAGTTAAATTCATGATGGGCCTTTATACGGCGTTTGTTGAGAAGGACTGCTCAATCGCTGAAATCAACCCTCTTGTTGTAACTGGCGATGGGAACGTCATGGCACTTGATGCAAAATTGAATTTTGATTCAAATGCATTATTCCGCCAAAAAGATATTCTTGAATACCGCGATTTAGAAGAAGAAGATGCAAAAGAAATCGAAGCATCTAAATATGACCTCAGCTATATTTCCCTTGATGGAAACATCGGGTGTATGGTAAACGGCGCAGGACTTGCTATGGCAACAATGGATATCATCAAGCACTACGGCGGAGACCCTGCTAACTTCCTTGATGTTGGGGGCGGCGCGACAGCTGAAAAAGTAACAGAAGCATTCAAAATCATCCTTTCCGATGAAAATGTCAAAGGGATTTTCGTCAACATTTTCGGTGGAATCATGAAGTGCGATATCATTGCTTCTGGTGTTGTTGAGGCAGCTAAGCAAATTGGATTGTCTGTTCCTCTTGTCGTTCGCCTTGAAGGTACGAACGTAGATTTAGGAAAGAAAATCCTAAGCGAATCAGGATTGAACATCATCGCTGCAGAATCAATGGCTGACGGCGCGCAAAAAATCGTTAACCAAGTAGGATAAGAAAGGCAGGGAGACGTAATGAGTGTATTCATTAATAAAGATACTAAAGTAATCGTGCAAGGTATTACAGGGAAAACGGCTCTTTTCCATACAAAGCAAATGATCGAATATGGAACAAAGATTGTCGGCGGTACTTCACCTGGAAAAGGCGGTACTGAAGTGGAAGGCGTACCTGTCTTCAATACAGTTTCTGATGCTGTAAAAGAAACTGGAGCCAACGTATCTGTCATCTATGTTCCTGCTCCATTTGCTGCTGATGCAATCATGGAAGCTGTAGATGCAGAATTGGACATGGCAATCTGTATCACTGAACATATCCCGGTTTTGGATATGGTAAAAGTGAAACGCTATATGGAAGGCAAAAAAACTCGCTTGGTAGGACCGAACTGCCCTGGCGTCATCACGCCTGAAGAATGCAAAATCGGCATCATGCCTGGCTATATCCATACAAAAGGCCATGTAGGCGTTGTTTCCCGCTCCGGTACATTGACATATGAAGCTGTACATCAATTATCTGAAGCTGGAATCGGACAATCAACAGCTGTTGGTATCGGTGGAGACCCAGTGAACGGTACAAACTTCATCGATGTATTGAAAGCTTTCAACGAAGATCCTGATACTTATGCTGTCATCATGATCGGGGAAATCGGCGGTACTGCAGAAGAAGAAGCTGCTGAGTGGGTAAAAGCCAACATGACTAAGCCGGTTGTCGGATTCATCGGCGGAAGAACGGCACCTCCAGGAAAACGCATGGGCCACGCTGGTGCGATCATCTCAGGAGGAAAAGGAACTGCAGATGAAAAAATCAAAGTAATGAATGCTTGCGGAATTGAAGTAGCAGATACTCCTTCCGTTATGGGTGAAACTTTGATTAAAGTCCTTAAAGAAAAAGGCCTTTACGAAAACTGCAAAACTCATTAATTTTTAAATACAGTCCCTCAAAGCGAGGGGCTGTATTTTATCATGAAGGAGGAAGTAATGGATCCCTTATTAAAAAAATTAACTATGCTCAACCACTGTGCCGCTCTTTCCTTTAAACAGGTGAAAAGGCTTCTCAACGATGACCCAGGCCTTCGATGCTTGGAATCAACAAGCGTTTCCTACTTTCAATCTAAACTACAAATCTCCTCAACGAAAGCCGCAGAACTTCATCGTAAACTCCATACACTACCTTTTGAAAAACTATTCCAATCCTATCAACAGAATCAAATTCATATGATCCATTTTCAAGACCCTCAATATCCTAAGCTGCTAAAAAACATTTATGACCCGCCATGGCTATTATATGCGATTGGAAATCTACCGCTTTTAAACGAGCGTCAATTGGCTGTTGTCGGTTCAAGAAAAGTGCTTGATGAATCTATCTATGCTTTGTCCAAATTGCTTCCGCATCTGGTGGCAAACGGATTTGTAATCACAAGCGGTCTGGCAAAAGGAGTGGATACAGCAGCCCACAAAATGACGATTAATCAAGGAGGAAGGACAATTGGAGTTTTAGGGAGCGGTTTTTTTCATATATATCCGCAGGAAAATCGCAACCTTGCAGAGAATATGAAACTAAACCATTTATTACTGTCAGAATACCCTCCATATCAAAAACCCAATCCTTGGCATTTTCCAATGAGGAATCGGATCATTTCCGGCATGTCCTGCGGGACTTTAGTCGTTCAGGCTGCGAAAAAAAGTGGTTCACTCATTACAGCTGAATTTGCCCTGCAGGAGGGAAGAGAAGTTTTTGCGGTGCCTGGAACTATGCATCTGCCAGAATATGAAGGTGTCCATCTCCTGATCCAGCAGGGGGCGAAGCTCGTTATGAATGGGAACGATATAACAGAAGAATTGACTAATTTTTATTCGTAGTATTTTGTCCATCTTAAGTAATTTATCTCAAAATAGTTGCATTTCCTTTAAATATGTTATACATTTCAACAGAACCAAAATTTATTGCCGTTTACTGCTTGATTGAACAATATCTTGCGTTTTTTTTAGATGCATATACCTGTAAACGGTTTCGGGAAGTATAAAATTTAAGATTTCTGCAGACTAATGAATAGAAGAAATAGGTTAGATGTTTCTAATACTTTACTAATTACCTCTAAGGAGGATTTTGAATGTCAGAGTTTTTGGTGATTGTTGAATCGCCTGCCAAAGCGAAAACAATCGAGCGGTATCTAGGAAAAAAATATAAAGTGAAAGCATCCATGGGACATGTAAGGGATTTGCCGAAAAGTCAGATGGGTGTCAGTTCTGAAAATAATTTCGAACCAAAATATATAACCATCAGGGGAAAAGGCCCTGTCCTTAAAGAATTAAAGACAGCAGCGAAAAAAGCAAAGAAAATTTTCCTCGCAGCCGACCCCGACAGAGAAGGGGAAGCGATCGCCTGGCATTTGGCGCATAGCTTGGATATTGATGTCCATTCCGACTGCAGGGTGGTATTTAACGAGATTACCAAAGATGCCATAAAAGAGTCGTTTAAATACCCAAGACCGATCAATATGGATCTTGTCGATGCACAGCAAGCGAGAAGGGTGTTAGATAGACTTGTAGGGTACAATATTTCTCCCCTCCTCTGGAAAAAGGTGAAAAAGGGTCTAAGTGCCGGCAGGGTCCAGTCTGTTGCAGTAAGACTGATCATTGATCGTGAAAAAGAAATCAAAGATTTCATTCCGGAAGAATATTGGAGCGTTGAAGCCCTTTTTGAAAAAGGAAAAGATGAATTCGGCGGACATTTCTTCGGCATCAATGGCAAGAAAATGGAACTGAAATCTGAGGAAGAAGTCAAGAAGGTATTGGATGCCATAAAGGGTAAAAACTTTGAAATCACAAATGTGACGAAAAAGGAAAGAAAGCGAAACCCAGCACCTCCATTTACAACATCATCCTTGCAACAGGAAGCTGCAAGGAAGCTGAATTTCAGAGCTAAAAAGACAATGATGCTGGCGCAGCAGCTCTACGAAGGGATTGAACTTGGCAAGGAAGGAACAGTCGGTCTCATTACCTATATGAGAACAGATTCGACTAGAATTTCTGAAGTTGCTCAAAAAGAGGCATTTGAATATATCGAAGGCCAGTATGGAAAAGAGTATGCCAGGACTGAACCGAGGTCAGAGAAAAAGTCGGCAAAATCCCAGGATGCTCATGAAGCGATCCGCCCAACAAGTACCTTAAGGGATCCTGCCTCCATGAAATCTTTCTTGAGCCGGGATCAATTGAGGCTCTACAGACTGATATGGGAGCGTTTCGTGGCGAGCCAAATGGCATCAGCTGTGATGGATACAATGAGTGTAGACGTTTCTAACGGTGACATTGTATTTCGCTCCAACGGTTCCAAGGTGAAGTTCCCCGGCTTTATGAAAGTATATATCGAAGGAACTGATGATGGATTAGAGGAAAAAGAAAATCTCCTTCCTGATCTCTCCATTGGAGATAAGGTGAAATCTACTCTAATCGATCCGAAGCAGCATTTTACCCAGCCGCCTCCAAGATATACTGAAGCAAGGCTCGTTAAAACGCTGGAAGAACTCGGTATAGGACGGCCTTCAACCTACGCCCCGACATTGGATACCATCCAAAAGCGCGGCTATGTTGCATTGGATAATAAACGCTTCATTCCCACTGAATTAGGCGAGATCGTCCTGCAATTAATTTTGGAATTCTTCCCCGAAATCTTGGATGTCGAATTTACCGCCAAGATGGAAACAAGCCTTGATGATATTGAAGAAGGCAAAATCAAATGGGTAAAAGTAATAGATGAATTTTACATGGGCTTTGAAAAGAATCTTGAAAAGGCTGAAAAGGAAATGGAAGAAGTCGAAATCAAGCCTGAATACGCAGGCGAGGATTGCGAACTCTGCGGGAACCCAATGGTCTTCAAAATGGGACGGTATGGTAAGTTCATGGCCTGCTCCAATTTCCCGGACTGCAGGAATACTAAGCCGATTGTAAAAGAGATCGGTGTCAGCTGTCCGAAATGTAAAAAGGGTAATATAATAGAAAGAAAAAGTAAAAAGCGCAGGATTTTCTACGGCTGCGATCAATTTCCGGAATGCGATTTCCTTTCCTGGGATAAACCGCTGGAAAGAACTTGTCCAAAATGTGATGAGATGCTGGTTGAGAAGAAGCTCAAAAAGGGCGTGCAGGTCCAATGTACTGCCTGTGATTATAAGGAAGAACCGCAAAACTGAGAGAAGGTGGGCTGATTCTTTGGCTCGCCTTTTCTCTTTTACTTCAAAAAATGAGGATGCCATTCGATTTCCATTCACTTCGATATAGGTAAATGAGCGAATCTATGCTATTCTTATAATTGGTTTTTTGAAAATAAATCTCTTGTTTAACAGAATCCATAATCAAAGGATATATTTTTATATAAATTAGGAGGATCAAAGTATGACTAAAACAGTAAATGTAATCGGTGCAGGGCTCGCGGGAAGCGAAGCGGCCTGGCAGATTGCCAAAAGAGGCTTAAAAGTAAATTTATATGAGATGCGCCCGGTAAAGCAGACCCCTGCTCACCATACAGATAAATTTGCAGAGTTGGTCTGCTCCAATTCTTTAAGGGCAAACGGATTGACGAATGCGGTAGGCGTGCTCAAAGAAGAAATGCGGAACCTCGATTCCGTCATCATCCAATCAGCTGATGCATGTGCAGTCCCTGCAGGCGGGGCATTAGCAGTAGACCGTCATGAATTTGCAGGACATGTTACAGATAAAGTAAGGAATCATCCAAATGTCACTGTATTCAATGAAGAAGTGACAGAAATCCCGGAAGGAATCACGGTCATTGCCACTGGTCCATTGACAAGTCCTGAATTATCTGAGAGATTAAAGGAATTGACTGGTGAGGAGTATCTATATTTTTATGATGCAGCAGCTCCAATCATTGAAAAGGACAGCATCGATATGGATAAAGTCTATTTAAAATCACGCTATGATAAAGGCGAGGCAGCATATTTGAACTGTCCAATGACAGAAGAAGAATTTGATAAATTTTATGAAGCTTTGATTACTGCTGAGACTGTTCCATTGAAAGAGTTTGAAAAGGAGATTTTCTTTGAGGGCTGCATGCCGATTGAAGTAATGGCGCAGCGTGGAAAGAAGACAATGTTGTTTGGACCATTAAAGCCGGTCGGGTTGGAAGATCCAAAGACTGGCAAGCGTCCTTATGCTGTGGTCCAGCTCAGACAGGATGATGCTGCAGGCACTTTATATAATATTGTCGGTTTTCAGACACATTTGAAGTGGGGACCTCAAAAAGAAGTATTAAAGTTGATCCCTGGACTTGAGAATGCAGAAATCGTCCGGTACGGTGTTATGCATCGGAACACTTTCATCAATTCACCAAGTGTCCTTAAAGCGACTTACCAATTCAAGAATAAAGAAGAACTTTTCTTTGCAGGACAAATGACTGGTGTTGAAGGATACGTTGAATCAGCAGCAAGCGGTCTTGCAGCCGGAATCAATGCCGCAAGACTTGCATTGGGTGAAGAGCCTGTTGTATTCCCACACGAGACGGCAATCGGAAGCATGGCAAATTATATCACTACAACAAGCAAGAAAAACTTCCAGCCGATGAACGCCAATTTCGGTCTATTCCCTGACTTGCCTGAGAGAATAAAATCGAAAAAAGAGAGATACGAACAGCATGCAAACAGAGCCTTAGAAACAATTCAAAACTTTGTGAAAAATTTGTAAAATTAATTGCAAGGGCTACTAAATTGTGATAATATTTAGTAGCCCTTGTGAGGTGTTATTGATGGATCAAAAACCATGCATTTTATTGGAATCCTTTATTGAATTCCTTAAGATAGAAAAGAACTATTCGGAATATACAATTGAGCAGTATCAGAAAGATATAGAAGCGTTTTTTATGTTCATGAATGAACAAGGTATAAAAAATGTGAAAGATGTTGAATATTTTGATGCACGGCTTTTTTTAACGAAGCTTCATGAAATGGAATATGCACGAGCGAGCGTCGCCAGGAAGATTTCCAGTTTGAGGAGTTTCTTTAAATATTTGAATAGGGAAGCCATTCTTGCGGAAAATCCGTTCAGTATGGTTTCACAGCCCAAATCTTCGGTTAGGCTTCCGAAATTTTTCTATGAGGAAGAGATGGAAAAGCTATTTGAGGCAAGCTCTGAACATCCTGGTCTAGGCGAGCGGAACAGGGCAATCCTTGAATTGTTGTATGCGACCGGGATAAGGGTCAGCGAATGTGCAGGGATACAGATGAAAGATCTGGATTTCCACCTCTCCACGTTGTTAGTGCGTGGAAAAGGAAATAAGGAACGATTTGTCCTATTTGGAAGCTTTGCACATGAAGCCATTGAAAGATACATAAATAATAGTAGAGGCAAGCTGATGGGGAATGAGGACCATACATATCTTTTCGTTAATGCAAGAGGGAAGCCGTTAAAGCCAGTCGGTTTCAGGTATATATTGAACCAGATAATCGATAAAGCATCGTTGACCAATAAGATTCACCCTCACATGCTCAGACATACATTTGCAACACATCTACTGAATCACGGTGCTGATTTGAGGACGGTCCAAGAGCTTCTTGGCCACGAACATTTATCATCGACGCAAGTATATACCCATGTAACGAAAGAGCATTTGAAAAAGACATATATGGCCCACCATCCAAGAGCTTGATATTATCCCCAATAAGGGAGGTTGTTTTATGGGAAACTTTCATGCTACCACGATATTTGCAGTTCATCATAAAGGCGGCTGCGCCATGGCTGGAGACGGCCAGGTCACATTTGGCAATGCAGTTGTAATGAAGCATACAGCACGAAAAGTGAGGAAGTTGTTCAATGGAAAGGTTTTAGCTGGATTTGCCGGATCTGTGGCAGACGCTTTTACACTTTTCGAAATGTTTGAAGCGAAATTGCAGGAATTTAACGGAAACATCCAGCGTGCGGCAGTTGAACTTGCTAAACAATGGAGGAGCGACAAAGTATTAAGGAAACTTGAAGCTATGTTGATTGTAATGGATGCTGAACAGCTATTGCTTGTGTCAGGGACTGGCGAAGTCATTGAACCCGATGACGGCATCCTTGCCATTGGTTCTGGAGGAAATTATGCACTATCAGCAGGAAGGGCATTAAAACAGTATTCCGGCGATCATTTAACAGCAAGCGAAATTGCAAAAGCAGCACTTGAAATCGCTGCAGACATTTGCGTCTATACAAATGGAAATATCATCGTGGAAGAGCTGTAAAAAAAAGGAGTGGGCAGCTTGAATAAAAAAACAATGATGAATCTCACACCACGTCAAATCGTAGAGAAGCTTGACCAGTACATCATCGGTCAAAAAGATGCAAAGCGGGCAGTTGCAGTGGCACTCCGGAATCGATACCGCCGCGGTCTGCTTGATGAAAATCTTCGTGATGAAATCATTCCTAAAAATATCTTGATGATTGGGCCTACAGGTGTAGGAAAGACTGAAATAGCCCGTCGTATGGCGAAGCTTGTCGGTGCACCTTTCATCAAGGTCGAGGCAACTAAATTCACGGAAGTCGGCTACGTTGGACGGGACGTAGAATCCATGGTCAGGGATCTAATGGAGACTTCAGTCCGGCTCGTGAAAGAAGAAATGAAAGAATCCGTTAAAGAACGTGCAGAAGAGAATGCAAATAAAAGACTTGTTGATCTTCTCATGCCTGGATCCAAAAAAACAAACAATTACAAAAATCCTTTTGAAATGATTTTTGGCGGGGCAAATCCTTCAGCTTCAGAAGACGATTATGATTCGAAGGAAGAAACCAGCTCTTACGAAAAAAGAAAAATCATTGAAGCCAAACTGGCAAAAGGTGAACTGGAGAACGAATTGGTCACGGTTGAGGTTGAAGAACAGCAGCCTTCCATGTTCGATATGCTTCAAGGCTCCGGAATGGAACAGATGGGAATGAATATGCAGGATGCGTTCAGCGGCTTCCTCCCCAAGAAGAAAAAGAAAAGAAAGCTGACGGTCAAAGAAGCGCGGCAAGTATTGACCAATGACGAAGCCCAAAAACTTATCGATATGGACGAAGTGACCTCTGAAGCTGTATATCGTGCAGAGCAGTCAGGTATCATCTTTATTGATGAAATCGATAAAATTGCGAGCAAAAGTTCTGGAAGCGCATCTGCAGATGTTTCACGCGAGGGTGTTCAAAGAGATATCCTGCCAATCGTTGAGGGCTCCACGGTCGTTACAAAATACGGTTCCATCAAGACTGACCATATTTTGTTCATTGCAGCAGGAGCTTTTCATATGGCTAAGCCGTCTGATCTAATCCCCGAACTTCAAGGGAGATTTCCGATCAGGGTGGAACTTACGAAGCTTTCAGTGGACGATTTTGTAAAAATTCTTGTGGAACCAGACAATGCCCTCGTGAAACAATATAAGGCATTATTGGAAACAGAAGGTATACAAATTGAATTTTCTGACGAAGCTATTCGTAGAATTGCAGAAATGGCATTCGACGTCAACCAAAATACAGATAATATCGGTGCAAGAAGACTCCATACTATCTTAGAGAAACTCCTGGAAGATTTATCGTTTGAAGCTCCGGAAATCTCTATGGGGAAAGTGGATATCACACCGCAGTACGTGGACGATAAACTTGGTGCAATTTCTAAAAATAAAGATTTAAGCCAATTTATTCTTTAAGGTTTGTTCTTATTGCAGAAGGGTAAAGGTATGTGATAAGATTTGTGCTTTACCACCCCGCTTGCGATATCACAGTAAAAAATTTAATAATAGATGAACTTATAGTGTCACTAGGAGGAAAAACAATGAATTTACTAGCGAAAACAAGAAAGATTAATGCAATGCTTCAAAAAGCAGCAGGAAAGCCTGTTAACTTTAAAGAAATGTCTGAAACACTCTGTGAAGTAATCGAAGCAAATATCTTTGTAGTCAGCCGCCGCGGAAAGCTTTTAGGCTACTCTATCAATCAGCAAATCGAAAATGAGCGAATGGTTAAAATGCTTGAGGATCGCCAATTCCCGGAAGAATACACTAAGAACCTGTTCAACATTCAAGAAACTTCACCGAACTTAGATGTTGAAAGCGAATATACTGCATTCCCTGTTGAAAACAAACAATTATTTGAGAGTGGACTTACAACAATCGTTCCTATCATCGGTGGAGGAGAAAGATTAGGCACCCTGATCTTAGCCCGCCTACAAGAGAAATTCTTGGATGATGATTTGATTCTTGCAGAATATGGTGCTACAGTTGTCGGAATGGAAATTCTTCGTGAAAAAGCAGAAGAAATCGAAGAAGAAGCAAGAAGCAAGGCAGTCGTTCAAATGGCCATCAGCTCATTATCCTACAGTGAACTTGAAGCAATTGAACATATCTTTGAAGAATTAAATGGAAATGAAGGGCTATTGGTTGCATCGAAAATAGCTGATCGTGTTGGAATTACCCGTTCAGTGATCGTAAATGCATTGAGAAAGCTTGAGAGTGCTGGTGTCATTGAATCCCGTTCATTAGGAATGAAAGGTACTTATATAAAAGTACTTAATGATAAATTCCTATTCGAATTAGAAAAATTGAAATCAAACTAAATGAAAGATTGAAAAGCCATCCGTTTTTGGATGGCTTTTTTTGTCGAATGAAAATTTACGTATTTGTTACATTTGTAAAGAAATCTATAAAAATAAAAGGATAATATATAAAAATTCAAAATTTTCAAATGTGTAAATTGTACTATTAAAGTTGTTCTGATTTTGAAAATTATTTTAAAAATCTATTGAAACAATAGTTGATAAACCAAAATCGTAGGACTAATTTACCTATTATTGGTCAACCAGTAAGATATTATCTAGTTTTTATTTATGAATAACAATGAATATGGTATTCTATCCATATAATGTCGAATAGTGTCAGTTGTTGTATAGGGAAAAAGTTCTGATGCTTTAAAATAGTCAATTTTACTTACTGTTTTCCCTGATTTGTACATAGACATTAACTTCTTAAATTATTACAATAGTTAGTAAGATTCGCGGTATTTGTCAAATTTGATATGAAATTGTCATAAAAATGGACAGAGGTGTACAAAATGAAATTATTTTCCAACACGATTGGCAGCATTGAAAATGCACTTAATTATTCTTCTTTAAAGCAAAAGGTCATTTCTGAAAATATTGCCAATGTCGATACACCCAACTATAAAGCAAAAGATGTCAGTTTTAAAAAAGTCCTTGAGGATGTCCAAGGATCTAGGCTGGAAGGAAATCGGACAGATCCGAGACATTTCTCTTTTTCAAGCGGAACCATCAATCCTTCAGTCATTACCCAGTCAAATGCTCAATATAACGAAAATGGCAATAGTGTCGATATTGACAAAGAGATGTCAGATTTAGCAACCAATCAAATTTATTTTGATTCATTAGTTTCTCAGTTAAATAGTAAGTTCTCGATACTTCAATCAGTCATTAAGGGAGGCAGGTAGATCATGTCCATGTTTCATAGTATGAATGTTACTTCCTCCGCCCTTTCAGCACAGAGATTGAGGATGGATGTCATATCTTCGAATATGGCCAATGTCGATTCAACGAGAGGGAAGTTTGTCAATGGGGAGTGGCAGCCGTACCGCCGCAAAACGGTTGTATTGGAGCCCAAAGAGAATTCATTTAGTTCATTTCTAAATGCAGCCAGGGGCAATAGTGGGGAAGCAGGAGAAGGCGTTAAAGTTTCTGCCATAAAGGAAGATCCTACACCTTTTAAGCTTGTTTATGACCCTAGTCATCCGGATGCAGACAAAGATGGTTATGTTCAAATGCCGAATGTAGACCCGTTAAGAGAAATGGTTGATTTGATCAGTTCCACCCGTTCCTACGAAGCAAATGTCACTGTATTTAACGCATCAAAAGCGATGATGATGAAATCATTGGAAATTGGCAGGTAAGGGAGGCGCTAAAGATGGCAATCAATAATATTAATTCGATGACCAATTCTATTTTGCGTCCGTCAGACGCAAAAAAAACAGCAGAAAATTTACAAAACCCGTTTGAAGCACAAACAAAATTTGCAGATTATTTAAAAGAGTCTTTGAACGAAGTGAACCAATCGCAAAATATAGCGGATAAACTTACCGGGCAGCTTGCGCAAGGAAAAGATATTGATTTGCATCAAGTAATGATTGCATCTCAAAAAGCGAGCATCACCATGCAGACGACAATCGAGATTCGCAATAAAGTAGTAGAAGCGTATCAAGAGATTATGAGAATGCAAGTATAACCGCCGGTTATGAAATCATATAGGAAATCTAGAGAATAACCGGGGGATAACAATGAATGAAACATTACAAAAATATACAAAGCAAATAAAGACTTTTTGGACTAGCCGTTCTAAGAAGCAAAAAACACTTTTCTTCGCTTCCCTTATAATGTTGATTCTTATTTTTTCGATTGTAGGATATTTCGCAACGAGGGTGACGATGGTGCCTCTATACAGCAACCTAACACCATCAGAAGCAGGAAGCATCAAGGAAAATCTTGACGGCAAAGGGATTAAAACCGAAGTGGCTGATGGGGGAACAACTATAAAAGTTCCTTCTGAGGATGTAGATAATCTGAAAATCCAGCTTGCTTCTGAGGGTATCCCGAAATCAGGAAGCATTGACTACTCTTTCTTCAGCAAAAATGCCGGGTTCGGCATGACAGACAATGAATTTAATGTCATGAAACTGGACGCAATGCAAACAGAACTTGCCGATTTAATTAAAGGCATTGACGGTGTAAATGATGCCAAGGTGATGATCACTCTCCCTGAAAAAGGGATCTTTGTATCAGATTCAAAAGAAGAAGCTTCTGCTTCTATCGTATTGAATACAGACATTGGATTCCAAATGGATCAAAAGCAGATCATGTCACTTTACCATCTGGTTTCTAAAAGCGTCCCTAATCTTCCTACTGATAATATCGTCATCATGAACCAATATTTTGAGTACTTTGAACTCGAAAATCAAAATAATTCTTCTTTTGGCTCAGATGTAGCTCAGCAGTTGAATGTAAAGAAACAGATAGAGAGGGACATCCAAAGACAGGTTCAAAATATGCTTGGCACTTTGATGGGCTTTGATAAAGTAGTCGTATCCGTTTCTACTGATATTGATTTTACCCAAGAAAATAGAGAAGAAAACCTTGTTTCACCAGTTGACCAAGAAAATATGAAGGGCATTGAAATCAGCGCCAAAAGAATCACTGAGACATTCTCAGGAGATGGTTCAGGTGCTGGGGGCGTTCCACAAGGACAGGATCCTGCAGATTCTCTTGGTTCCTCCTATGTCCAGACCAATAAAGGAAATGGTGATTACCAACGCAAGGAAGAGACCATCAATAATGAAGTCAATAAGGTCAGAAAAGAAATCGTAGAAAGCCCGTATAAAGTAAGAGATATGGGAATACAGGTAATGGTCGAACCGCCGAATCCAAAAGATCCAAATTCGCTGCCTCAAGAAAGAATCAATGATATTAAACAGATTCTATCAACAATTGTTCGGACTACCATCAATAAAGATTCAGGAACACAGCTTGCTGACAGCGATATTCAAAATAAGGTAGTGGTCTCTGTTCAGCCGTTCAATGGAAAAGTAAAGATGAACCCAAGTACAAACCCAATTTTGCCTTGGTGGACTTATGTTGTAGGCGGCATTCTTTTGGCAATCATCGTGATGCTGTTCATTTTCTTATTCCGCTCCAGAAAGAAAAAAGCTGAAGAATCTTATGAAGAAGAAATCGAAACGTATCAGCAGGTATATGTTCCAGATGTGAATGAAGAGAAGGAAACTGAATCTTCCGTAAGAAGAAAACAGCTTGAAAAAATGGCGAAAGAAAAGCCGGAGGAATTTGCAAAGCTATTGAGAACGTGGCTTGCAGAAGATTAGGAGGAGGACTTGATGAGAAAAGAAAAAGAACTGTCAGGGAAGCAAAAAGCAGCCGTCCTCCTGATATCCCTTGGACCAGATGTATCAGCTTCAGTATATAAACACTTGACAGAAGAAGAGATAGAAAGATTGACATTGGAAATATCAAGCGTCAAAAAAGTAGATTCTCTTGAGAAAGAAGATATCCTTGAAGAATTCCATAGTATCGCTGTCGCACAGGATTATATTTCACAAGGGGGCATCGGGTATGCCAAAACCGTATTGGAGAAAGCCCTTGGCCAGGAACAGGCAACCGCAATCATTAATCGGTTGACCTCTTCCTTGCAGGTGCGCCCATTCGATTTTGCCAGAAAAGCCGATCCTGCTCAAATTCTTAATTTTATTCAAAATGAACATCCGCAAACCATCGCACTCATTCTTTCCTATTTAGAACCTCAGGCTGCAGGACTGATTTTATCCGAATTGCCGCAAGAGGCTCAGGCAGATATTGCAAAGAGGATAGCATTAATGGATAGCACTTCACCGGAAGTTATCAATGAAATAGAAGCGATACTCGAGAGGAAACTTTCAGCAACGGTCACTCAGGATTACACGCAAACGGGTGGGATTGAAGCTCTTGTTGAGGTGCTTACAGGGGTGGACCGTACCACTGAAAAAACAATTTTGGATTCTTTGGAAATCCAAGATCCGGAATTGGCAGAAGAAATCAAGAAGCGCATGTTCGTGTTTGAAGATATTGTCACACTGGATAACCGCTCCATTCAGAGAGTCATCCGCGATTGTGAAAATGAAGATCTTCTTCTGTCACTTAAAGTATCGAGTGAAGAAGTCAAACAAATCGTATTCCGCAATATGTCCAATCGAATGGTCGAAACATTTAAAGAAGAAATGGAATATATGGGTCCGGTTCGTCTGAGGGAAGTAGAAGAAGCACAGTCAAGGATTGTATCTGTCATCCGCAGGCTAGAAGAAGTTGGAGAAATAATCATCGCTCGTGGTGGAGGAGACGATATCATTGTCTAGGATTATAAAGTCCAGCTGGAATTCAGGGCAAGAAGCCCCCAAGTCAAAGGTTATTGGATTAAAGCAGATTGTGAGCGAGTATGCATCAGAGATTGAATCTGGACAATTGTTGAAAAAAATTGATGAAAAAGAGAGAGAATCAATCATCAATGCGGCTAAAGAAGAGGCTCAAACGATTCGTTTGAATGCCCAAAATGAATTGAACGAATTCAGAGAGTCCTTCCAGCTTGAAAAGGACCGGTTCGAAATGGATAAAGCTGCATGGATCGAACAGGCAAAGAAAGAAGGCTTTGAATCCGGATTTCAAGATGGAAGGATTCAAGCCATGCAGGAGTTCAGCGGGTATATCCAAAAGGCGAGAGAAGTAGTGGAACTTTCCAAGGTTGAATTTTCAAACTATCTTGAATCTGCTGAAAAAACCATCCTCGAATTAGGCGTGAAAATCGCAGAGAAAATATTGAATAAAGAACTGGTGGAGCATCCGGATTCTTTTACTGGAATCGTAAAAAAAGCACTGAAAGAAGTAAAGGAATTTAAAGAGGTTCAGATACATGTCCATCCATTCAAGTATGATCTGCTGATCGATCAGAAAGAGGACCTCGAAGCTCTCTTTCCTTTTGATGTCAATTGTTATATTTATCCTGATGAAGACCTGCATGAAAACAGCTGCTACATAGAATCCCAGAATGGTAGAGTCGACGCGGGCATTGACAGTCAATTAATTGAAATTAAGCGGCAGCTGCTGAATATTCTCGAGGGTGATGCAAATTGAAAGCCTCAGAACTGATTGAGATGATTCCATCACTCAATTCATTGAAACGATATGGCCGGGTTAAGCGGGTTGTCGGGCTGATGATTGAATCCCAAGGCCCTGATTGTTCTATTGGTGATGTATGTTGGATTAAAGTTGTTTCCAATCATAAAGAAAGGAAAATTCAAGCTGAAGTGGTTGGATTCAAAGAGGAAAGTGTCATTTTGATGCCTTATTCAGACATCAATGACATCTCTCCAGGATCCATAGTCGAAGCATCGGGACGGCCCTTGGAAATTAAAATGGGCAATGAGCTGATTGGAAGTGTAATAGATTCACTCGGCCAACCGATGGATGGCAGTCTATTGCCAAAAGGACTCGCATCTATTCCAACAGATCAATCACCTCCCAACCCTTTAAGGAGGCCGCCGATTGATGAACCGATCGAGGTCGGTGTGAGGCCGATCGATAGTCTGCTGACAGTTGGGAAAGGCCAGAGAATCGGAATATTTGCCGGGAGCGGTGTCGGAAAAAGTACATTGCTTGGAATGATCGCACGCAATACCAATGCAGACATCAATGTCATCGCACTGATTGGTGAGCGTGGGAGGGAAGTAAGGGAATTCATCGAGCGGGACCTTGGCCCGGAAGGATTGAAAAAATCCGTGGTCATTTGTGCAACATCGGATCAGCCTGCGCTAATGAGGATCAAGGGCGCATTCACTGCGACCGCTGTGGCAGAATACTTCAGGGACAAAGGATTAAATGTAATGTTCATGATGGACTCGGTCACAAGGGTGGCGATGGCTCAAAGGGAAGTTGGGCTCGCTGTAGGTGAACCGCCTGCGACAAGGGGATACACACCTTCTGTATTTGCCATCCTGCCAAAATTGCTTGAACGGACGGGGACAAATGAATACGGATCTATCACAGCTTTCTATACTGTTCTTGTAGACGGGGATGATATGAATGAACCTATAGCGGATACGGTCCGCGGGATATTAGATGGTCATTTGGTGCTTGACAGGAATTTGGCAAATAAAGGCCAGTTTCCTGCCATCAATATCTTGAAAAGCATCAGCAGGCTGATGAATCATCTTGCAGGACAAGAGCATAAAGAGGCTGCAGAAAGAATTAGGGAGCTTCTAAGCACTTATCTCAACTCTGAGGATTTAATCAATATTGGAGCCTATAAAAAGGGGTCCTCTAAAGAGATTGACGAAGCCATTGACTACTACCCCAGGATCATATCATTCCTGAAGCAAAAAACGGATGATTCCATATCTAAAGAGCAAGCGATTCAATCGCTGATCAGATTGGCAAGAGAAGGTGACTGGACTTGAGCTATCAATTTAAGTTTTCTAAATTATTGACTGTAAAAGAACGGGAGAAAGATGAAGCGCAGGCAGTCTATCAGGATTCTGTTAAAAAATTCCGAGAAGTCGCGGATCATTTGTATCAGCTTCTAAAAAAGAAGGAAGATTTGCAGGCTTTTCAATCAGACCAGCTGGAGAGGGGATTATCAATCCAAGAAATTCGCCATAACCAGCAGTACCTCACGAATATTGAAAAAACCATTTCCTATTATCAAGAGCTGGTCATTAATGCGAGGAATCGGATGAATTGGAATGAACAGCTTCTGCAAGATCGAAATGTAGAAGTGAAAAAATACGAAAAAATACGCGAAAGGGACCTCATCCAGTACAAGGAGTGGATGAATCACACTGAATCCAAACAATTGGATGAGATCTCTACGATGCAATTTTCCTTTCGCAATGGAACTAGGTGAAGAGGATGAACAAAACTCTTGAAAAAGGATTAGAGGAAAAAAAAGAAAAGAACAACAAATTTCAATGGTTTGTAATGGTCATCATCATCCCTGTATTATTTGCCATCGCCATAACATTGATCGTTTTGACATTCGCCGGTGTTAATGTGTTCGAAAAGGGCAAGCAGATTGGAGAAAATATTCCTATAATCAGCGGCATGATCCATAAGGATTCAAAAACGACCATTAAAGAATATGAGAGTAAAATGACAAATCTAGAGGCAGTAATCAAGGATAAAGAAGCTCAAATCGATCAGCTTTCCAATAAAATCGAAACACAGGCGGATGAAAAGGACAAGCTTCTGCTTGAGCAGGAAAGACTGCAGCAGGAAATTGGGGAACTGAAACAGATTCAAGATGATAATAAGAAAGCGTTCAAGGAAATCGTCCATACATATGAAACGATGTCGCCTAAAAGCGCTGCACCAATCATATTGAAAATGAAAGACGACGAAGCAGTTCATATCCTTTCACAAATAAGCAATGAATCCTTGGCACAGATATTGGAGCAAATGCCGCCTGAAAATGCAGCCAAGTATACTGAGAAGCTATCCGCTATTCAAACAAATTAATCTTAAATCATTGAAAGGGGGTGAAAAAATGAACGTAGCAGGAACGATTCAGTCCATTCCATCAGGCCAGGCACCCTCTTCGAGTAAGGGAAAGCATGATAGTCATTCGAATGGATTTAAGAATATACTTGGTGCGGTTTTTCAAAGCACAACGGGGAAAGAAGCAGCTCCAACTGAAAAATCCAAATCAAGTACCATCAGTACCCCGGAGACACTGAACGAATTAATGGGAATCTTGAATCAAGCACCTGCATCTGGTGATTTGGCAGAGTCAGTCTCCCAAAAAGATAAGGGCATTTCCCTTAAGGACATGGCAAAAGCATTGGGGATCACTGAAGAAAAATTAATGAACAGCCTTAAGAATCTTTTGAACAAGTTGAAGGAAATGAAAGCTGGCGGATTGGCAGACAAAAAAAAATCCACCCAGCAAGATTTCATGGGCATGCTTATGAACATATTGAGCCAACTATCGATGACTGCAAAAGATTTATTCAAACAGCTTCCTAAGGATGAAGTGGAAGTGATCCTAAAAGCGGGGAAAGTGCTGGAGGCTAATTTGCTGACATCCGATTTGGATGGTCAAGGCATCAAAAAATTCATGAATTTAAAAGACAGCTTAAAGCAAATTAAAGCCACTCTTCAGGTGATGCAGTCAGATACCTCAAAAGTGAATCAAAAGGGTGTTTTAAAGACGGCATTTTCCCATGTTTTAGTTTCAGCTCAGCAGAAATCTGAAAAGGCACCATCCAACCAATCGCCACTTGGTGAAATCACATCATCTGATGCAGCTGACGGAAGTCCAGTACAGGCAAGTATGACAAAACAAGAGCAATTTGCCATTTTCACAAATAAGGATGCTAAATTGCCTTCCTTTGAATCATTTGTGAAACAATTTAGCGACATTCTCGCTAAATCACAGCTGAGTCCTTTGCCGAACGGCAATAAACTTCTGATTAAACTCTACCCTGAACAATTGGGGTCATTGAGGATTGAATTGCTTCAAAAAGATGGAGTCATCACAGCAAAGCTTTTAGCTTCAACCAATGCTGCTAAAGATCTTCTTGAAGGCAGCCTTTCCAGTTTGAAAAATGCCTTTAGCCAGCAGCATATTCAAGTGGATAAAATCGATATCTTCACAAATTCCACTGAACAGCAGAAATTCGATAGACAACAGAATCCGCAGCAGCACCAGCAGCAAAGGCGGGAAGAACAATCAGGAACCGATCAGCAAAAACCGGAAAGTGGCTTGGAATTTTCTGAAGAATTACAGGAATTGCTTTTCAACACTAATATATAGGTGGGCAATATGACAAACTCAATCAATTCGAATTTATTTCTGACAAACAATCAAAATGATCCGAGGAAGAATTCAGGCGGTGTTTTGGGAAAAGATGATTTCTTAAAGATCCTTATGACGCAGCTGCAAAATCAAGATCCGATGAACCCGATGCAGGATAAAGATTTCATTGCACAAATGGCGACTTTTTCAAGCCTTGAACAAATGACCAATATGAACAAATCCATCGAACAGTTTGTAAAGACAGAACAGCAAAACCAATTGATCTCCTTTAATCAGTTCGTTGGAAGGGAAGTTCATTGGCACAAGCTTTCACAGCCAGAAGATCCAAATCAAGAGCCTGTTGTATCCGAAGGGACAGGATTGGTTAAATCCATTCAGTTTAAAGAAGACACAGTGGATATCATTTTGAGCGATGGAACCGTTTTGAGCCCTGCAAATATCTCAGAGGTCGTAGATCCTTCTGAAAAAGAAAATCCCTTGATCCAGGCAAGCTATTTAATCGGGAAAAAAGTAAGCTGGATGGATGGAGACAATCAAGCTTCCACCACTGTTAAAGCCGTCTCCCTTAAGGATGGGAAATTAATGATTACCGATGAGGACGGCAAACTGATCGAAGCAAAGAATATTACCAGTATTGAATAATGAAGGAGTGGTTGTATGGACCAGAAGTTCATTCAGGGTCTTCCATCACAGCCCATTACGTCAAATGTAAACAGACTGCCAAAACAGCAGATGCCTTCAAATGGGATTTTTAAACAGCAGCTTCAATCCATTATCGATTCTCAAAAAGATGAATTGATCATCAGCAAACATGCCGGACAGAGGCTTCAAAGGAGAGGTATTGAAATCCCAACGAATCAATGGAGAGAAATCAACCAAAAGGTTCAGGAGGCAAAACAAAAAGGCGTCACGGATTCACTTGTAATCCTGCCGAATGCTGCATTGATTGTCAGTGCAAAAAATAAAACAGTTATTACAGCCATGACAAGACAGGAAGCACAATCGCAGATTTTCACTAATATCAATGGAACTATATTAATAGATAAATAGGCCGGACCTTTAAAAGGAAGCCTATAGCTGTGGAATGACAGAAGCAGCTGAATACGAAAGGGGAAACGAAACATGCTTCGTTCAATGTATTCTGGAATCAGTGGATTAAAAAACTTCCAAACAAAACTTGACGTAATCGGGAACAACATCGCCAACGTGAATACGTATGGCTTCAAAAAAGGACGCGTCACATTCAAAGACACGATGAATCAGACGATTTCAGGGGCAAGTGCAGCCCAAAATAACCGCGGGGGGATCAACCCAATGCAGGTGGGGCTGGGCGGAACATTGGCTTCTGTTGATACAATCACAACACAAGCCAGCCTCCAGACAACAGGACGTCCACTTGATTTAGCCATTAATGGCGACGGCTATTTCGTAGTGAAACAGGGGAATGCTCAGTTCTACTCCCGTGCTGGGAACTTCTATCTGGATGACAATGGGACATTGGTAAATGGTGATGGATTGAAAGTGCAGGCTTATACAGTTGATCCTAATACCGGAAAACCAACTAATACTTATACAGATGTTGCAGTGAATGTTAATGCACTAATGTCCCCAACACCCACTAAAAAGATCTCTATCGAAGGAACATTGAGTGCTACAGCCACTGACGGTTCCAAATATGTTCAGCAGATTGAAGCAGTCGATGCTGAAGGTACTTCACATAAAGTTGAAGTTGAATTTACTAAAAATGGGTCAGGTAGTACATGGAATGTATCTTTAAACGGGACACCATCCGGTAGTATTACTTTTGATAGTACAACTGGAAATATCTCTTCAAGCTCTATTAACTGGAATTTAGATTTAGATGGGTCTGGCACCAATGATCCTATTACATTTGATACATCAAAGTTTATCCAAAAAGGAAATCAAAATGCGGCACTTGTAAATCCTGACGGAAACTTAGAAGGATCCTTAGAAAGCTTCAATATCGGAGCAGGCGGGGAGATCAATGGGGTTTACTCTAATGGTCTAGTCAAAACACTGGGAGTCCTTGCTTTGGCAAAATTCAGCAATCCGTCAGGTCTTTCGAAGACAGGAAACAACACTTTCCAGGAATCCATCAACTCGGGTACTGCGAATATCAATGTACCTGGTGAAGGAAGAGGGAACATCGCATCGGGATCACTTGAGATGTCAAACGTGGATCTATCTGAAGAATTCACTGAGATGATTGTTGCACAGCGCGGATTCCAGGCAAATACGCGCATCATCACAACTTCCGATGAAATCCTTCAGGAATTAGTCAACCTTAAACGATAATGGCAAGGGGGGAAACAGGGCTGGATGGTGTCCAGTCCTGATACATACATTGATTAACGTATCTAGGCTCAATGGAAAAATGTTTGTTTTAAATGCACTCTACATAGAAACAGTCGAAGCCTTTCCTGACACAACAATTACGCTGACTAACGGCAAAAAATATGTTGTCAAAGAATCAGTGGAACAGGTGAGAATGTTCATCTTACAGTTTTATCAATCGATTAATCTCCTTGGAAAATATGATTTGGAGGGAATGAATGATGAAAAATAGATTACTCACCATCATGATGATTCTGCTGATTTCCATAACTCTGGTCGGTGCAGTTGCAGTTGTTGTCATTTGGAAGGTTTCAGCCAATGACCCCAACAAAGAGCCGACCATTGACGATATCATTGAAATGTCTGTGGATATACCGGAAGTCACAACCAATTTAAAAGACAATAAGTATGTAAAAATCTCACTGAAAATGCAGACTGACAGCAAGAAAGCAAAAGAAGAGCTTCAAAAGCGGGATTTTCAAATCAAAAACATCCTGATTGAGGAACTATCGGAAATGCAATCAAAGGACCTGGATGGAAAAACAGGGAAAGTAAAGCTTCAAGAAATGATCAAGAACCGAACCAATTCATTGATGCAGGAAGGCAAAATACAAAAAGTATATATCACCTCCTATATCATTCAGTAATCCTTTCAACAAGAACTCATTGACTCAATAAGGAGGTGAACAGAATGGCAGGAGATGTCCTCTCCCAGAATGAAATTGATGCCCTGTTATCCGCGCTTTCCACTGGAGAGATGAATGCGGATGAATTGAAGAAAGAAGAGGAACAAAGGAAAGTCAGAGTCTATGATTTTAAAAGGGCACTTCGGTTTTCAAAAGACCAGATTCGAAGCTTGACTCGGATTCATGAAAACTTTGCGAGATTATTAACGACGATGTTTTCCGCACAGTTGAGAAATTTCGTGCAGATCACCGTTGCATCGACAGACCAGATTCCTTATGAAGAATTCATTCGGTCGATTCCGAAAATGACCATTTTGAATGTATTTGATGTTCCTCCACTTGATGGACACATCTTAATGGAAGTGAATCCGAACATAGCTTATGCCATGATCGATCGAGTCATGGGCGGTGCAGGTGCGAGCGTCAATAAAGTAGAAAACCTTACTGAAATTGAAACTAAAATCATGACGAACCTATTTGAAAAAGCTTTTGAGAATTACCAGGAAGCTTGGGGAAATGTCACCCAAATTGATCCGATTCTTTCAGAATTTGAAGTGAATCCTCAATTTTTGCAAATGGTATCCCCGAATGAAACGGTTGTCGTCATTTCTATGAACACAACGATAGGCGACACAAGTGGAATGATCAATATCTGTATTCCGCACGTTGTTCTTGAACCAATCATTCCTAAGCTTTCTGTTCATTATTGGATGCAGAACCAAAAGAAAGAAAGAAAGTCTGGAGAGGTTGAAAGGCTCGAGGAGCGCTTGAAGGATGCCATTGTACCAGTTGTGGCGGAACTCGGAGATGCCGGTATAACAGTTGAGGATTTTCTTATGCTTGGAGTTGGCGACATCATTGAACTTCAGCAAAAAATTGATGAACCTCTGACAATCAAAGTAGGAACAAGCCCTAAATTCACTGCCCAGCCTGGAAAAATGAATAAAAAACTCGCTGTACAGATATTAGACACCTTGAAGGGGGGAGAAGAAGATGATGAGTGATGACATGCTCTCACAAGATGAAATTGATGCGCTTCTTCGGGGAACAGCAGATATAGAAGAGGAAGTATCTGAAGAAAAAACATTAAACGACGAAGACTATCTTACTTCCATGGAAAAGGATGCTTTAGGCGAAATTGGAAATATCTCGTTTGGCAGTTCAGCAACTGCCTTATCAACTCTATTGAATCAAAAAGTAGAAATTACTACACCGACTGTCACAGTAATAGATAAAAGCAGGCTGTCGGAAGAGTTCCCTCATCCTTATGTTGCAATTGAAGTGGAATATACAGAGGGATTCTCAGGGACTAACCTTCTCGTTATTAAGCAGTCTGATGCAGCTATTATTGCAGATTTGATGCTTGGCGGAGACGGAACAAATCCTGATCAATTAATGGGAGACATTCAACTTAGTGCTGTCCAGGAAGCCATGAATCAAATGATGGGTTCAGCTGCCACTTCCATGTCAACTGTCTTCAGCAAGAAGGTGGATATTTCTCCTCCGACAATCGATTTGTTAAATATAGAAAATGGACAAGGGACTGAATCCCTGCCAAAACAGGCATTACTCTCTAAAATATCCTTCCGTTTGAAGATCGGCAGTTTAATAGATTCGAGCATCATGCAGCTCCTGCCTCTTGAATTTGCCAAAAGCCTTGTGGATGAATTGATGAATCCTGCGCCAGCTGCTCCGGAGCCAGCGGTTGAAATGCATATGAATCAGCCTTCAAGCGAGCCTGTTCAGCAGACATCCATTCAGTCTTATCAAGAGGCGCCTTATCATGCTCCTGCCCAACAAGGGAATGTGCAAGCACCGCCTGCCGCTTATCAAAATCATCAAGAATATCAGCAGCCAAGCGCACAGCCGCAGCACTTTGGCGGTTACGCATCAGGAGCACAGGCGATGCCGAATGTACAGCCTGCCATGTTCTCTAATTTTGAACAGGCCCCTGTCAGCAGCCAGGAACCGAAGAACCTCAACATGCTGATGGATATTCCTCTCCAGGTCACGGTTGAACTGGGAAGAACAAACCGCTCCGTCAAAGATATTTTGGAGCTGACTTCCGGTTCGATCATCGAGCTTGATAAGCTTGCCGGGGAGCCTGTAGATATTCTTGTAAACAGCAGGCTCATCGCTAAAGGGGAAGTCGTAGTCATTGATGAAAACTTTGGTGTGAGAATCACGGATATTGTCAGTCAGAGAGATCGTATACAAAAATTAAAATAGAGAGTCTATGGAGGTAGTTTTTGATGGGTAACCGTATTTTAATTGTTGATGATGCAGCATTTATGAGAATGATGATTAAAGATATTTTGACTAAGAATGGCTTTGAAGTAGTAGCTGAAGCAGCTGATGGATCGCAGGCAGTCGAAAAATACAAAGAGCTGAAACCTGATTTAGTCACGATGGATATTACAATGCCTGAAATGGATGGAATCACTGCTTTGAAAGAAATCAAAAAAATTGATGGAAGTGCAAAAATCATCATGTGTTCAGCCATGGGCCAGCAGGCAATGGTCATTGATGCGATTCAGGCCGGAGCAAAGGATTTTATTGTAAAGCCATTCCAAGCAGACAGGGTAATCGAAGCAATTCAAAAAACATTGGCATAATTAAAAAGGAATGCAGACAAATGTCATGAATGGCAGGTTTATTAATTCCAATTGGCTTTGTCTGCAAACCGCAAGAGTCAGAATTAAAGAAGGTGTCGCACCATTGGCGAAAATAGCAAAGATTGCAATTGTTCTATTCATTTTTCTAATGTCCAGTCAATCAAGTGAGCAATTTGCATTTGCGGAAATTTCACATCAAACAGTAAAAGATTGTATTGGAAAAGATTGCGGAAGCAGCACTGGAAAAGAGGAGAAAAGCATCACCAATAAAAACGAACCGGCCTCTGAATCTCCTTCACCGATGATTACCATCTGGGATTTCATTAAAATGATTTTCGCATTATTGTTTGTTATTGCACTTTTATATGGATTATTGAAGTTTATCAATAAGCGGAGCAAAAATTTTCAGCAATCCAAGATGGTAGAGAATCTTGGCGGAACATCTCTCGGTGGGAATCGTTCAGTTCAATTGGTCAAGGTGAATGGCCGCATCTTAATCCTTGGTGTAGGTGAGAATATCCAGTTATTAAAAGACATTGATTCTAAAGAGGAATTTGAAGAATTGATGGCACATTTCAATGAAAGAAGCGAAGGCAGAACACAGCCGGTCGATTTCGTTGCAAAATGGATTGCTTCTTTCACAAAAAATAATGAATCAGTTGAGCAGCCGAATTCTTCGTTTCAGCACATGCTGAAAGAGCAAATGATGGAGTTGAGGAAAGGGCGAAAGAAAGTTCTGGATGAAATGGATAAAAAGGAGCAGGAGTAAATGAATGATTTCATGCAATATTTCAATAGCAGCGCACCTGATGATGTATCAACTGCTGTCAAGCTACTATTAGTATTGACTGTTCTTTCTTTGGCTCCGAGCATTTTGATTTTGATGACTTGTTTTACAAGGATCATCATTGTTTTATCATTTGTCAGAACGTCTCTTGCCACTCAGCAGATGCCGCCGAACCAGGTGCTGGTAGGACTTTCCTTATTCTTGACTTTCTTTATCATGGCTCCGACTTTCAGCCAGGTAAACGAGCAGGCACTGACTCCTTTATTTGATGGGAAAATTAATCTGGAAGAAGCGTATGATAAAGCTTCTGTGCCATTTAAAGAGTTCATGAGCGAACATACAAGGCAAAAGGACCTTCAGCTGTTTCTTGACTATTCACATGCCAAACAGCCGAAAACCATTCAGGACATCCCTTTGACAACATTGGTCCCTGCATACGCCATCAGTGAAATCAAAACGGCTTTCCAAATAGGGTTCATGATTTTTATCCCATTTTTAGTGATAGATATGGTTGTGGCGAGTGTCCTCATGTCGATGGGGATGATGATGCTTCCGCCGGTCATGATTTCCTTGCCATTTAAAATCCTTTTGTTTGTTTTGGTCGATGGCTGGTACTTAGTCGTTAAATCGCTGTTAGAGAGTTTTTAAGAAATGGGTGAATCATCATGAATGAAGAAATGGTCATATCCATTGCAGAAAGAGGGATCTATACCACCTTGATCGTCACAGGTCCACTCCTCCTGCTGGCATTGGCAGTCGGTCTGATTGTCAGTATATTTCAGGCCACTACACAAATTCAGGAACAGACATTGGCGTTTATTCCAAAGATTGTTGCGGTCCTCATAGGAGTCGTTTTTTTTGGTCCATGGATGCTGAGCCATCTATTATCCTATGCAAAAGAAATATTCACTAATTTAAATAGATTTGTAGGATAGCTGAATGGATCAATTGCTCCCTAAGATATCCGTTTTTTTATTAGTATTCGTCAGGGTCTCGACTTTTTTTGTAACAATGCCCCTATTTTCCTATAGGACCATACCTGCTCAGCATCGAATTGGACTTGCTTTCTTTCTTGCCTGGATCATGTACTATACCGTGGATGCGCCTGCGCTTGAAATCAATGGACTGTATATTCTGCTGATCATAAAAGAAGCTTTGGTCGGCTTGCTTATCGGATTTGCTGCCTACATGGTGATGGCGGCCATCCAGATTGCCGGGGGATTCATCGATTTTCAGATGGGATTCGCAATCGCAAATGTCATTGATCCCCAGACAGGGGCGCAAAGTCCGCTGATGGGACAATATCTTTATACGTTTTCACTATTGCTGCTGCTGACCCTTGATGGCCATCATCTGATACTCGACGGAATTTATTACAGCTACCAATTCATCCCGCTTGATCAGCCATGGCTGAATTTTGGGAGCAGCCATTTGCTCGAATATATGATCCGCGCATTTGGTTCTATGTTTGTCATCGCATTTCAAATGTCCATTCCAATCGTTGCCTGTCTGTTCCTTGTGGATACAGCCCTGGGCATTGTGGCACGGACTGTCCCGCAGCTGAATATTTTTGTTGTCGGTTTTCCGATTAAAATCGGGGTCAGCTTCATCGTCCTGATTATAGTTTTTGGAGTCATGATGACAGTTGTTGAAGGCCTGTTCGGAACGATGTTGAATACCATGAGGAATGTAATGGAACTGGTAGGTGGTACAAAATGAAGCAATTGATTCTCGACCTTCAATTCTTTTCAGGTGAAAAGACTGAAAAGGCTACACCGAAGAAAAGGGAAGATGCAAAAAAGAAAGGACAAACAGCAAAGAGCCAGGATGTCAGTACTTCTGTCATCATGCTTGCTGTATTTTCATTTCTGCTGTTTGGTTCATCTTACATTGCGAAGAATGTGTATCATCTGTTTACCCATTCTTTTCAAACTTATATGCTGATGGATTTGACGGAAAGCAATATTAAAGTTGTCATGCTTGAAGTCCTGAAGGAAACAGCGTTCCTGCTTGGACCTGTGATGCTTGTTGCTTTACTGGCGGGTCTTGCAGCGAATTATGCCCAAGTCGGAATCATGTTCACTTCAGAACCACTCATGCCGAAATTGGAAAAACTTGACCCGATTAAAGGATTCAAGAGGATTTTTTCATTAAGGGCAATTGTTGAACTTTTTAAATCCATCCTAAAGATATCGTTTGTAGGAGCAGTGACTTTTTTTGTTTTATGGTCAAAGATCGATGTCGTGCTTGGTTTATCTTTCAAATCAACAGGTGATATCGCAAAGACAATGGGGTCACTTGCAATCCAGATGGGAATTGCTGCTTCCATAGCTCTGCTTTTCTTATCCATCTTGGATTATCTCTATCAAAAATATGATTTTGAAAAAAGCATAAGGATGTCAAAGCAAGATATCAAAGATGAACATAAAAACACGGAGGGAGATCCCCTCATCAAATCAAAAATCAAACAACGGCAGCGCGAAATGGCTATGAGAAGGATGATGCAGGAAGTGCCTCAGGCGGATGTTGTCATCACCAATCCAACGCACTATGCCATTGCATTGAAATACGATGATTCAAAAATGGATGCTCCATACGTCATTGCTAAAGGCGTAGATTTCATGGCGCAGAAAATAAAATTGATCGCGAAAGAAAATGAAGTGATAGCTGTAGAAAATCGACCACTCGCAAGGGCTCTGTACGACCAGGCTGAAATCGGCCAGGCAGTACCGGAGGATTTCTTTAAGGCTGTAGCAGAAATATTAGCCTATGTGTATAGAATCAAAAATAAAATCTAGCAACCTAGTTGTTCTTAAGTAAGGAGAGAAAATAAATGTCAGCAAGAGATATTTCTGTATTGCTCAGTGTCATCCTGATTGTTGCCATGTTAATCATACCGCTGCCAACGTGGATGTTGAGCGTTTTAATCATCATTAACATTTCTCTCGCATTACTTGTGCTGCTTACCTCCATGAATATGCAGGAGCCATTGCAGTTCTCCATATTCCCGTCATTGCTGCTCCTTCTTACCCTTTTTCGACTGGGGCTGAATGTTTCGACAACGAGGTCTATTCTAAGTAAAGGTGAAGCAGGCGGCGTTGTCGAAACATTTGGAACGTTTGTTGTCGGCGGAAATGTACTAGTCGGATTAGTGGTATTCCTTATCTTAATCATCATTCAATTTGTGGTCATAACAAAAGGGGCTGAGCGTGTTTCCGAAGTTGCAGCACGCTTTACCCTCGATGCAATGCCAGGAAAACAGATGAGCATTGATGCCGATTTGAATGCAGGCATGATTTCAGAGCACGATGCAAGACAGCGCAGGGAAAAAGTCGGAAGGGAAGCTGACTTTTATGGAGCGATGGATGGTGCCAGTAAATTTGTAAAAGGGGATGCCATTGCTGGAATCATCATTGTTATCATCAACCTCATTTTCGGGATTATCATCGGTATGACCCAGCAAGGACTTGGAATTGCTGATGCGGCTACCCATTATTCACTAATGACGGTAGGGGATGGGATCGTTTCTCAAGTCCCTGCACTGCTGATTTCCACGGCGACGGGAATTGTGGTCACAAGAGCGGCGTCAGACGGAAATCTTGGTTCCGATATCGTTTCCCAGCTAATGGCCTATCCGAAGATGCTTTATATTGCCGGAGGAACAATCTTTTTACTGGGGATTGCAACCCCGATCAATGATATATTGACCATTCCGGTTGCGGCGGGTTTGACTATCGGGGGATTGATGCTCTCGAGGGTTCCAAAAAATGATCCGGCTGAAGAACTGATCAGTGATGAAGAAATTGAAAAAGATGAAATGAAAAGTCCTGAAAGTGTCGTTAATCTACTGAATGTCGATCCGATTGAATTTGAATTTGGCTATGGATTGATTCCGTTGGCGGATGCAAACCAAGGCGGAGATCTATTGGATCGAATCGTCATGATCAGAAGGCAGCTGGCTCTTGAACTAGGACTTGTGATTCCGGTTGTGCGGATCAGGGATAATATCCAACTACAGCCGAATGAATACCGGTTAAAGATCAAAGGGAACGAACTGGCAAGGGGAGAACTGCTTTTGGATCATTATCTCGCAATGAGCCCTGGCGGAGATGATGATGCAATTGAAGGAATCGATACATTCGAACCCTCATTTGGACTCCCGGCAAAATGGATCACAGAAGAAACGAAGGAACAGGCAGAGATATTCGGCTACACAGTTGTAGACCCTCCATCGGTTGTATCAACGCATATAACGGAAACAATCCGCTCCCATGCCCATGACCTGCTCGGCAGACAGGAGACCAAGCAGCTGATCGATCACCTTAAGGAAAGCTATCCGATCCTTGTGGAAGAAGTTACGCCATCTCCATTATCTATTGGAGAAGTCCAAAAAGTGCTGGCCAAATTGCTTAAAGAAAATGTATCCATCCGCAATCTGCCTGTCATTTTTGAGACGCTTGCCGATTACGGACGAATGAGCTCGGACACTGATCTTTTGACGGAATATGTAAGGCAGTCCCTCGCCAGGCAGATTACAGCACAATATGCTGATCAGGGATCACAACTGAAAGTTCTTACATTATCGGGAAGAATCGAAAAAATGATTGCAGAAGGGGTCCAGCAGACGGAGCATGGCAATTATTTATCCTTGGATCCTAATGACTCCCAGCGGATCCTTGAATCCATTGCCAATCAAATTGAACAGCTTTCGCTTATGGAACAGTCTGCCATCATCCTTTGTTCTCCAGCTGTAAGGATGTATGTTCGACAAATGACTGAAAGATATTTTCCTCAAGTTCCAATTCTATCCTATAATGAATTAGAAGCGAATGTGGAAGTACAGAGTGTTGGGGTGGTGAATGTTGAGTGAAAGTGAAAAAATATATTGCTCCTTCCATGAATGAAGCCATGAATAAAGTCCGTGTTGATTTAGGGGACGAAGCGGTGATTTTAAACTCAAAGCTTGTTTATTCCGGCGGATTCCTGGGGCTCTTCAAAAAGAAGAATATTGAAGTCATCGCTGCTGTCGATCCTAATACAGTCAAGACTCCAATTGAAGCCAAAGGGAGGTTGGAACAGGTTGAACGTCAGCCAAAGAAAGCATTCGATTCAATCCAGCCTATCCCTGAAAAGACAAGCATCATGGAAAAGGAAATGGAAGAATTAAAGAATATGATTTTAAAGCTCTCCAGTCAAAGCATGCCTGAAATGAATCAATATCCGGAAGATATTAGAATCATCCTGAGCCATTTATATACACAGGAAATCGAAGGGCAGATCGTTTCTGAATTAGGAGAAGTGCTTCTTCACAAGTGGAGGGAGACAAAAGATCCTGTCACGCGGGAACAGATAAATGCATGGACACAGACGAAATTGTTGGAAGAGATCTCATCCGTTGAGTTTGGCGGAATAAGCTATACTAAAAAATTCATTAATGTCATTGGACCGACGGGTGTAGGGAAAACAACAACTCTTGCGAAGATAGCCGCAAATGCTGTTCTGAATAATAGAAAAAAGATTGCCTTCATCACGACAGATACATACCGGATAGCAGCAATCGAACAACTTAAAACGTATGGAAATCTACTGAATGTTCCTGTTGAAGTGGTATACAAGCTTGCTGATTTCAAACAGGCCGTTGAAAAATTCAAGGAGTACGATCTTATTTTCATTGATACTGCTGGACGGAATTATCAAGATGAAAAGTATGTGAAGGAATTACGCGAAGTCATAGACTTTGATTCTCAAATGGAAACGTTCCTGGTGTTGACGATGACGGCTAAACAGAGGGACTTGGAGAATATGATCAATCAATTCAAAGCGATTCCGATAGACAAATTCATTTTTACGAAGCTAGACGAAACCTCCTCATATGGAATGATGATCAACTTGATTAAAAAATATGAAATTGGCGGGGCCTACTTAACAATGGGGCAGGATGTCCCGGATGATATTGTTGAGGCAGACCAAAACAAAATCATTGATTACGTCATAAAAGGTAATCAACCATGAATGATCAAGCGGCAAGATTAAGAGAGAGAATGATGAAGGCAGAACAGACAGGGAAATCGGCGAAAACCATTGCCATTGTGAGCGGCAAAGGCGGTGTTGGGAAATCGAATATTTCTGTCAATTTCGGGTTGAAGCTGGCGTCGCAGGGCCATAAAGTCCTCTTGGTAGATATGGATATAGGTATGGGAAACATTCATCTGCTTTTAGGAACTTCTGCAGAACGAAGCATTGTGGATTATATGCTTGACGACATTGATATTGAGGATGTAAAAGTCAGAGCTTCCGATCATTTCACCTGTATTTCTGGAGGAAACGGATTGTCCAGCTTCTTCGAAATGGATCAAAATGCACTAAATAAATTATTGAGAGCCATGGAACTGCTTCAAAAAGAATATGACTATATTCTTTTTGATATGGGGGCAGGAGCCACAAATATGTCGCTTCAATTCCTTCTTTCCGTTGATGACATCATAGTGGTTACGACCCCGGAACCGACGTCGGTTACAGATGCTTACTCAATGATCAAGTTCATGGCACAGAAAGACATGGGACTTCGTTTTTCAATCATCTGCAATCGGGTGGAAACAGAATCAGAAGGACGGGAAACCATGAAGAGATTGAGGCTGGCTGCCGAAAAATTCCTTGAAGTGGATGTACGTCCGCTGGGCATGCTGCCTGAAGATTCCCATGTCAAAAAAAGTGTCCTTAAACAGAGGCCATTCACACTTGAGTTTCCGCATTCCAAAGCTGCTCAATCTTTCATCGTGATTATTCAGAATTTTTTGTCCCGGGAAAGTGCCGGGCAAAACACAATGCAAAAAGCCGGCTTTCTATCAAAACTAAAACATCTATTGTTTGAAAGGCAGGGAAATCTATGAATCAAACGATCAGTGTTCTTGTAGTAGATGATTCGGCCTTCATGCGGAAATTAATCATTAATTTTTTAGAAGAGGATCCGGCCATAACGGTTGCAGGGTTTGCCCGCAACGGAGAGGACGCTCTTAAAAAAGCCAAAAAGCTCCGTCCGGACGTCATCACTCTTGATGTCGAAATGCCGATCTTAAACGGGCTTGATGCACTGAAGCAGATCATGGATGAAATCCCGACGCCTGTCGTCATGCTTTCCAGCTTGACGGAACATGGGACAAACCAGACCATGGAGGCTATGGAAAACGGTGCAGTGGATTTTGTTGCAAAGCCTTCCGGGACGATTTCGCTTGACTTGCATAAAATCAAGGATGAGCTGCTTCAAAAGGTCCATTCAGCGAGCAGGGTTTCTGTTTCAAAACTGAAATATAAACCGGTTGAAAAAAAGAAAAAGGAAATTCAAGCAGAGATGCCTGCTGAAGCATTGGCGGGTATTATTCACAAAAAAGCCTCCAATTTTCAGCAGGCAAAATGGAACTTTAATAATCCGAAATTAATCTGCATCGGTACATCCACCGGGGGACCAAGAGCGCTTCAAGAGGTATTGTCCCATTTCCCTGCGGATATTAAGGCTCCGATTTTGGTTGTTCAGCATATGCCGGCGGGATTTACTAAATCTTTGGCGGCAAGACTGAACCAGCTCTGTGAAATTTCTGTGAAAGAAGCGGAAGATGGAGAGATCATCAAGCAGGGAGTAGCGTATATCGCACCTGGTGGTTTTCATTTAAATGTAAGAAGGATCGGTACAAGCCTTGCCATCCATTTAAGTGAAGCACCGCCTCGCAGTGGACACCGCCCTTCTGTAGATGTAATGCTCGAATCAGTAAGCGAGATTCCTAATTACGACAAAATTTGCGTCATTATGACAGGAATGGGTTCTGATGGAGCGAAAGGTTTGGTAAAATTAAAAGAAAATGGAAATTCCAGAGCGATTGCGGAGTCTCAAAATACTTGCATCGTATTTGGAATGCCAAAAGCTGCAATCGGAACCAACTTGGTTGATGATGTAGAAGATCTCGGCCAGATTGCTTATTCTGTTATGAAGTATATGCCATAGAGGGGTGTGGGGAAAAATGGAAATGAATCAATATTTAGAAGTGTTTATAGAAGAAAGCAGAGAGCATTTACAGTCCTGCAATGAAAATATTTTAGCGCTGGAAAAGAAGCCTGATGATCTTTCAATTGTGAATGAGATTTTCCGTTCCGCTCACACATTAAAAGGGATGTCTGCAACAATGGGCTATGAAGATATCGCCCACTTGACACATGTGATGGAAAACGTCCTGGATGCAATCCGCAATGAAAAAATCACGGTGACGCCTGAATTGTTTGATGTCGTTTTTCTTTCCATTGATGCCCTTGAATCCATGGTGGAATCCATTGCTGCCGGCGGGGATGGAAAAAGAGATATACAGGAAATAGCACTGAAACTCCAGATGATCGAAGATGGAAAAGCAATCAGCCAATCAGATGCAAGTGCCGAAGCTGCGGCTGCTGTGGCAGAACCACTTGAAGCAAATAAACCGAAAACTCAATACGATCAGTTTGAACAGACCGTCATTAAGCAGTCAAAAGATCAGGGGTTTGAGTGCGTTGAAATAACCGTTTCTTTACGCCCTGACTGCCTCTTAAAAGCTGCAAGGGTATTCATGGTATTCGAAGTCCTTGAGAAATGCGGAGAAGTCATTAAATCAAATCCTTCAGTTGAGAAATTGGAAGAAGAACAATTTGACCAGCATTTCACAGTCACTCTGATAACGAAAGAGAGTGCATCTGACCTGCATAGCAAGATAATGAAAGTTTCAGAAGTGGACGAAGTTGAAATTTCTGCTTTTACATTCGATAAGTCTACAGATGAAGTAAAAGAAGACGTGAAAATACCTGAAGGACCAGCAGGGTCAACAGAAAAAAAACAGCCTGCAGCAGAATCAACCCAACAGAATTCTGGGAAACAGGCGGCTGGGAATAAAACGATCCGTGTCAGCATTGATCGCTTGGACAGCCTGATGAACCTCTTTGAAGAACTTGTGATTGACAGGGGACGACTTGAACAGATCTCCCGTGAATTGGACCATTCTGAATTACATGAAACAGTTGAGAGGATGTCTCGTATATCAGGGGACTTGCAAAATATCATTTTGAATATGAGGATGGTCCCGGTTGAAACGGTTTTCAATCGATTCCCTAGAATGGTAAGGCAATTAGCGAGGGATCTAAATAAAGTAATCAATTTAGAAATCATCGGTGCAGAGACAGAACTCGACCGCACAGTGATTGATGAAATTGGAGACCCGCTGGTGCATCTGCTTCGAAATGCAATGGATCATGGAATTGAGACCCCGGATATTCGAAAAGCAAAAGGAAAGCCTGAGGAAGGGACTATCCTGTTAAAGGCTTTCCATAGTGGCAACCATGTATTTATTGAAATAGAAGACGACGGCGCAGGAATCAGCCGTGACAAGGTATTGGAAAAGGCCATATCTAGAGGGATTGTATCAGAACAGACAGCACATACGCTGACAGACAAACAAGTTTATGAACTTATTTTTGCTTCTGGTTTTTCGACTGCCGAAACCATTTCTGATATCTCTGGCCGTGGTGTCGGCTTGGATGTTGTAAAGTCTACAATTGAATCTTTAGGAGGAAGCATCACAATCGATTCGACAGAAGGAAGCGGATCTATTTTCTCCATTCAGCTGCCGCTCACTCTATCAATCATATCAGTCATGCTTGTCGAGCTGGCGATGGAAAAGTATGCTATCCCGCTCTCTTCCATCATCGAGACAGCCATCATCAGAAAGTCTGAGATCATGAATGCCCATAATCAAAAAGTAATAGATTTCCGTGGTCGTGTAGTTCCGATCGTTCAATTAAAAGAAGTATTTGAAGTGCCAGGGGAAGAAGATGAAAGTGAATTCATGTCTCTCGTCATCGTTAGAAAAGGAGATAAAATGGCTGCCCTTGTTGTAGATTCCTTTATTGGCCAGCAGGAAGTCGTGCTTAAATCTCTAGGAAACTATTTAACGAATGTTTTTGCCATTTCCGGCGCTACCATTCTTGGAGATGGACAAGTTGCTTTGATTCTAGACTGCAATGCTTTAATTAAATAGGAAATGAGGATGATTGAGATGAGTGAAATACTAATTGATTCACCTTCCCAGGTAAAAGTAATCGTTTTTCAATTAGCCGATAAGGAATATGCCATCCCTGTCGGCCAAGTTCGATCTATAGAAAAGATGCAGCATATTACACGTGTTCCAAAGACAAACGATTTCGTCAAGGGAGTCATCAATCTCCGGGGTGTAGTGACCCCAATCATCGATTTGAATGAAAGGTTTAGCCTTGGCGAAACGGAATATTCAGAGAGTACGAGAATCATCATTGTGGCTCTGGATGAAATGGAAGTCGGCTTCATTGTAGATGCTGCCAATGATGTATTGGATTTGCCAGCAGACTCAATTGAACAGCAGCCGGAGGTAGTAGGAGCTTTGGAAGCCGAATACTTAAGCGGAGTCGCTAAACTCGATAAGAGATTATTGATCTTGATCAAACTCGAAAACGTGCTGAACCCTATTAGCTAAAGGAAGTTGAAAATGAACTATACGAATAGCATCACCAGTATGCATCTGGATGTATTGAGGGAAATAGGAAATATTGGTGCAGGGCATGCAGCAACAGCACTCTCCAAACTATTGAACCGGAAAGTGGATATGAAGGTCCCAGATGTAAGGATTGTAACATTTGATGAAATGATGGAATTGGCCGGCGGTGATGAAAATATTGTCGTCAGCGTATTTCTTCGGATTGAAGGGGATGCACCTGGGAATATGTTTTTCCTATTGCCTACTGATCAGGCGGCTGCATTCGTCCATCAATTGACCGGAGACAGCACAATCTCATTCGATCAACCTCCCTATTCGGAAATGGGCCTTTCTGCTATGCAGGAAATGGGAAATATCCTTTCAGGGTCTTATTTATCTTCTTTGGCGAATTTTACAAACTTGACTCTTGCGCCGTCAGTACCTGCTTTAAGCATTGATATGGCTGGAGCCATTGTCAGCTACGGGCTGATTGAACTTTCGCATAAAAGCGATTATGCAATCGTTATTGACACTTCTTTTAAAGACGCTGAGTCGGGTTTTGATTTTGGCTTCAATGGCCATTTTTTCCTTTTGCCTGATCCTGATTCTTTTGAAACCATTTTTCGATCATTAGGAGTTTCCCAAAATGGTTAGTGTGATGGAAGTAGTGAAGGTTGGTATTGCTGATATGAAAATAGCCGCTGTCCCTCAGACAATCCGGACATCGGGGCTTGGTTCCTGCGTCGGTGTGGTCATTTATGATGATTTCAAAAAGATTGCCGGGTTGCTCCATGTCATGCTGCCTGATTCCCGGCTGGGAAAGGGTGGAGGCGAGCTTAATAGAGCGAAATTCGCAGATACTGGAATCGAATATTTGCGTGAGAGCCTGCTGAAAAGCGGCTGTGATTCCCATCGTTTAAAAGCGAAGATTGCAGGTGGCTCCCAAATGTTCCACTTTTCATCTCAAAGTGATGTCATGCGGATTGGACCAAGGAATGCCGAGGCTGTTAAGAATGAGCTGCAAAAGTTTAAAATACCGCTCATTGCTGAGGATATTGGGGGAAGCAGCGGACGTACTATTGAATTTGACCCTGAAACATCCATTTTGCATGTGCGTACTGTGAATAAAGGAGCTGCAGAAATATAATGTTCGGATCTTTTGTCTGGAACTTGTGGTCTGCCATATTAGGTTTCACTCTCTTTTTTGCTTTATCAATAGCAAAACATACGCCTCCTTATGTAATGATTGGTTCGAGTATTTCAGCCTTCTTGTTTTTGCTGCTTGCATTTGTTTTTCGATTTTTAATTGGAGAAATTGCCGTTAGCCGAGGGGATGCTTCAGGGGATGAAACTGATACAGGACTTACAGAAGATGAAACCGGAGTGGACTTGGATTTCATAGATGAATTCGACGCTGAAAAGGCAGCGAATGTCATTAAAGATTTATTGAAGGAAGAATGAAATATTTAAAAAGGGGCGGGGAGGATTACTATGACACATGTATCTACTTTAGAAGAACACAAACTTTGGAATGCATGGATATATGATCGAGACACGGATGCCGGTGATATTTTAGTCAAAAAATACTTGCCCCTCGTTTCTTTTCATGTACAGAGAATATCTGCCGGCCTTCCCCGCAGCGTCTCAAAGGAGGATTTAAAGAGCCTTGGGATGATGGGACTGCTGGACGCATTGAATAAATTCGACCCCACAAGGGATTTAAAATTTGATACATACGCCTCTTTCAGAATAAGGGGTGCCATCCTGGATGGACTTAGAAAAGAAGATTGGCTTCCCAGGAGCACACGGGAAAAAGCAAAGAAGATTGAACAGACGATAGAATACCTTGAACAAAAAAATATGAAAACTCCTTCAATTGAGGATATCTCCCTTTTTCTTGACATGCCTGAAGAGGAAGTCTCCCAAACAATGAGCGAGCATTTTTTTGCCAACGTCCTTTCAATGGATGAGCAAACGTATGAGAATGAAGATAAAGATGGTCAAGCATATGCATTAAAAGACGAGAAGGTATTGACCCCAGAAGCACAAGTGATCAAAGAAGAGTGGATCGAGGATTTGTCAAAGGTTATTCTAACATTGAACGAAAAAGAACAGCTGGTCCTAAGCCTTTTCTATCAAGAGGAGCTTACACTTACAGAAATCGGCGAAATATTAAATTTATCCACTTCCAGGATATCTCAAATCCATTCAAAAGCTTTATTCAAATTAAGAAAAACCCTAATGGCAAATTCTTATTGATAAACCGACAATTTAGAACTTCTTTATCGTTAGTCGCAGTGCATTTGATTCCCAGGGGTGATATAAATGAGTCTGAAATTAGTCGAATTGCAGGTCGCCATTCCGAGGACTGCCGATGCCTCGAAAACAGCAGAAAACATCCTGAAGCAAGGAGCAGTTATCAGTCAAGAGGCTTCAAATGAACTGGAAAAAGAATACCAAAGAAAAAGCAGGCAAGTGATAGAAAACGCAAAAAGCGAGAAAACTTCCGATCAAAATGAATCAAGGGGCCAAAAAGAGTCTGCGGCGTTAGGGGAGAATAAAAAGAACAAGGAAATGAATCAAGCAAAACATCCTTATAAAGGAAATACCATCGACTATAGCCGATAAGGAGCAGCCATGATCACTTTTATTATCATCATTTTATTTATTATGAATATCATTGCCCTTTTTTCCGTTGTCCTCCTTTACCTGAGACAGAACAGACTTGTCGATATGGAGCAGAAGCAAAGGAAGATGATTGCGGAAATGGAAGATGTCATCTCCTCTTACTTAATTGAAATGAAAGAGGAGAATGAAAAATTCATTTCTGAAATTGAAAGAAGGAAATCCTCCGGCAGGAAGCAATTTTCTGAAAAACCTGCAGCAGATGCCACCCAACCAAATCCCCTTCAGGAGCAAGAAGAGTCAGCCGTTGTTCAAGAAACTCATTACAGCCGCAAAAAAGCAGCAGAAGCTTATGCAAAAACTGCAGAAGCGAAACCTCAGCTGTCAAAAACAAAAAAGGAAAAAGAACCTTCCAGCCGCGAAGAGAGTTTTTCTGAGAAAGTCATCTCATTAAGTAAACAGGGTATGACTATGGAGGAAATAGCTAAAAAATTTAATACAGGAAAAACCGAAATTGAACTTTTACTTAAATTTCGTCAAAAAAATCAATAATAGCTTGATTGGATTCTTTCAATATGCTATATTAATTCATGGTGTGAATACACACGCTTCAGGATGAAAGCAGATGGTGCTATGAAAAATAGTTTCTGTTTAAAGATGATTGAAGCGGAGGATAAATAAAAACCATTTAGGAGGAAACACACATGTCAGTAATTTCTATGAAACAATTACTTGAGGCTGGTGTACATTTCGGTCACCAAACTCGCCGTTGGAACCCAAAAATGAAGAAATATATCTTCACTGAAAGAAACGGCATCTACATCATCGATCTTCAAAAAACAGTCCGCAAAGTTGAAGAAGCTTACAACTTTGTAAGAGAAGTAGCTGGAAACGGCGGAAAAATCCTTTTCGTTGGAACTAAAAAGCAAGCTCAAGAGTCTGTTAAAGAAGAAGCAGAACGTTCTGGTATGTACTTCGTCAACCAACGCTGGTTGGGTGGTACACTAACTAACTTCGAAACAATCCAAAAACGTATTACACGTTTGAAAAATATCGAAAAAATGGCTGAAGACGGTACTTTTGAAGTACTTCCTAAGAAAGAAGTTGTCCAGCTTAAAAAAGAACAAGAACGTCTTGTAAAATTCCTAGGCGGAATCAAAGACATGAATGGTCTTCCTGACGCTCTATTCATCATCGATCCTCGCAAAGAGCGCATCGCTGTTGCAGAAGCTCGCAAATTGAACATCCCAATCGTAGGTATCGTTGATACTAACTGTGATCCGGATGAAATCGATTATGTTATCCCTGCAAATGATGATGCAATCCGTGCAGTTAAATTGTTAACTGGTAAAATGGCGGATGCTATCCTTGAAACTAAGCAAGGTGAAGAAGCAGCTGTAGCTGCTGAGTAATCCTTGAACTGAAAGGTGATAAGTGGGAAGCACCCTTATCACCTTTTTTTAAAGGTTGGAATTTTGGCTGCACAAGCCGCTAAGAATAAATATGGCTACATAGACTAAGGAGGAATTATTCATTATGGCAATTACAGCTCAAATGGTAAAAGAACTTCGTGAAAAAACTGGCGCCGGCATGATGGATTGCAAAAAAGCGTTGACTGAAACTGATGGCGATATGGACAAAGCGATTGACTTCCTACGTGAAAAAGGAATTGCGAAAGCTGCGAAAAAAGCTGACCGCATCGCTGCTGAAGGTACTACTTTCATTAAAAGCGCAGGCAATGAAGCAGTAATCCTTGAAGTGAACTCTGAAACAGACTTCGTTGCTAAAAACGAAGGATTCCAAAACTTGGTTAAAGAATTGGCTGCTCACCTTTTGAACAACAAGCCAGCTTCTGTTGAAGAAGCAAATGCTCAAACTATGGAAAACGGAAAAACTGTTGAAGCTTTCATCAACGAATCCATTGCGAAAATCGGAGAAAAACTAACTCTTCGCCGCTTTGAAATCAAAACTAAAGGCGACAACGCTGCATTCGGTGAGTACTTGCACATGGGCGGACGTATTGGTGTATTGACTGTCCTTGAGGGAACAACTGACGCTGAACTAGCAAAAGATGTTGCAATGCATGCTGCAGCTTTGAACCCTAAATACATCTCCCGTGATCAAGTTTCCCAAGAGGAAGTTGATCGTGAGCGTGAAGTATTGACACAACAAGCTCTTAACGAAGGCAAGCCGGAAAACATCGTTGCAAAAATGGTTGAAGGACGCCTAAGCAAGTTCTTCGAAGACATCTGCATCATTGATCAGCCGTTTGTAAAAGATCCAGATCAAAAAGTAGGTAAAGTAGTAGCTGCAAAAGGCGCAACAATCGTTGAGCTTGTACGCTACGAAGTTGGTGAAGGAATCGAGAAGCGCCAAGACAACTTTGCTGAAGAAGTAATGAGCCAAGTTAACAAAAAATAATAGCAAAAACCAAAATAGGGAGCACATAGTGTTCCCTATTTTATAAGAAAAGCGGAAGCGCCCTGGTCAGCCCCGACCAGCATAAGACGGAACTCGAAGGAAATCCTGATTTCCGTAGAGGTACGGCTTATGACTCGAGGGGCTGGGCGCTGAAGCTGGACAAAGAAAAGCGGAAGCGCTGAAGCTGGACAAAAAGAAAAGTGGAAGCTCCGAGACTTGCCTTAACGGGCATAAACATGGTAAAAAATAAGAAGAAATAGAACTTTACATAATGGAGGTTCACATGAGCATTCCGAAGTATAAACGAGTCGTATTGAAATTAAGTGGAGAAGCATTAGCAGGGGATCAAGGCTTTGGCATTAACCCATCTGTCATCAAATCAATCGCAGAACAGGTAAAGGAAATCGCTGAATTGAACGTAGAAGTAGCTGTCGTAGTAGGCGGAGGAAATATCTGGCGCGGAAAGATCGGCAGTGAAATGGGAATGGACAGGGCATCTGCTGATTACATGGGAATGCTTGCAACCGTCATGAATTCATTGGCTTTGCAGGATAGCCTTGAAAATCTTGGAATTGAAACACGTGTACAAACATCAATCGATATGCGCCAAGTTGCAGAACCGTATATCAGACGCAGAGCTATGAGACATCTTGAGAAAAAACGTGTAGTCATTTTTGCTGCAGGAACAGGAAATCCTTATTTCTCTACAGATACCACTGCAGCGCTTAGAGCAGCAGAAATTGACGCAGAAGTGATCCTTATGGCTAAAAACAATGTCGATGGTGTTTATACTGCAGATCCTAAGCTGGATGAAAATGCAGTCAAATATGAGGAACTGTCCTATTTGGATGTAATCAAAGAAGGATTGCAGGTCATGGATTCCACTGCTTCCTCGCTTTGCATGGATAACGATATCCCGCTTATTGTTTTCTCCGTCATGGAAAAAGGAAACATCAAGCGTGTGGTCTTAGGTGAAACAATCGGAACAATTGTTAGGGGGAAAGCATAATGACAAAACAAGTAATGGATACTGCGAAAGATAAAATGACCAAGGCTGTAAGTGCGTTTTCTCGCGAGTTGGCTTCAATCCGTGCCGGCCGTGCAAATGCATCATTATTGGATAAAATCGTCGTGGATTATTATGGTGCACCGACACCGGTAAATCAGCTGGCGTCTGTTTCTGTACCTGAAGCCCGTCTATTGGTTATCCAGCCTTATGATAAAACTGTCCTTGGTGAAATTGAAAAAGCAATTCTAAAGTCTGATTTGGGCATCACTCCAAGCAACGATGGTTCAATCATCCGTATTGCCATTCCAGCTTTGACAGAAGAACGCCGTAAAGAATTGGTGAAACTAGTGAAGAAAGAAGCTGAAGAAGCGAAAGTTGCCATCCGAAATATCCGACGCGATATCAACGATGATCTTAAAAAACTTGAAAAGAACGGCGAATTGACTGAGGATGACTTGCGCGGGTACTCTGATGACGTTCAAAAGTTAACTGACAGCCATATTGTAAAAGTTGACCAAGTAGCGAAAGATAAAGAAAAAGAAATTCTTGAAGTTTAACATAACAGCCATTTTACTTAAATAAAACGGCTAGTTCATGATGCCTGGCATCCTTCCATACCCATTATCAAAAATGATTTATGGGGAAAATGGGATGGAAGCCCGGCATTTATTTTTGGATCTGGTACTTTAAGATGTACCCTTCACTATTATTGACGCTTATTTTTTATACATATTTATGGATAAACAAGATATCTTTTTATATTTTTGGTATGATAGAAGTTGCTAATAAAACAATCTAAATGCCAATAAGTTCAATCAAGTGGGGGACTTGTTCATGTTGAATATAAAGAAATTATGGAAGAACGGGAAAACGAATGAAAATCTTGATGCCCGAATAGAGTCTGTAAAAAGACAAAAGATGCCCAAGCATATCGCCATCATCATGGATGGAAACGGGAGATGGGCAAAAAAACGTTCCCTTCCGCGTGTAGCAGGACACCACGAAGGAATGAAGGTCGTCAGGAAGATCACAAGATTGGCCAATCATTTAGGCGTTGGCGCGCTTACCCTTTATGCATTCTCTACAGAGAATTGGAAAAGGCCAAAACTGGAAGTGGAATTCTTAATGAAACTGCCAGAAGAATTCCTTGGCACGTTCCTGCCTGAACTGATCGAAGAAAACGTTAGGGTTACAATGGTGGGGCATAAGGAGCATTTGCCCAAACATACACTCGCAGCTATTGAAAAAGCGATGGAGGCCACCAAGCATAATACAGGCCTTGTATTGAATTTTGCTTTGAATTATGGCAGCAGGGCTGAAATCATTGAGGCTGTGCGCGATGTCTTAATAGATGTAAAAAGTGGTATAATGGATCCTAATGATATTAATGAATCTAGTTTTGCACAATATTTAATGACCTCCGATTTAGAGGATCCTGATTTGTTGATAAGAACCAGCGGTGAAATTCGATTAAGCAATTTTATGCTGTGGCAGCTGGCTTACTCGGAATTTTGGTTTACGGATGTCCTCTGGCCAGATTTTGATGAAGAGCATCTCATCCAGGCGGTGGAAGTATTCCAAAATCGTTCCAGAAGATACGGTGGCATTAATAGTGAGGAGTCATAGTGTATGAAGCAAAGGATTATTACAGCAGTTATAGGGATTGCAATTGTTCTCCCTATCATTTTTTACGGAGGCATTCCTTTTTTGCTTCTGACGTATTTACTGGCGACAGTTGGACTATATGAAGCATTGAGGATGAAGAAACAATCCATCTTTTCTATCCCAGGCTTGATCTCCATTGTCCTTTTATGGATTTTTTTGGTCCCGACCCAATATAATAATATAATTCAACAATTCCACTATTCGAAAATCGAATTTATGATGATAGGAATTTTATTGATGCTTACATATACTGTGGCGTCAAAGAATAGATTCTCTTTTGAGGATGCATCCTACTCGATTCTATCCATTCTGTATGTGGGAATAGGTTTCTTCTATATGAATGAAACGCGCAGTGCGGACAGTGGATTGACATATCTGTTCTATGCTTTATTCATTATATGGGCAACAGATTCCGGAGCATATTTTATTGGCAAGGCAATGGGGAAAAGAAAGCTGTGGCCAGAAATCAGTCCGAATAAAACCGTTGAGGGTTTTGTAGGGGGAGTGGTTTGTGCTCTTGTAGTGGCTCTGCTCTTTTTCTTAATCTCGGATATACCTGCAGGGATGATGAAATTATTGATTGCCGGTATTGTCCTTTCTATTTTTGGACAAATTGGCGACCTTGTAGAATCAGCGCTGAAAAGGCACTTTGATGTAAAGGATTCCGGCAACATTCTACCTGGGCATGGAGGGATATTGGACAGATTCGACAGTCTCCTGTTTGTCCTTCCCATTCTGCATTTTATTCATTTGATATAAACAAAAGGACATCGGGGGAGTGATAGATATGAAATACATAAGTCTTCTAGGAGCAACGGGATCCATTGGAACACAAACCCTTGATGTGATTCGCAGACATCCTGAAGAATACAGACTTGCAGCATTCAGTGCCGGCAAAAACTTGGAATTAACGAGAAAAATCATTCAAGAGTTTAAACCAGAGCTAGTATCTGTAAGTGATAAAGATGATTGCCTCGCCTTACAGAGTGAATTCAGCTCATCCATATCTTTTCACTATGGTGAAGATGGATTGGTAGAAACAGCGGTATATCACAAATCGGATATTTTGGTGAATGCAGTACTGGGAAGCGTTGGATTATTCCCAACCTTGCAGGCAATCAAAGAAAAGAAAATCATTGCAATTGCCAATAAAGAAACATTGGTCACTGCCGGACACCTTGTCATGGATGCAGCTAAAGAAAATGGAGTACCGCTTCTGCCTGTCGACAGTGAACATTCAGCAATTTTTCAAGCTCTTCAAGGCGAAAAAGAAAAAAATATCGAAAAGTTGATCTTGACTGCTTCAGGAGGGAGCTTTCGCGATCGTACTCGGGATGAATTAAAAGGGGTTACAGTCATTGACGCACTTAATCATCCCAACTGGTCAATGGGGGCAAAGATCACGATCGATTCCGCGACCATGATGAATAAAGGCCTTGAAGTGATTGAAGCCCACTGGCTTTTCCAAATGCCGTACGATCGAATTGATGTGCTCCTGCATCGCGAGAGCATCATACATTCAATGGTAGAGTTTCATGACAGCAGCATCATTGCACAGCTTGGCACGCCAGATATGCGTGTACCGATCCAATACGCTTTGACTTATCCGGATCGACTGCCGTTTTCGGATGCCAGCAGATTGAATCTTGCAGAGATTGGCAAACTCCATTTTGAAAAAATGGACATGGACCGTTTTTATTGCTTGAAACTCGCTTACCAGGCAGGTATTGCGGGCGGTACCGCGCCAACTGTTTTAAATGCTGCCAATGAAGAAGCTGTAGATGCTTTTCTAAAAGGAAAAATCAGCTTCCTGGAAATTGAAGACTGCATTGAGAAGGCCCTGAACAAGCATCAAAAAATCGATCAGCCTGATTTAGAGACAATCCGTGGAGTTGATAAAGAGACCAGAAGCTACATTCATGAACTTCTGTCTTAAGCTTTGCCTGGAGTAGTTTACACAAGTAGTAAGATACCCATCTATGCAATTGGACTTGGATGAACAAAATCAGAATTTCTATGATTGGATGTTCTATGAGTCACTTTATTAAAAGGTGGTTTTATTATTGGAAACAGTATTAGCCTTTATCGTCATTTTTGGTGCATTAGTCTTTTTCCATGAACTTGGACACTTTGTATTTGCTAAAAGAGCGGGGATTCTTTGCCGTGAATTTGCAATTGGATTTGGACCAAAAGTGTTTTCGGCAAAAAGAGGTGAAACCATCTATACCATCCGCCTTTTACCTATTGGAGGATTCGTGAGGATGGCTGGTGAGGACCCTGAAATGGTTGAACTGAAGCCTGGACACCGTGTAGGTCTTATTCAAAATGATGATGGCTTGATTGAAAAAATCATTTTGAATAACCGCGATAAATATGCAGACTTATTAGTCATCGAAGTGGAATATGCCGACTTGGAAAAGGAACTAATCATTAGAGGGTATGAAGACGACGATGATGAAGTCTTAAAGACCTATAAATTGTCGCGCAAGGCTGTAATGGTTGAGGATAAAGTTGAGACGCAGATTGCCCCTTGGGATCGCCAATTTGCATCAAAAACGCTTGGTCAGAGGGCGATGGCTATTTTTGCGGGTCCTATGATGAACTTCATCCTTGCATTTGTCGTTTTTGTTTTAATCGCACTTATGCAGGGGATTCCAGTGAATGACCCTGTATTAGGCGATATTTCTCCTGATGGTGCTGCTCAAAAAGCTGGCCTGAAAGCAGGAGATGAGGTCCTTAGTATTGAAGGATCTGAAATTAACAGCTGGGCTGATGTAGTTGATGTGGTCAGGAAGCATCCGGGAACTGAAGTGACGTTCACTGTTGAACGCAATAAGAAAACCTTGGATATTCCCGTGACACCAAAGGCGACAGAGGCTGACGGTAAAAAAATCGGTTTGATCGGAGTCATGAGCCCCATCGAAAAATCGCCGTTGAAATCCATAACATATGGTGCGAAAGAAACTTATGGATGGACGGTTGAGATTTTCCACATGCTTGGAAAATTGGTTACTGGCCAATTTTCAATTAATGCTTTGTCAGGACCTGTAGGGATCTATGTTTCAACAGAAACAGTAGCTAAATCAGGTATCTTCTATTTAATGAAATGGGGAGCCATCCTGAGCATAAATCTTGGAATCATGAATCTCCTTCCAATTCCGGCATTGGATGGGGGAAGACTCATGTTCTTTGCTGCCGAGGCTCTTCGTGGGAAGCCGATTGACCGCCACAAGGAAGGGATCGTCCATTTCATAGGCTTTGCCTTGCTTATGGTATTGATGCTGATAGTCACATGGAATGACATCCAAAGATTCTTTTTACAATAACTCAGAAACAGTTTAAATAATTGATTGAGGTGCACAGTATGAAACAAAGCATGACACTAATTCCAACTATGCGTGAAGTTCCTGCAGATGCAGATGTTAAAAGCCATCAGCTGCTTTTGAGAGCAGGGTTCATCAGGCAAAATGCCAGCGGGATTTACAGCTTTTTGCCGCTTGGAAAAAAAGTACTCCAAAATATTGAACAAATCGTACGTGAAGAAATGATGGCCGCGGGGGCAGTGGAAGTATTGATGCCGGCCCTGCAGCAGGCTGAACTATGGCAGGAATCAGGCCGGTGGTATTCCTACGGTCCTGAACTCATGAGGCTCAAAGATCGCCATGACAGGGAATTTGCACTTGGCGCTACACATGAAGAAGTCATCACAAGTCTGATCAAAGATGAAGTTAAATCTTATAAGAAGCTTCCTTTGACGCTTTACCAGATCCAAACTAAATTCCGTGATGAAAAACGTCCACGATTTGGTTTGCTTCGTGGAAGGGAATTCATCATGAAAGATGCATACTCATTCCATTCATCACAGGAAAGCCTGGATGAAGTTTATCAAAAAATGTACAAAGCTTATTCCAATATATTTGAACGATGCGGTTTGAATTATCGTGCTGTCATAGCAGATTCAGGTGCGATGGGCGGAAAAGACACGCATGAGTTCATGGTGCTTTCTGAAATCGGGGAAGATACGATTGCATATTCAACTGAATCAGATTTCGCTGCAAATATCGAAATGGCTCCGGTAGCTGTAAATTATGAAAAAAGCAGCGATGCGCCAGACAGCTTGAAAAAAGTCGATACTCCTGATCAAAAATCAATCGATCAAGTATCAGGATTCTTGAACAAGAAACCTGAAGAGTGCATCAAAACAATGATTTTTAAAGTAGATGAAGAATTCGTGGCTGTCCTTGTAAGAGGAGACCATGAAATAAATGACATCAAAGTGAAAAATGCTTTAGGAGCTGTATCAGTCGAGCTTGCTTCACCGGAAGAAATAAAAGAGAAAATGAATTGTCCGGTTGGTTCTCTAGGTCCGATTGGCTTGAATGATATGAAAATCCTTGCTGATTCTGCTGTAGAGTTCATCGTGAATGGTGTCTGCGGAGCAAACGAAGACGGTGTACATTTTGTCAATGTAAATCCTGGCCGTGATTTCAACGCGGAATATGCTGACCTTCGCTTCATCCAGGAGGGGGACCCTTCACCGGATGGCAAGGGAATCATTCAATTTGCTAAAGGAATTGAAGTTGGACATGTCTTTAAGCTTGGTACCCGATACAGCGAAGCGATGAATGCTGCCTACCTTGATGAAAACGGACGTTCCCAGCCTATGATCATGGGCTGCTACGGAATCGGCGTTTCAAGGACTTTAGCGGCCGTTGCTGAACAGTTCAATGATGACAAAGGATTTGTATGGCCGAAGAATATCACACCATATGATATTCACTTGATCCCTGTCAATGTAAAGGATGAAGCACAAACGAATCTGGCAGTTGAACTTTATGATGCATTGCTTCAGCATCGTTATGAGGTTCTTCTAGACGACCGGCAGGAGCGCCCAGGCGTTAAATTTGCTGATTCTGATTTGATCGGTTTGCCTGTCCGCATCACCGTGGGCAAAAAAGCAGCAGATGGAATTGTCGAAGTGAAGCTGAGGGAATCAGGGGAAGTATTCGAGTACACGAAGGAGGAACTATTGGAAAAGCTCCAATCAATCCTTGCTTAAAATATCTGATAAAAAGCGCCTATAAAAAAGGCGCTTTTTATCTTCTTTATCTCTTTTTCTAGAAAAAGATTCAAAATGCACTACACCATATCGGAACATGATAAAATAAAAAAATAAATAAACTAGGATGGGGGCGGGAATAAATGAATGGAAATCCATCCGAAAAGCGCGAACGCTTTCGATTATTATTGGATCAATTAAAATTGACGGATGATAAATATATGCCTCATTTTGAAGGGGCGGAAATTGCAAAGCTGACAGCTGATAGATCCGCAAAAAAATGGAACTTTTCTTTCCGTTTTAAAACGATTATTCCATGTGAGCTTTTTTCTCTTTTTTCTCAGCAGCTTGAGAGGACATTTTCCCATATAGCTTCTGTATCTTTTACGATTGAAACAGAGGAGCCGATCCTTTCAGAGAACTTGATTTTGGATTATTGGCAAAACTGCATAAAAGAAATTGATGGGATATCTCCCCCTCTTTTATCTCTATTGAATAGCCAAAAACCAGTGGTTAAAGGCAATAAAATCATTATAAAAGCTGGAAATGAACTTGAAGGAATAACCTTGAAAAGAAAATATGGGGAGTGGATATCTTCCATCTATCAAAACTTCGGTTTCCCAAAGCTTGTTTTAGATGCGGAAATCAAGACAGAAGGACCTTCGGAAGAGTATCAGCAATTTTTGGAACAGAAGAAGAAAGAAGATGAAGAACGGGCTAAACAGGCTGTCATTGACATGCAAAAACGCGACTCTGAAAATGATGCAGCCCAGGATTCGGGGCCTCTCCAAATCGGATTGATGATAAAAGAAGACTCGGATTTCAGGAATCTTGTTGATATACATGATGAAGAGCGCAGGATCGCCATCGAAGGCTATATATTCGATGCGGAAACAAAAGAACTTCGCAGCGGGAGAACACTCCTCACTTTTAAAATCACAGATTATACAAGTTCGATGCTCGTCAAAATGTTCTCACGGGACAAAGAAGATGCAGCTATGTTCAGCCGGGTGAAAAAAGGAATGTGGGCGCGGGTGCGTGGAAGCATACAAAATGATACCTTTGTCCGCGACCTGGTGATGATTGCGAATGATGTCAATGAAATTAAACCTATAACCCGAAAGGATACTTCCCCAGAGGATGAGAAGCGTGTTGAGCTTCACCTTCATACACCGATGAGCCAGATGGATGCGGTGTCTTCTGTCGGCGATTTAGTCAGCCAAGCGAAAAAATGGGGGCATAAAGCAATCGCCATCACAGATCATGCGGGAGTGCAATCTTTTCCAGAGGCATACAATGCGAGCAAAAAACATGATATTAAAGTTCTGTATGGTCTCGAAGCAAATCTGATTGATGATGGTGTGCCGATTGTCTATAACGAAGCGAAGCGACTTCTTGCTGAGGATACTTATGTAGTATTTGACGTTGAAACAACAGGTCTTTCAGCTGTTTATAATACAATCATCGAGCTTGCAGCTGTAAAAATCCATGATGGGGAAATAGTGGACAAGTTCGAGCGCTTTGCCAATCCGCATCACAAGCTTTCTGCCACCACAATCAATTTAACGGGGATAACAGATGATCTTGTAGAAAATGCACCTGACCCGGAAGTCGTTGTAGAAGAATTCCACAAATGGGCAGGAGATTCGATTTTGGTAGCTCATAACGCGTCATTTGACATGGGCTTCTTGAATGTTGTCTATAAGAAAATCGGGATTGGTAAGGCTGTCAATCCAGTAATTGATACTCTGGAGCTTGCCAGATTCCTTTACCCGGAATTTAAAAACCATCGATTAAATACATTGGCAAAGAAATTCGATGTTGAATTGACTCAGCACCATAGAGCCATCTATGATGCTGAAGCGACAGGATACCTGTTGCTGAAAATGTTGAAAGACGCTTCTGAAAAAGGGATAGAGTATCATGATCAGTTTAATGACTATATGGGAAAAGGCGATGCATTCAAACGTGCCAGACCATCTCATTGCACCCTTCTTGCTCAGTCTGAGGAAGGTTTAAAAAATCTTTTCAAGCTTGTATCTATTTCACATTTAAATTATTTCTTCCGCGTCCCGCGAATCCCAAGATCGCTGCTTCAAAAACATCGGGACGGAATCTTGGTCGGTTCAGGCTGTGATAAAGGTGAAGTATTTGAAGGGATGATGCAGAAGGCCCCTGAAGAGGTAAAGGAAATTGCATCATTCTACGATTATCTTGAAGTCATGCCAAAAGACATTTATAAACCTCTGATTGAAATGGAACTGATACAGGATGAAAAATCATTGGAAGAAATCATTGGGAATATAGTCAAACTAGGAGATGAATTGAGCATTCCTGTCGTTGCAACAGGCAATGTTCATTATCTAAATCCAAATGATAAAATTTACAGGAAAATCCTGGTTAATTCCCAAGGTGGGGCCAATCCGCTCAACAGGCATGAATTGCCGGATGTCCATTTTAGGACAACGAATGAAATGCTCGAAGCTTTCTCATTTTTAGGAAATGACAAGGCTAAAGAAATTGTTGTTGAAAACTCCAACAAAATTGCGGATATGATTGATTCCATCAAAGTCATCAAAGATGATTTGTTCACTCCTAAAATCGAGGGTGCAGATGAAGAGATGCGCAGTATGAGCTATGGCATGGCAAGAAGGATATATGGAGAAGAACTTCCTGAAATCGTAGAGGCACGCCTTGAAAAAGAATTAAAAAGTATCATCGGCCACGGATTTGCCGTCATCTATCTTATTTCACATAAGCTGGTTAAAAAATCGTTGGATGATGGATATCTTGTAGGATCACGTGGATCTGTCGGTTCATCATTTGTAGCAACTATGACCGAAATTACTGAAGTGAATCCATTGCCGCCGCACTATGTCTGCTCCAAATGCAAGCACTCTGAATTCTTTAACGACGGTTCTGTCGGTTCAGGATTCGATTTGCCTGATAAAACATGTCCAAACTGCGGTGCAACCTATAAAAAAGATGGACATGATATTCCATTTGAAACATTCCTTGGCTTTAAGGGGGATAAAGTGCCTGATATCGATTTGAACTTTTCAGGGGAATATCAGCCGAATGCCCATAATTACACGAAAGTCCTTTTTGGAGAGGACAATGTCTACCGTGCAGGAACAATTGGTACGGTTGCAGATAAGACGGCATTTGGATATGTAAAAGGCTATTCCCAAGACAACAATCTCACGCTTCGCGGGGCTGAAATCGAGCGTCTTGCCCAAGGGTGTACAGGCGTAAAACGAACGACTGGACAGCATCCCGGCGGAATCATTGTTGTACCGGATTATATGGATATCTTTGATTTTTCTCCAATCCAATATCCTGCAGACGACAGCAAATCCGGGTGGAAAACAACACACTTTGACTTCCACTCTATCCATGACAACCTGCTCAAGCTGGATATTCTAGGGCACGATGATCCGACCATGATTCGTATGCTGCAGGATTTAAGCGGGATTGATCCAAAGACCATTCCGACAGATGATCCTGAAGTGATGAAAATCTTTAGCGGCACTGAGTCGCTCGGCGTCACAGAAGAACAGATCATGTGTAAGACTGGAACACTCGGCATTCCTGAATTCGGTACCCGCTTTGTAAGGCAGATGCTCGAAGATACGAAGCCAACCACATTCTCTGAGCTGGTGCAGATATCCGGACTTTCACACGGAACGGACGTATGGCTCGGGAATGCACAGGAATTGATCCACAATAGCATCTGTACACTAAGTGAAGTTATCGGATGCCGTGATGATATCATGGTCTACCTTATTTATCAGGGACTGGACCCTGCCTTCGCTTTCAAAATCATGGAATCTGTCCGTAAAGGGAAGGGCCTGACAGACGAAATGGAAGCAGAGATGCGGGATAAGGAAGTGCCGGAATGGTATATCGACTCATGTAAGAAAATCAAGTATATGTTCCCGAAAGCCCATGCTGCCGCCTATGTTTTAATGGCAGTCAGGATTGCGTACTTTAAAGTCCATCTGCCTCTCCTCTACTATGCTGCATATTTTACAGTAAGGGCAGAGGACTTCGATGTAGATGCCATGGTTAAGGGTTCTCAATCCATCAGGGCAAAAATCGATGAAATCAATGCAAAGGGCCTCGACATGTCGACAAAGGAGAAAAACTTGTTGACTGTGCTCGAATTGTCGCTCGAAATGTGCGAGAGGGGATTCAAATTCCAAAGGGTGGATTTATATAAATCGAGTGCAGATGAATTCATCATCGAAGGAGATACTCTCATTCCTCCTTTCAATGCGATACCGGGACTAGGGACCAATGCAGCATTGAATATAGTCAATGCAAGAAAAGACGGGGAATTCTTATCTAAAGAAGATCTTCAGCAGCGAGGGAAAGTTTCCAAGACAATCATGGAATACCTTGATAACCATGGCTGCCTTGGATCCATGCCGGAGCAGAATCAATTGTCCTTGTTCTAAAGCAAGCGCTGGTCGGGGCTGAGCAAGGCGCTTTCGCTTTGCTTGATCCAGCTCCGACGGCTAGAGGCTGGGAGGTTTCCTTCAGCGCGCTTACGATAAGTCAACATCGATTCGCTCCGCTTATCGTGTTTCCTTTATCTCGCAGCACTTCAGTCCAACCTCTGCGCCTCTGGACAAGCCGTCTCCGCTTTACTTGATCCAGCTGCAGCGCCTAGCCCCTCGAGTCATAAGCCGTACCTCTACGGAAATCAGGATTTCCTTCGAGTTCCGTCTTATGCTGGTCGGGGCTGAGCAAGGCGCTTCCGCTTTGCTTATTTGCAATAAACTGCTGATTATGGTATATTTTTATTGGAAATACTAATGATAACTCAAGTCAAAGAGTGGGGTCGCACCCGCTCTTTCGTGTTGTTATAGGGATTTTTGAGTGAATTTGCGAGTCGACCAGGAGGTATTTATGAGTAAAGTAACGGACATGATCGAGGAGCTCGTTACACCTATTCTAGATGAAATGCAGCTCGAATTAGTTGAAGTCGAGTATGTAAAAGAAGGGAAAAACTGGTTCCTTCGCGTATTTATTGATAAGGACAATGGAATTGATATTGAGGATTGTGGAATTGTCAGTGAACGTCTAAGCGAAAAACTGGATGCACTTGACCCAATACCTCACAATTACTTCCTTGAAGTTTCTTCACCGGGAGCAGAGCGTCCTTTGAAAAAAGAGAAGGATTTTGAAAAAGCCATCGGGAAGTATATTAATGTAAAGACATATGAACCGATTGACGGGGAAAAAACCTTCGAAGGAACGCTGCGTGAATATAATGGCGATACTTTAACGATGGAAATCAGAATCAAGACTAGGACCAGGACTGTTGTTTTGCCAATGGATAAAGTGGCAAAGGCACGTTTGGCCGTCTCTTTTTAATAAGTATCGTTTTGTTAATTGAAGGGGGATGAATGACATGAGCACAGAATTGTTGGATGCTCTCAATATTCTCGAAAAAGAAAAAGGAATTTCGAGAGATGTATTAATCGAAGCTATTGAAGCAGCGCTTATTTCTGCTTATCGACGCAATTTTAATCAGGCACAAAATGTGCGCATTGACTTAAATCTGGGTTCAGGGACTATGAGGGTCTTCGCCAGAAAAGAAGTTGTAGATGAAGTATTTGATTCCCGCCTCGAAATTTCCCTTGAAGAAGCAGGCTCCATCAACCCTTCATATGAAGTGGGAGATGTAGTGGAAATCGAAGTTACGCCAAAGGACTTTGGACGCATTGCCGCACAGACAGCGAAGCAGGTGGTGACTCAGAGAGTCCGTGAAGCTGAACGGGGCATCATTTATTCCGAGTATGTAGACCGTGAAGAAGATATCATGACAGGGATCGTGCAGCGTCAGGATCCACGTTTTATTTATGTAAGCCTTGGTAAAATTGAGGCGCTGCTTCCTCCAAGCGAACAGATGCCAAATGAATCTTATAAACCGCATGACAGGGTGAAGGTGTTCATCACGAAAGTGGAGAAGACCACAAAAGGGCCGCAGATTTTCGTATCCCGTACACATCCAGGTCTTCTGAAGCGATTATTTGAAATCGAAGTTCCGGAAATTTATGATGGAACAGTAGAAATCAAGTCTGTTGCACGTGAAGCAGGGGACCGCTCCAAGATTTCTGTTTTTGCTTCGAACTCGGAAGTTGATGCAGTAGGGGCATGTGTAGGACCTAAAGGATCACGCGTCCAGGCAATCGTCAACGAACTAAAAGGCGAAAAGATTGATATCGTTGAGTGGTCTGAAGATCCAGTAGTGTTTGTTGCAAATGCATTGAGCCCGTCTAAAGTATTGGATGTACAAGTGGATGAAGAAGGAAAGGCTACAACAGTTGTGGTTCCGGATTATCAGTTATCACTTGCGATCGGTAAAAGGGGTCAAAATGCTCGTTTAGCAGCCAAGCTGACTGGGTGGAAGATTGATATCAAGAGTGAAACGGATGCGAGGGAGTTAGGCATCTACCCTAGGGAAAATGCACCGGCAATTGAAGAAAATATTGATGAAGACGCTTATGACTTTTCCGATGAGGATTATGAATAATAGGCAATAGGGTAAGAGGTGAATGAAAATGGCATCTCAAAAGAAGATACCTATGAGAAAATGTGTTGCCACTGGTGAAATGAAGCCGAAAAAGGATATGATCAGGATCGTTCGTTCTAAAGAGGGCGAAGTTTCCATCGATCCATCCGGCAAGAAATCAGGCAGGGGTGCGTATCTCTCACTAAATAAAGAAGCAGTATTGCTGGCAAAAAAGAAAAATACACTAGCAAACCATCTAGGTTGTAAAATTGAAGATTCGATCTACGAAGAACTTCTTCAATTAATAGATAAAGGCAATTGATTATATAATGATGAATCAAAAACAATGGATGTCATTATTAGGACTTGCCAACAGGGCTAGAAAAACGATTTCAGGCGAAGAGCTTGTAGTCAAAGATGTTAAAAACGGTCGAGCAAAGCTTGTGTTGCTTTCGAAGGATGCATCGCATAATACTTCGAAGAAAATACTTGATAAGTGCCATTACTACAAGGTCCCCGTAAAAAGGGTCGAAAACAGGGAAATCCTTGGTCAAGCGATTGGCAAGGATGCTCGGGTTGTAGTGGCTCTATTAGATGAAGGCTTTGCAAAAAAGCTTGCATTATTGCTCGATGAATCTCAATGGGGGTGAACATATGAGTAAAATGCGAATTTACGAATATGCAAAAAAACATAATGTTTCCAGCAAGGATATCATTTCAAAATTGAAAGATATGAATATTGAAGTTTCGAACCATATGACAACACTTGATGATGATGTTTTGGTGAAACTGGATTCTATGTACAATGTCAAGAAGGATAGCGGCAAAGGGGAATCTAAACCTGCACCATCAAATGCAAAAAACCAGCCGAAAAACAGCCCTTCTAAGCCAGCACCAAGAAAGACTGATGATGGAGAGGATTCTCCAACAAAGGTTAAAGTAAAATCCGCTCCTAAAAGCCAAGAAGGCAAAAAGCACGACCAGCAGTACCAGCAAAAAGAAAATAAAGTCTTCAACAGCAACAATAAAAAGGGCGGCAATAGAAATAGGAACCAAAATCAATCAAAAGGCAGACAGCAGTCTCATCAAGCTCCTCCTCAAAAGAAGAAGGAAAGAGAACTGCCGGCGAAAATCACGTTCACTGAGTCCCTTACTGTAGCTGAATTAGGTAAAAAACTCCATCGTGAGCCTTCTGAAATCATTAAAAAGCTGTTCATGCTCGGCATCATGGCTACAATCAACCAGGAAATCGATAAAGATGCGATTGAATTGATTGCAGGCGAATACGGTGTAGAAGTGGAAGAAGAAATCAAAATCGATACAACAGATCTCGAAGTATACTTCACTGAAGATTCTGATGAAGATATGGTTGAACGTCCTTCCGTTGTAACAATCATGGGCCACGTCGACCATGGTAAAACAACTCTGCTTGACTCTATCCGCAATACAAAGGTTACCGCAGGAGAAGCAGGAGGAATCACTCAGCACATCGGAGCTTATCAAGTTAAAGTAAATGATAAGAAAATCACCTTCCTTGATACACCGGGACATGCTGCATTTACGACAATGCGTGCACGAGGAGCTCAAGTTACGGATATTACCATCCTAGTGGTAGCAGCAGATGATGGTGTAATGCCTCAGACAGTTGAAGCAATCAACCATGCTAAAGCTGCAGAAGTGCCAATCATCGTTGCAGTGAACAAAATGGATAAAGAGGCAGCTAATCCTGACCGCGTCATGCAGGAATTGACAGAACATGGATTGGTTCCTGAAGCATGGGGTGGAGACACAATCTTTGTTCCACTATCCGCTCTTTCCGGTGAAGGTATCGACAACTTGCTTGAAATGATTCTGTTAGTTGGTGAAGTTGAAGAGTATAAAGCCAATCCGAAGAGAAATGCTATTGGTACTGTTATTGAAGCTCAATTGGATAAAGGGCGTGGATCAGTTGCTACATTACTAGTCCAAAATGGTACTCTCCGCATCGGTGATCCAATTGTTGTTGGTAATACTTTTGGACGCGTACGTGCAATGGTCAATGATCTTGGACGCCGTGTCAAAGAAGCAGGCCCGTCAACTCCGGTTGAAATCACTGGTTTAAGTGATGTTCCACATGCAGGAGACCGTTTTGTTGTCTTTGAAGATGAGAAAACTGCCCGCCAAATCGGAGAAAACAGAGCGCAGCAAGCTTTGCAGGCTTCCCGAGGAGAAAAGAGCAGGGTCACCCTGGATACATTATTTGAACAAATGAAACAAGGCGAGATGAAAGACTTGAATATCGTCCTGAAAGCAGATGTTCAAGGATCTGTTGAAGCAGTTGCAGCTGCACTTCAAAAAATTGAAGTTGAAGGTGTAAATGTTAAAATCATTCATACTGGCGTCGGTGCCCTTAATGAATCTGACATTACGCTTGCTGCAGCATCAAATGCCATTGTCATCGGATTCAATGTGCGTCCGGATGTCAATGCGAAGCGCGCTGCTGACGCAGAAGGCGTCGACATCCGATTACACAGAATCATCTATAAGGTAATCGAGGAAATCGAGGCTGGAATGAAAGGGATGCTTGATCCTGAATTCCAAGAAAAAATCATCGGCCAGGCAGAAGTGCGCCAGACATTTAAAGTTTCAAAAGTCGGTACAATTGCCGGAAGCTTCGTTACTGAAGGAAAAATTACCCGTGACAGCGGAATCCGCTTGATTCGTGACGGAGTAGTCATCTTTGAAGGTGAAGTCGATGTATTGAAGCGTTTTAAAGATGATGCTAAAGAAGTTAACCGCGGGTACGAATGCGGTATTACAATCAAAAACTTCAACGATTTGAAAGAAGGAGACATCATTGAAGCATTCATCATGGAGGAAATCGCTCGCTAATGATCGGTTTTGCTGAATGTGAGTGTTTTATATTTGATGCCCATTCGCTTAAAGAAAAAAGAGCCGTGCTTCAACGTGTGTTGACGCGGCTCAAACAAAAATATAACGTTTCGGTCTCTGAAGTGGATTATCAGGATATGTGGCAGCGCACTAAAATTGCCATTGTCACAGTATCTTCATCTAAGGAAGCTTCTGAAAGAGAATTGGAGCGTGCATTAAAATTCATGGACTCCTTTCCAGAATGGGAAAGAGGACAGACAACTTATGAATGGTTGTAAAAGAGGTGAATCATCATGGCCCACCGTATGAATCGTGTAGGCGAACAAATGAAAAAAGAATTAGGCGATATCATCGGAAAGAAAATCAAAGATCCGCGCATCGGTTTTGTAACTGTTACGGATGTTGAAGTGTCCGGTGATCTGCAGCAGGCTAAAGTATTCATTACTGTTCTTGGTGATGAAGAACAGAGGGAGAATACGCTGAAAGGTCTTGCTAAAGCAAAGGGGTTCATTCGTTCAGAAATTGGACAAAGAATACGCCTCCGCAAAACGCCTGAATTGATTTTTGAATTTGACGAATCAATTGACTATGGTAATCGGATTGAAAACCTTTTAAGGGGAATACAAGAAGATACCAATGGTGATAATGAATAAGTGGATAGGATAGACGAATATGTCTATCCCTTTTTTATGGACAAAACCATGAGCGGCCGATTTTTATTTGCTTTGGAGCAAATAATGAATGGCTGCTTGAATGATAAAGGGTGAACAGATTATGGATGGGATTTTACCATTATGGAAGCCAAAAGGGATGACCTCACACGACTGCGTATTCAAAGTAAGGAAGATTCTTGGTATGAAAAAGGTTGGCCATACCGGGACATTGGACCCGGATGTAACCGGAGTGCTCCCGATCTGTCTTGGACGGGCAACGAAGCTTTCTGACTATATAATGAATGCAGGAAAGACATATGAAGGTGAAGTGACCCTGGGATTCTCGACAACAACGGAAGATGCTTCCGGAGAAATCGTTGATTCAAAAACCGTTGACGGCAAAGTTTCCAAGGAATCGGTCCTTGAAGTTCTATCGCAGTTGACAGGTGATATTCAACAGACACCTCCTATGTATTCTGCCGTAAAAGTTAACGGAAAAAAATTATATGAGTATGCACGGGCAGGCATTGAGGTTGAGCGGCCGACCAGGACCGTTCATATTTACAGCCTTGATTTAATCGGTCCAATCCAACAGGAAGAGGGGACTGTTCGTTTCCGCTTTAACGTATCCTGCAGCAAAGGGACATACATAAGGACTTTGGCCGTAACCATTGGAGAAATGCTTGGTTATCCCGCACACATGTCTGACTTAAAAAGAACATCTTCAGGATCATTTGCAGAAAAGGATTGTATTACGCTCGAACAGCTTCAAGAACTGACTGAAAAAGGGATTGTGGAGGAAGCGATTTACCCATTGGAAAGAGGCATCTCTCATTTGCCGATTATGGAAATTAGTGATACATTAGCAGAGAAAGTGAAAAACGGAGCAGTATTAGAAAGCACGGCTGATTTGCCTGAAGCCCATGAATGGGTGTTTACAGAACATGGTCATGCATTGGCTATCTATCAACCCCATCCTACAAAGCCTGGAATGATCAAGCCGGTCAAAGTTCTCCGCATCGAATAGAGAAAATAGGTGAGGAATCTTGAAAAAAATAATGATCCATCATCCGCATTCTTATAATAAAGAGGATTTTCCGCCTCTAGTTATGGCCCTTGGCTATTTTGATGGTGTACACCTTGGGCATAATAAGGTCATGCAGACAGCCATTGGAATTGCTCAAGAAAAAGGGATAAAAAGCGCTGTCATGACGTTTGATCCACATCCATCAGTGGTTTTGGGACATAAGCACAAACACTTGCAATACATTACACCTTTAAAGGAAAAAGTGAAGCAGATGGAAGAGATAGGTATAGACTACGTGCTTGTTGTCCGATTTACTTCTGCATTCGCAAGCCTTTCTCCTCAAGAGTTCATTGATGAGTATGTGATTGGGTTGAATGTACAGCATGTAGTAGCAGGGTTCGACTACAGTTACGGAAAACTTGGTGAAGGAAAAATGGAAACGATGCCATTCCATTCCCGCGATTTATTTACCCAAACAACGGTGGAAAAACTCGTAAATGAATATGGTGAGAAAGTAAGTTCTACATTGATCCGCGAAAAGATTAATACGGGGAAGGTCGAACAGATCCCAAGTTTACTTGGACGCTGGTACACCACCTCAGGGACTGTGATCCATGGAGATAAGCGCGGCCGCAAGATAGGCTTTCCTACTGCGAATATAGAGTTCGATGATGATTTCCTGGTACCTTTAAAAGGTGTTTATGCTGTCAGGATCCATGTAAACAATACCTGGCATGATGGCGTGTGCAACATTGGATTTAAACCGACATTTAAAAACCCTGATGAATATTCATTGTCTATTGAAGTCCATATATTAGATTTCAACCGTTCTATTTATGGAGAAGAAGTTTTGGTAGAATGGCATAAAAGAATCAGGGATGAAATGAAATTCAGCGGAATCGATCAATTGATCGAGCAGATTGCGAAGGATAAAGAGACGGCGAAGGAATACTTTGCGAAAGATCTTATTTAGACTTGCAATTTCAATCCGATAGTAGTATCCTAATAAAGGTGAAATGAACCTTTGCTTGGCAAGTCGAGTCTCCGACGCTTGCTCAGTAACAGGGGATTTAAAAGGATTAAATTCCTTTATTTTAACATAGGAGGTGAACAGGATGGCTATCACTCAAGAGCGTAAAAATGAACTTATCAACGAGTATAAAATCCACGACACAGATACTGGATCTCCAGAAGTTCAAATTGCTGTCCTTACGGAATCAATCAACAATTTGAATGATCACTTGCGTACTCATAAGAAAGACCACCACTCTCGTCGCGGTCTTCTTAAAATGGTAGGTAAACGTCGTAACTTGTTAACTTATTTGCGTAACACTGACGTTCAACGTTACCGTGAATTGATCAACAAACTTGGTTTACGTCGATAAGTCATGTAAAAGAAGCGGGATTTTTCCCGCTTTTTTATTAGCTTAAAAAACTTTTAAGAATTATGACTTACTCTTGTGAACATTGACTAAAATACATAATGTCTATACTTAATGATTATATCAGCACTATGTGCTTTATGATAAAATGAAACAATATGTAATGAAAAGTTTTAATCAGAGAGGGGTTAACATATGGAACAAGATAAACAGATCTTTTCCACCGACTGGGCTGGCCGTAGTTTGACAGTAGAAGTTGGACAATTAGCAAAACAAGCAAATGGAGCGGTGCTTATCCGCTATGGCGATACTGCAGTATTAAGTACATCTACAGCATCAAAGGAGCCAAAAAATCTTGACTTTTTCCCTTTGACTGTAAATTATGAAGAACGTCTTTATGCAGTTGGAAAAATCCCGGGTGGATTCATCAAACGTGAAGGCCGACCAAGCGAAAAGGCCGTATTGACAAGCCGTTTGATTGACAGACCGATCCGTCCATTATTCGCGGATGGTTTCCGCAATGAGGTACAAGTAATCAGTATGGTAATGAGCGTGGATCAAGACTGCTCATCAGAAATGGCAGCAATGTTTGGTTCATCTTTGGCTCTTTCTGTCTCTGACATTCCTTTCGATGGTCCGATTGCAGGTGTAATCGTTGGATTGGTTGATGATCAATTTGTCATTAATCCGACTGTAGAACAATTGGAGAAAAGCAAAATGCATTTAACCGTTGCAGGTACAAAGGATGCAATTAACATGGTGGAAGCCGGGGCAGAAGAAATCCCTGAAGAAACAATGCTTGAAGCAATTATGTTCGGACATGATGAAATCAAAAAACTGATTGCTTTCCAAGAAGAAATTGCAGAAAAAGTCGGAAAAGAAAAAATGACTGTCGAGCTTTCTGTCATTGATTCTGATATCGAAGCAGAAGTCCGCTCTATGTGTGAAGCTAAGTTGATTCCTGCTATCCAAGTGCAGGAAAAACATGCGCGTGAAGCTGCCATTAAAGAAGTAAAAGATGAGGTGCTGGCATCTTACGAAGAGCGTGAAGATATCACTGATGAGACAATCAAACAAGTGAAAAAAGTGTTGGATAAGCTTGTCAAAGGCGAAGTCCGCCGCTTAATTACTGAGGATAAAGTACGTCCTGACGGGCGTGGAGTAGATGAAATCCGTCCTCTTTCTTCAATGGTCGGAATTCTTGCAAGGACCCACGGTTCAGGTTTATTTACACGTGGACAAACTCAAGCATTAAGCGTATGTACACTAGGAGCACTTGGGGATGTTCAAATCCTTGATGGTCTAGGACTTGAAGAATCAAAACGCTTCATGCATCATTATAACTTCCCATTGTTCAGTGTGGGGGAAACTGGCCCAATGCGTGGTCCTGGCCGCCGTGAAATCGGTCATGGAGCACTTGGTGAACGTGCCCTTGAGCCAATCATTCCAAATGAAAAGGATTTCCCTTATACAATCCGCCTGGTTTCTGAGGTGCTTGAGTCAAATGGATCAACATCACAAGCAAGCATCTGCGCAAGTACACTTGCCATGATGGATGCCGGGGTGCCAATCAAGGCACCTGTAGCGGGAATTGCTATGGGGCTTGTTAAATCAGGTGAACATTACACGATTTTGACCGATATCCAAGGGATGGAAGATCATCTTGGCGACATGGACTTTAAAGTGGCAGGTACTGATAAAGGCGTTACTGCACTTCAAATGGACATTAAGATAGATGGATTGTCCCGTGAAATTCTTGAAGAAGCACTGCAGCAAGCTAAAAAAGGGCGCATGCAGATTTTGGACAGCATGCTTTCCACTATTTCCGAGCCGCGCGAGTCACTATCACAATATGCGCCTAAGATCTTGACCATGACAATCAATCCGGATAAAATCCGTGATGTTATTGGACCGAGCGGAAAACAAATCAATAAAATCATTGAAGAAACCGGTGTTAAGATCGATATCGAACAAGATGGTACAGTATTCATTTCTTCTACAGATGAGGAAATGAACAAAAAGGCTAAGAAAATCATCGAAGATATTGTCCGTGAAGTAGAAGTTGGACAAATTTATCTTGGTAAAGTCAAACGCATTGAGAAATTCGGTGCATTTGTTGAAATCTTCAGCGGTAAAGATGGACTTGTCCATATTTCTGAATTGGCTGAAGAGCGAGTTCGCAAAGTGGAAGATGTATTGGCGCTTGGCGATGAAGTATTGGTGAAGGTCATCGATATCGACAATCAAGGCCGCGTGAATCTTTCAAGAAAAGTGGTTCTTAAAGAACAGCGCGAAAAAGAGGAACAGCAAGAACAGAAATAATCGAGAGGGCTGACTCATAAGAAAAAAGCAATTTCTCTCTTCTATTGAGAAGGGAGGCCGGCTTTTTTTGGAGTCGGCCTTTTTTTATCAAGAAAATCTTAATTTGCTCATCGTGATTCCTTTATCTCGCAGCGCTTCAGTCCAACCTCGGCGCCTCTGGGCAGCCAGTGGAGCTTTTCGATGTCCAGCTCCAGCGCCCAGCCCCTCGAGTCATAAGCCGTACCTCTACGGAAATCAGGATTTCCTTCGAGTTCCGTCTTATGCTGGTCGGGGCTGACCAGGGCGCTTCCGCTTTTCAATGTCCAGCTCCGCCTCCTAGAGGCTGGGAGACTTCGCTCAGCACACTTACGATAAGTCAACATCGGATCGCTTCGCTCTCCGTGTTTCCTTTATCTCGTGGTGCTGCGCTCCAGTCTCTACGCCTCTGGACAGTCGGCTCCGCTTTTCTTATGATCCAGCTCCAGCGCCCAGCCCCTCGAGTCATAAGCGGTACCTCTACGGAAATCAGGATTTCCTTCGAGTTGTCTTATGCTGATCGGGGCTAATCAGGGCGCTTCCGCTTTTCGTTCTACCTTGTCCCTCTTTCACATATTTTTTATTGAAGGAGGAATGGACGTGGATAAGAGACGTTTGGTGGAGGTTGGGTTGATTGTTGTGATTGCTGCAGCGGTTATTCAGAATCCTTTGTCATCCCAATATGTATATGGACTTAAGGATGCGGCTTCTGAGGTGGCTGTTTCTCAAAATAAGCTTTATTCGGATATTGAAAATGCGGCTCAACAATTTTCAATTCCGCCGCAAAATGCTAAAATTGATAAAGTGTGGAAAACCATACCGGGCTATAATGGGCTGGAAGTTGATATCAAGGCTTCTTATGAAAAAATGAAGAAATCAAAAAAATTCAATGAACAAAAATTAATTTTTAAACAATTACCCCCTTCCGTCCATCTGAAGGATCTGCCGCCTTCTCCTATTTACAAAGGCAATCCTGACAAGCCTATGGTTTCTTTACTGATAAATGTCGCTTGGGGAAATGAATACTTGCCGGATATGCTTGCGACCTTGAAGAAAAATGATGTAAAGGCAACGTTTTTTCTGGAAGGCCGTTGGGTAAAAGAAAACCCCAACCTTGCGAAAATGATCGTCGAAGCAGGAAATGAAGTAGGGAACCACTCCTATTCACACCCTGATATGAAAAAACTGACGAACGGACGGATAACGGAAGAACTTCAAAAAACCAACGATGTCATTGAGGCAACAACAGGGGAAAAAGTAAAGTGGTTTGCACCGCCGAGCGGGAGCTATAGGGATGACGTCGTAAATATCGCATCCGGACTTCATCTTGGCACCATTATGTGGAGTGTGGATACAATCGATTGGCAAAAGCCATCCCCACAGGTTTTATTACAGCGCGTTACATCAAAAGTCCATCCTGGTGCCATGATATTAATGCACCCGACTGAATCTTCTTCAAAAGCACTGGATGCCTTGATAAAGGAAATTAAAAAGAAGCAATTGCGTTTCGGGACCGTTTCTGATTTAGTAAATGAAGAACGGATCATTAAGCTGCCGGCACCACTTTCCGAAAAACAATAAAACAAACTAAGTTTGATCATCTAGAACAGGAGGAACACAATTGATAAAGAAATATACTTGCCAAAACGGTGTACGAATTGTACTAGAAGAAATACCAACAGTCAGGTCCGTAGCTCTGGGCATCTGGATCGGTACGGGTTCCAGGGATGAGACTCCTGTAAACAACGGAATCTCACATTTTCTTGAGCACATGTTCTTTAAAGGGACTGAAAACAGGGGAGCACGTGAAATTGCGGAAGCATTTGATTCCATAGGCGGACAGGTAAACGCCTTTACATCCAAAGAGTACACTTGCTATTATGCAAAGGTTCTGGATACCCATTCCGAGATGGCTCTCGACATCTTAGCTGACATGTTCTTCAACTCAACTTTTGATGAAGAAGAACTGAAAAAAGAGAAAAATGTAGTCTATGAAGAAATCAAGATGTATGAAGATACCCCTGATGATATTGTCCATGATCTGCTCAGTAAAGCAGCCTATGATACTCATTCACTTGGATATCCAATCCTTGGTACTGAGGAAACACTTTCAACCTTCAATCAAAATACACTGAAAGAGTACATGCATAATATGTACACTCCAGATAAAGTGGTCATCTCGATTGCAGGAAATATTAAAGAAGCATTCATTAAAAAAATTGAGGAACGCTTCGGTACATATGAAGGTGGCAAAAGAACCGATGAGGAGTCAAAACCTTCATTCCACACCAACCGTTTAACACGTAAAAAGGACACGGAACAGGCTCATTTGTGTCTGGGCTACGAAGGTCTGCCTATCGGACATGAGGATGTATACAGCCTTATAACTCTCAATAACATCCTGGGAGGAAGCATGTCATCAAGGCTTTTCCAGGAAGTGCGTGAACAGCGCGGGCTTGCCTACTCTGTATTTTCTTACCATACTTCTTATAAAGATAGTGGGATGGTTACAGTTTATGGGGGAACCGGTTCCAAGCAAATGAACCAGCTGTTTGAGACCATTCAAGAAACGCTGGCGACACTTAAGAGAACGGGTATTACAGAAAAAGAGCTGAACAACAGCAAGGAGCAATTAAAAGGGAACTTGATGCTGAGCCTTGAAAGTACAAATAGCCGCATGAGCCGCAATGGGAAGAATGAACTTCTATTGGGCAGGCACCGCACCCTTGATGAAATTGTCGATGAAGTCGACCGTGTAACGATTTCAGGGGTGAACGAACTTGCAAATAAGATCTTTAAGGATGAATATTCAGTTGCTTTAATCGGACCGAATGATGATCTTCCCAGACATTAATGAAAAGAAAGGGATTAGCGGATTTGTGCTGGTCCCTTTTTTCTCGTCTTTTATCCAAATACTTGCTTCTAAAATGGGCCAACTCCTTATACATTGTAGTAATAGGTATAAATGCAGAGGTGATCTAATGAGACTGAGTGAATTGAGCGGAAAAGAAATCGTTGATTATCGTAAAGCGGAAAGATTGGGTATATTGGGGCATACGGATTTAGAAATCGATGGCAGGACAGGTGAGATTTCCTCCCTGATCATCCCTACAGGCAAATGGTTTGGAGGCAGGGGACGTGGATCAGAGATAAGGGTTCCATGGAATCATATCAGGACCATTGGCAGTGATATGATGATCTTGGAAGTACCAGATTAATTGTCTATAAATAATATTAGGCTGCTGCAGAATCTTGCGGCAGTCTTTTTTAGTTGGATGACTCACCGATTGAATCATTGACTCATAAACTGAGGAAGTGAATACGAATTAATGGTTATGTGTGATAGATGATAAAGGACAAAGAAGGTGAATGCATTGATGTTGACCGGAATGCAGATCACAGTGATCGGCGGAGATGCTCGTCAACTGGAAATCATTCGAAAGCTGACAGAATTGGATGCGAAAATTTCGCTGATCGGATTTGAACAGCTGGACCATGCATTTACAGGAGCAGTGAAAGAAAAAATCGATGAAGTGGATTTCTCTGTAATGGATGCCATCATCCTCCCTGTGCCTGGAACCAACGGAGAGGGCAAGGTAGAAACCATATTCTCAAATGAAAATGTATTGCTTACTGAAGAAATCCTTAAGAAGACTCCCACTCACTGTACGGTGTATTCAGGAATCAGTAATCCCTATTTAGATGGCGTTACCACTAAAACAAACCGGCGCTTGGTGCAATTATTTGAACGGGATGACGTCGCCATCTACAACTCCATCCCGACGGTAGAAGGCACTATGATGATGGCAATTCAGCATACAGACTTTACCATTCACGGATCCAAAGTTGCCGTACTTGGTCTGGGTAGGGTTGGGATGAGTGTAGCCCGTGCGTTTGCCCATCTGGGAGCGAAAGTCAAAGTTGGTGCAAGGAAATCGGAGCATATTGCCAGAATCACAGAAATGGGATTGACTCCATTTCATTTAAATGATCTGCCAAAGGAAGTTTCCGATGTCGATATATGTATCAATACCATTCCATATCCAATTGTGACAGCAAACGTCATTTCTAAGATGCCATCGCAGACACTCATCATAGACTTGGCCTCCAGACCTGGCGGCACAGATTTTCGGTATGCCGAAAAGCGTGGAATCAAAGCACTGCTTGCACCGGGACTGCCTGGTATAGTAGCCCCAAAAACAGCTGGCCAGATATTAGCGGGAGTGCTGGCTCAATTACTGGAAGAGGATTTCTTAAAGAGGAAGGAGCCCAAAAAATGAGTTTAGCTGGAAAAAGAATTGGATTCGGATTAACAGGTTCCCATTGTACTTATGATGCCGTGTTTCCTGAGATCAAGAAACTCGTGGAAGCAGGAGCGGAAGTCGTACCGGTTGTAACCTTTACTGTTCAAAATACGGAAACAAGGTTTGGTGTTGGTGAAGATTGGATTCAAAGGATAGAAGAAGTGACAGGAAATAAGGCCATCGATTCTATTGTAAATGCAGAACCACTCGGCCCAAAATATCCATTGGATTGCATGGTCATCGCACCGTTGACAGGGAATTCAATGAGCAAGTTTGCCAATGCGCTTACTGACAGCCCTGTTTTAATGGCTGCTAAAGCAACAATAAGAAATCATAGGCCGGTAGTCCTTGGCATCTCAACAAATGATGCACTTGGTCTGAATGGCGTGAATTTAATGACCCTGATGGGAGCCAAAGATATTTTCTTCATTCCTTTTGGCCAGGATGATCCTGAAAAGAAGCCAAAATCAATGGTGGCACGGATGAGTATGCTTCAGCCAACGATACTGGCTGCGTTGGAAGGCAAGCAGATCCAGCCGGTTATTGTAGAACGATTTTTAGATGGGGAATAATTCCCCTTCAACTTTTTCCGGATTCTTAATAAAATAATAGGGCATCTATTCGTAATGTGTTAAAATATACGATATTACTTATCAATACAATAAATTTCGAAAGAATCGGAAGGGGAATCATCTTATGTCATCAAGAGGTTTTCATGTTGCGGTAGTCGGGGCAACCGGCGCCGTCGGACAACAAATGGTACAAACTTTAGAAAAACGCGATTTTCCTATACAGAAACTCACATTATTATCCTCTGCTCGTTCAGCAGGAACTACTGTTAAATATAAAGGGCAAGAGATCATTGTCCAGGAAGCAAAACCGGAAAGCTTTGAAGGAGTAGACATCGCTCTTTTCAGTGCAGGCGGCAGCGTTTCAAAGGAATTTGCACCAGAAGCGGTTAAAAGAGGTGCAATAGTGGTAGATAATACAAGTGCATACAGAATGGATCCTGAAGTTCCCCTTGTGGTGCCTGAAGTAAATGAAAAAGATCTTCATCTGCATAAAGGCATCATTGCGAATCCAAACTGCTCCACCATACAAATGGTGGCGGCTCTTGAACCGATTCGTCAAAACTGCGGTTTGAGCAAAGTGGTAGTTTCAACATATCAAGCCGTTTCAGGTGCAGGTGCTGCAGCAATCGATGAACTGCGTACTCAATCGCAGGAACTTCTGGATGGCAAAGAAGCAAACCCAGCTATCCTGCCGGTGAAATCTGATAAAAAACATTATCAAATTGCCTTCAATGCGATTCCTCAAATAGATAAATTTGAAGAAAATGGATATACGTATGAAGAAATGAAGATGATTAATGAAACCAAGAAAATCATGCATATGCCTGACTTGAAAGTAGCTGCAACGTGCGTACGCCTTCCTGTGGAAACGGGACATTCCGAATCTGTATATATCGAAGTGGAGAAAGAAGGAGTATCAGCTGCTGACATCAAGGCATTGATGGCGGAGGCACCTGGAGTAGTCCTTCAAGACAGTCCGGAAGAACAGGTTTATCCTATGCCTGCATATGCTGTTGGAAAGAACGATGTATTTGTCGGAAGGATACGAAAAGATCTTGATGAAGAAAAAGGCTTCCATATGTGGATTGTCTCTGATAATCTCCTTAAGGGAGCTGCATGGAACTCTGTTCAGATTGCAGAGAGCCTCGTGAAACTTGAAATCGTAAAATAACATATACTACGTATGATAAACATCCAGGCTGATTGAATACCCAATAAATATACGATAAGAGATGCGGCCATCCCGCAGCTCCCTATATTTATTGGATTACTTCAACAGCCTGATTTACAAGCAGCCAAGAATTATACAACAATCAAAATCTGCCACTAACCCAGTGCAGATCATTTTAGAGGTGTAACAAATGAAGTTGATCGTGCAGAAATTCGGCGGTACGTCTGTGAAGGATCAAGAAAGCCGCAAGCAGGCAAGAAGACAGATAGAAAAAGGATTGAATGAAGGATATAAAGTTGTAGTGGTAGTCTCTGCGATGGGCAGAAAAGGGGATCCATATGCTACGGATACTCTGCTTTCACTTGCAGGCGGCCTTTCTTCATCAATATCCAAAAGAGAACAGGACCTTCTCCTGTCCTGTGGAGAGATCATTTCCAGCGTTGTCTTCACCAATATGCTCCTTGAAGCCGGCATCAATGCCACTGCTTTGACAGGAGCGCAGGCTGGCTTCAGGACCAACAGTGATCATACAAACGCTAAAATTATGGAAATGAAATGCGACAGGATCCTGCGGGAACTTCAGCATCATGACGTTGTCGTGGTGGCAGGTTTTCAGGGTGCAGCGAAAAATGGGGATATCACGACCATTGGGCGTGGAGGCAGTGATACATCTGCTGCTGCTTTAGGAGCTGCATTGAATGCAGAATGGATTGATATTTTTACTGATGTTGAAGGAATCATGACTGCGGATCCACGCATCGCTGAAAAAGCCCGTCCACTTGAAGTGGTGACGTATAATGAAGTTTGCAATATGGCCTATCAAGGTGCGAAGGTCATACATCCACGGGCCGTAGAAATTGCCATGGGCTCAAAAGTTCCGATTCGAATCCGCTCTACTTATTCAGATGGTTTAGGGACATTGGTCACTTCTGTCAATAAACAGAATAAGGGATCTGATATCAGGGAGAGGCTGGTTACAGGGATTGCCCACGTAGGAAACGTTGCCCAGATTAAAGTCTTTGCTAAGAAAGACCAGTATAATTTGCAGTCTGAAGTATTCAGTGCTATGGCCAGGGAGCAAATCAGTGTTGATTTCATCAATATTTCTCCAACTGGCGTCGTTTATACGGTATCCCAGGATGTACTTGAACGTGCTGTCATAATACTAAAGAATTTAGGCTATGAACCTCAGGTTGAAGAAGGATGTGCCAAAGTTTCGGTAGTTGGCGCAGGCATCACCGGCGTTCCAGGTGTGACATCCAAAATCGTCACTGCTCTGTCTGATGAGGGCATCAGAATCCTTCAATCGGCTGACAGTCATACAACCATCTGGGTCCTCGTGAAAGAAGCGGACTTGGTCAAGGCAGTAAATGCACTTCATGATGCATTTGAACTCCAAAAAGACATTTTTGAATATGAAGCAACTGATTTTTAATTTTTTTGTACATGGAGGGTTTACTAATGATAAATTTTGGACGAATTGCGACAGCAATGGTCACACCTTTTGACAGTAAAGGAAATGTGGATTTTGATAAAACGACTTCACTTGTCAATTACTTGATTGATAATGGGACTGATTCATTAGTGATTGCAGGGACTACAGGTGAATCGCCGACACTTTCAAGTGAAGAAAAAGTTGCCTTGTTTAAGCATGTTGTAAAAGTGGTGGACGGAAGGGTGCCGGTTATTGCAGGTACTGGAAGTAATAATACCCATGCCTCCATTGAGCTGACTAAAAAGGCAGAGGCTGCTGGAGTAGATGCAGCCATGATCGTAGCGCCTTATTACAATAAACCGAGTCAAGAAGGTATATATCAGCATTTCAAAGCGGTTGCAGAATCAACCGGCCTCCCTATCATGGCTTATAATGTGCCTGGTCGTACAGTGGTTGGCATCAGTCCGGAAACGGTGATTAAACTTTCTCAAATCCCTAATATTGTAGCGGTTAAAGAAGCAAGCGGCGATTTGGATGCAATGACAGAAATCATCGCCAATACTGCCGAAGATTTCGCTCTTTACAGCGGTGATGATGGATTGACACTGCCTGTGCTTTCAATTGGGGGAGCGGGTATTGTGTCAGTTGCTTCACATGTGGCAGGAAATGAGATGCAGGATATGATTAACGCTTTCTTTACTGGAGAATTAAAGAATGCAGCGCTTCTTCATCAAAAATTACTTCCATTGATGAGAGGGCTGTTTGCAGCACCAAGTCCTACTCCAGTTAAGACAGCATTACAGTTGAAAGGCTTGGATGTCGGATCTGTTAGGCTCCCATTAATTCCTTTGACTGAGCAGGAACGCTCAAAAGTTGCAGAATTACTTAAGTCAATATCTTAATGAAATCAGGCTGGATCAAATCGATCCAGCCTTTTTAAATGGAATGACTGGTTGAATTTTGTTGTAATGCCAATTTATCATCAAGTATAATGAAAATAACTGATTAATGATCGGGAAAATCAACATAGGAGGATACCAAAATTGTTAAATAGAGAGACGCAGAATATCAAAGTTACCGCTCTTGGCGGTGTAGGGGAAACGGGAAAGAACATGTATGTTATAGAAGTGGATCAGGATTTATTCGTCATTGATGCGGGCTTGATGTTTCCTGAAAACGAGATGCTGGGCATAGATATTGTCATCCCTGACATCACTTATCTCGTAGAGAATAAGGACAGGATCCAAGGAATATTCTTGACACATGGTCATGAGGATGCCATTGGAAGCCTTCCATATGTATTAAAAAAGGTCAACGTACCAGTATACGGAACGAAGCTTACTGTAGCACTTGCAAATGAAAAGCTGAAGGAACATGATTTCAGAGGGAAGGCAAAATTTGTAACTGTACATTCTGATTCCAGGCTTTCATTCGAAACCGCTGACATTTCATTTTTTAAGACAACTCACACAATACCGGATTCAGTTGGCATTTGCATACATACATCAGAAGGAAACATTGTACATACCGGTGATTTTAAATTTGATCATACTGCACCGGAAATGTACAAGCCTGAAATGGGTAAAATGGCGACAATCGGAGACGAAGGAGTTCTTTGCCTTTTGTCAGACAGTACTGAAGCTGAAAGACCGGGCTATTCTACATCAGAAGAGTTGGTTGCCCGCCAAATGTCAGATGCTTTCCACGAAGCCTCAGGCAGGATCATTATTGCATGCTTTGCATCCAATCTCATAAGGATCCAACAAGTTTTTAATGCTGCAAAAGAGAACGGAAGAAAAGTAGCGGTCGTTGGAAAGAGTATTCAGAGAGTATTGGATGTGGCTGTATCCCTAGGGTATTTAAATGTGGATCCAGAGCAAATCATTCCTATCGGAGATGTAAAGAAGCATCAGGATAAAGAAGTAGTCATCTTAGCTACCGGCATCCAAGGAGAACCGATCGAGGCACTTCAGAAAATGGCCAAGCAGGCTCATAAACTGATTAATATTCAAAAAGGAGATACTGTCTTTATTGCTGCTACTCCTACGCCTGGCATTGAAATTCTAATGTATAAAACCATCGATATGCTTTTCCGTGCCGGAGCTACTGTTTTTTCAGGCTACAAAAAAGTCCATGTTTCCGGACATGGAAGCCAGGAAGAATTGAAGCTGATGCTGAATTTGATGAAGCCAAAGTATCTGATTCCAATTCAGGGCGAATACCGTATGCTCGTTGCCCATGCCAAATTGGCCTATTCTATGGGTCTGAAAGAGAATCAAGTGATTATCCCTGACAAGGGTGAAGTCATTGAATACAAAAATGAAAAATTGAAAATTTCCGGCAGGGTGCCTGCAGGGAATGTCTTGATAGATGGAATCGGTGTCGGAGATGTAGGAAATATTGTTCTTCGCGACAGAAGACTTCTCTCTCAGGACGGAATTTTTACCGTTGTTGTCACATTGAGCAAAAAAGAGAAAACGATCGCATCAGGGCCTGAAATCATTTCCAGGGGATTCGTATATGTAAGAGAATCAGAAAAGCTGATGGAACAATCCACTAAGCTTGTTAGAGAGATTGTTGAATCCTATTTATCAAGGGATGCATATGAATGGTCCAATATCAAACAGGATATCCGCGATCAGTTGAACTACCTCCTATTTGAAAAGACAAAGCGCAGACCAATGATCCTGCCAATTATCATGGAAGTTTAAAGTACAAAAGCGGAATCGCCTTGGTCAGCCCCGACCCGCATAAGACGGAACTCGAAGGAAATCCTGATTTCCGTAGAGGTGCGGCTTATGACCTCGAGGGGCTAGGCGATGGAGCTGGACGACGAATAAGAGATGCCATTTTATAGCGGCATCTCTTTTGTTGTTTTACTTGATAGCTCAAAGAATGAAATCATGGAGTGTGAGGATACTAAAAGTATCATATGTCCAAAGGAGCTAAAATTTATGGAATTCAAAATGAATGAATCAGAGCCTCAGAAGGATCAGGATCAAAAAGATAAGCCTTCGGGTTTAATGGAAAAAATTCAGCAGCTTGGCCAAACCAATGTGCCACAGCTTTCACAGGATTCCAAGATCCATTGTTTGACAATAGTCGGCCAGATTGAAGGCCATATGCAGCTGCCTCCACAAAATAAGACAACCAAATATGAACATGTAATTCCTCAGCTTGTAGCGATTGAACAAAACCCTAAAATTGAAGGGATATTAGTGCTACTAAATACTGTAGGAGGGGATGTTGAGGCTGGCCTGGCCATTTCAGAGATGATTGCTTCCCTCTCAAAACCTTCTGTATCCATTGTCCTTGGGGGAGGACATTCCATTGGTGTACCGATAGCCGTTTCATGCAACTATTCGTTTATTGCTGAAACAGCGACGATGACAATCCATCCAGTACGTTTGACCGGACTCGTCATAGGGGTGCCTGCAACGTTTGAATATCTGGATAAAATGCAGGACCGGGTAGTCAACTTTGTCACAAAACACTCGAAGATTTCAGAAGACAAGTTTAAGGATCTCATGTTTGCAAAAGGTAATCTGACAAGGGATATAGGAACAAACGTAGTAGGGTCTGACGCTGTGGAATATGGCCTTATCGACGAAGTCGGCGGCATCGGGAAAGCGATGAAAAAATTAAATGAATTAATAGAATTAAAAACCGGTGATGAGGAAGAAGGGATGATTCAATGATCCTATATACTTCTATGCCGCAGGAATTCATCTTTCCGCCAGGTGAAAACACATTCGACTCCACCAAGATGATTACATGGAATGGAATTCCCCTTATGGTGCAGCAGTGTGAACAGGGATATCGCGTGATGAGAGTCATGAGCAGTGATCCTTCCCATTACCTGACTCCGGAATGTGAACCAGGGCAATACATCAATAACCAATAATTCCGTATGATAGAACCATTTCCTGCACTGGAAACAATATGCTATAATATAAGAGATTAAAGATCAGAAAAAGGCTTCGCCTCTTAGGCGCTGTTTAAACATACATGGGGCTGACCTTCGATTTAACCGGACACCAAGATCGCAAGGGTGAAAGGAGTTGATGGGTCAGCCTTGCGTCGTTTTTATTTATAAGAGCGCGAGTCTATATACATATTATGGGAATATTGGGTGGTTTAGAAATGGCAAAAAAGAAAAAGAGAACTAAAACGAAGAGAAGAACCGAGGTAAAAAAGACCCTCCAATATGAATTGATTGGAATTCTTTTGATTGCCCTCAGTGTAATTTCCATTATCAAACTTGGAGCTGTGGGAAAAGCGGTTGTTTTATTTTTCCGACTTTTTTTAGGGGAATGGTATATGTCCGCGCTGATCGGAATCATGGGATTGGCTTTTTACTTCATGGTAAAGAGAGAATGGCCATATTTCTTTAAACGCAGGCTCGTCGGCCTATATACTCTTCAAGCAAGCATGCTGCTGTTAAGTCACCTCAAACTGTTTGGGCTTTTGGCGAAATCAGGTCCTTTCAAGAATCCAAGCGTCATTACGAATACATGGGAGCTTTTCTGGATGGAAGTAAGAGGCGAATCGAGCTCTACAGACCTTGGCGGAGGGATGATAGGCGCCGTCTTATTTGCTGCCTCTCATTTTCTTTTTGATTCACAGGGAACGAAATTTGTAGCAATGGTTTTGATCTTGATAGGCATGATTCTCATTACAGGAAAATCTATCGGGGATATCACTGGAAAGACTGCAAAAGTCATAGGAGAATTCATAAAGAATCAATGGGAAGTATTCATTGAGGACATGAAGGAATGGTCTGATGAACGAAAAATAAAAAAACAAACAAAAATAAAAGAAAAGCCAAAGAAAAAGGAAGAACCGGCACCGGATAATCCAGTTGAAAACGAATCACCACCAGCTGGTCCGCTATCAGAAAAATCTGAGCCCATCATTTCCAGTTTTGCTGACAGGGCATATGGTGCATCACCAATGGAAGAGCCTACAATTCAAAATGATAGCCTACCTGCAGGAAAAGAAGCCGACGATGATCCAAGCGCGCCTCCCATCACGTTCACAGAGGTTGAAAACTTGGATTACCAATTGCCGTCCTTATCACTTTTGAAGATGCCTCGTGCAACGGATCAATCCAATGAATATGAATTGATCCATTCCAATGCAGCGAAGTTGGAAAGGACATTCCAAAGTTTCGGAGTAAAAGCAAAAGTGACCCAAGTCCATCTTGGTCCGGCAGTCACAAAATATGAAGTGCATCCGGATGTCGGTGTAAAGGTGAGTAAAATTGTGAGCCTTAATGATGACTTGGCATTGGCGCTCGCTGCAAAAGACATTCGGATTGAAGCACCGATTCCTGGCAAGTCAGCCATTGGGATTGAAGTCCCTAATTCTGAAGTCGCAATGGTCTCCCTCAGGGAAGTATTGGATGCAAAAGAAAATAATAAACCTGAGGCAAAACTGCAAATTGGTTTAGGCAGAGACATTACGGGTGAAGCAGTTTTGGCTGAATTAAATAAAATGCCCCATCTTTTAGTGGCAGGTGCTACAGGAAGCGGGAAAAGTGTGTGCATCAACGGAATCATCACCAGCATCCTGATGAGGGCGAAACCTCATGAAGTGAAACTGATGATGATCGATCCCAAAATGGTAGAATTAAATGTTTACAACGGGATCCCTCATCTTTTGGCCCCCGTTGTAACGGATGCTAAAAAGGCTTCCCAGGCATTGAAAAAAGTTGTTAACGAAATGGAAAGAAGATATGAACTCTTCTCACATACAGGCACGAGGAATATTGAAGGATACAATGATTATGTAAAAAGGCATAATGCAGAATCTGGAGAAAAGCAGCCTCTGCTCCCATACATTGTCGTCATTGTAGACGAGCTTGCAGATTTGATGATGGTCGCTTCCAGCGATGTCGAAGATGCCATCACTCGTCTCGCTCAAATGGCCCGTGCAGCCGGCATCCATCTGATCATAGCAACCCAGCGGCCATCAGTGGATGTCATTACGGGGGTCATCAAAGCAAACATCCCATCCCGCATTGCCTTTGCCGTTTCCTCTATGACGGATTCCAGAACTATACTAGATATGGGAGGGGCAGAAAAGCTGCTTGGAAGGGGAGATATGCTTTTCCTGCCAGTGGGCGCTTCAAAGCCCGTCCGTATACAAGGGGCATTCTTGTCGGATGATGAAGTAGAAGAAGTAGTGGATTTTGTCATTTCCCAGCAGAAAGCTCAGTACCAGGAGGAAATGATTCCTGATGACATCCCTGAGACTTCAGAAGAAGTAGATGATGAATTGTATGATGAAGCAGTCCAGCTCATTGCAGATATGCAGACAGCAAGTGTCTCCATGCTTCAGCGGAGATTCCGCATCGGCTATACCAGGGCAGCGAGGCTGATAGATGCCATGGAGTTAAGGGGAGTTGTAGGACCTTACGAAGGCAGCAAACCACGGACGGTATTGATTGCAAAATCATCTGAAGAACATACCTCATAAAACACGTGTTTTAATAATATGACATATTGAAAGAAGTACAGGAGTAAAGCCCTGTACTTTTTTTAATATCTGCTAAGCTTTGAGGGGGATTAGTTGTAAGAGGTCAGACATCCATCGTCTATTTTTGGAATGTGACATACTATTGTAAACGTTTTCTTAAATATATTTTTTATCTGAAAATTCTTTAAATATCGACATTAATTAGACGATTTTAATGGATTCCCCTCAATGAAAAGGCTTTATATTACTGTATTTTCCAAACCTTTGCAGTGAATATTCATGCTAGAGATATTAGTGCAAGTTTTTTCGACAAAATCTTACTCTCCTATTTATTTATAGTTGAAAAAGTGTTATAGTATTTTCGATTAGTAGGAATGAAATACATCAGAGGTCTGATGTCTTGAGAAAATATGGTGGGGGATCCAATGACGATTAAATCTGACAGTAGACATTTGTATTTGCAAGTTATCGATCGAATTAAAAACGATATTTCAGCAGGAGTGTATAGAGAAAAAGAAAAACTGCCTTCTGAATTCGATCTTGCTAAGCAATTAGGTGTTAGCAGAGCAACACTGCGTGAGGCCCTTAGAATCTTAGAAGAAGAGAATGTGATTATAAGGCGGCACGGTGTTGGAACTTTTGTGAATGCGAAGCCCCTGTTTACATCGGGAATCGAACAGCTTAATAGTGTAACCAACATGATTAAACAGGCTGGAATGGAGCCCGGGACCATCTTCTTAAGCTCTTCATCACAAGGACCGACAGAGGATGATATTCGCCGTTTTTCATGCAGTATGGATGAGGAAATGGTCGTGATTGAAAGGGTGCGGACAGCAAATGGGGAACCTGTGGTCTACTGCACTGATAAAGTGCCTGGAAGCGTTTTCCCTCATGACTTCACACATGAGGATGGGTCCATTTTCACCTTTTTTGAAAAAGAGGCAAATCGAAAAATCACCCATGCAGTCGCCCAGATTGAACCAATAGGATACCATGATAAAATTTCTCCCATATTGGAATGCGATCCGGAAACAGCGCTTCTAGTTTTGAAACAGCTGCACTATGATCAAAACGACGAGCCCATTCTCTATTCTGTGAACTATTTCAAAGCGGACAAGTTCAGTTTCCATGTTGTGCGTAAGCGCATCAATTAGAACACAAACGCCCTGCTCATCACATTTCTTACTAAATCATCAACCATTATTAGGGGGGAACCTTAGTGAAAAAACGTAAGTTAGGACTTGCATTATCACTAGTTTTGGCGGCTGGAACACTTCTTGGTGCTTGTGGATCAAGCGATAAAGAAGGAAAAAGCGGCAAAGAAGGAAAAGATCAATTTACTGTAGCCATGGTTACAGATGTCGGCGGTGTAGACGATAAGTCTTTCAACCAATCAGCATGGGAAGGCCTTCAAGAATTCGGTAAAGAAAACGGAATGGAAAAAGGCACAAACGGATACGACTATCTTCAATCTTCTTCTGATTCTGATTATTCCACTAACTTAAACACATTAGTACGTAAAAAGTTCGATCTAGTAATCGGTATCGGTTTCTTGATGGCTGATGCAGTAAAAGAAATTGCTGACCAACGCAAAGATTCACAATTCGCAATTGTTGACTCTGTTGTAGATGCACCAAACGTAGCGAGCATCAACTTCAAAGAGCAAGAAGGTTCTTTCCTTGTTGGGGTTGTAGCTGGTTTAACTACAAAAACAAATAAAATCGGTTTCTTGGGCGGAGTTCAAATGCCGTTGATCGAGAAATTCGAATCTGGATTCAGAGCTGGTGTTAAATCTGTAAACCCTGATGCAACTGTAGATGTTCAGTATGCTGGTGCATTTGATAAAGCTGACGTTGGACAGCAGATCGCTTCCAAAATGTTTTCTTCTAATGTCGATGTAATCTTCCATGCTTCCGGTGCAACTGGAAACGGTGCATTCAAAGAAGCTAAAGACCGCAAAACAAAAGAGCCTAACAAAGATTTCTGGATTATCGGCGTAGATAAAGACCAAGCTGATGAAGGTAAAGTAGAAGTGAACGGTGAGCAAAAGAGCGTAACATTGACTTCAATGGTTAAACGTGTAGACGTAGCTGTAAAAGATTTGGCTACAAAAACAAAAGCTGGGAACTTCCCTGGTGGAGAAGTTATCGAGTATGGTTTGGATAAAGACGGTGTAGGAATTGCTCCAACACAAGATAATCTTTCTGAAGATGTTCTTAAAGCAGTAAAAGAGTGGAAAGACAAAATCATCAATGGAGAAGTGAAAGTTCCTGCTACTCCTGATGAGTTTGCTAAGTTTGACGCTGGCAAGTAATCTGCCAATCTATTGAAATATACTATAGGATAAACGGGCTGGGCATCTGCCCGCCCGTATTCTTCCTATTGAAAATGAGTGTAGAATGCTAAATAGAGATTTGAAAGAGAGATCCGTTCCTATTTCTATTTAGGATTTTAAAAGGGATACTCGATTTCCTTTTCCTATTTTTTCTAAGAAGTCTGACCTCTAACTACTTGATCTTCTTAAAAATATACAGCTCTAAATAAGGGAGTGACCAGGGTGGAACACGTAATAGAAATGCTTAATATTCGCAAGGAATTTCCGGGCATCGTTGCTAATGATAACATCACCCTCCAAGTGAAAAAGGGAGAAATTCACGCTTTACTAGGAGAAAATGGAGCCGGTAAATCAACCTTGATGAATGTCCTTTTCGGTCTTTATCAGCCAGAAAAAGGAGAAATCAAAGTAAAAGGAAATCCTGTAAAGATCACCAATCCAAATATAGCCAATGATCTTGGTATCGGGATGGTCCATCAGCATTTTATGCTTGTCGATACATTTACCGTAACGGAAAATATTGTCTTGGGTAAAGAGCCTAAAGCCCTAGGACGAATAGACATAAAGAAAGCAGAAAAAGACGTCAGGGAAATCTCTGAGAAGTACGGACTATCCGTAGATCCGCAAGCGAAGATTTCTGAAATTTCTGTAGGGATGCAGCAAAGGGTTGAAATTCTTAAAACCTTATACCGCGGGGCTGAGATTTTGATTTTTGATGAGCCGACTGCTGTTCTTACTCCACAGGAAATCAAAGAGCTGATTCAAATCATGAAGAATTTGATCAATGAAGGCAAGTCAATCATTTTGATTACCCATAAATTGAAGGAAATCATGGAAGTCTGCGACCGGGTAACTGTTATCCGGAAAGGAAAAGGAATCAGCACTTTGGATGTATCTGATACGAATCCGATCGAATTGGCAAGTCTGATGGTTGGACGTGAAGTCACATTCAAAACGGAAAAAATTGATGCTATTCCTAAAGAGAATGTTCTTGAAATCAAGGATTTGACTGTGAAGGATTCTCGCGGTGTCTCTGTAGTCAATAATTTGAACCTGGATGTACGAGCTGGGGAAATTGTCGGGATTGCAGGGGTCGATGGCAATGGACAATCCGAATTAATTGAAGCTATCACAGGATTAATGAAGGCTGAAGGCGGATCCATTAAGCTCGCTGGGAAGGATATTCTTAATATGAAGCCCAGGAAAATTACAGAGTCAGGAATTGGCCACATTCCACAGGATCGCCATAAGCATGGGCTTGTCCTCGATTTTCCGATTGGTGAAAATATGGTTCTCCAAACTTACTATCAGAAACCATTTTCTAAAAATGGCGTATTGAATTACAAAGCCATTTATCAAAAGGCTAAGACGTTGATCCAAGAATTTGATGTACGCACGCCGAGTGAATTCACACCTGCACGTGCGTTGTCAGGCGGTAATCAGCAGAAAGCCATTATCGGGCGTGAAGTAGACCGCGATCCTGAATTGCTTATTGCTGCACAGCCTACACGTGGACTGGACGTAGGCGCTATTGAGTTTATTCATAAAAGATTGATTGAGCAGCGTGATAACGGAAAAGCTGTCCTGCTGATTTCTTTTGAATTAGACGAAATCATGAATGTCAGCGATCGGATTGCTGTTATATATGAGGGCAAGATTATAGAAATCGTAGATCCAAAGACTACTACAGAGCAGGAATTAGGATTATTAATGGCTGGTTCTAAGCGTGTGAAAGCAGGTGAACAAACGAATGGCTAAGCGATATATGAATATATTGATACCTCTGATTGCTGTTCTATTGGGGGTAATTGCTGGAGCAATCATTATGCTTGTCAGTGGATACAAACCAATTGATGGCTATGCATCACTTTGGAATGGTGCATTCGGTGAGCTTTATTATACTGGTGAAACAATCAGGCAGATCACCCCGTACATCCTGGCAGGATTGGCTGTTGCGTTTGCTTTCAGAACAGGACTGTTCAATATCGGGGTTGAAGGACAGCTGATTGTCGGCTGGCTCGCATCGGTCTGGGTAGGGGTTGCATTTGATGCACCTAAATTCATCCATTTGCCTCTGGCTGTTATTGCTGCTGCCCTTGCAGGCGGACTTTGGGGTTTCATCCCTGGGTTCTTAAAAGCAAAATTCAGAGTTCATGAAGTTATTGTTACAATCATGATGAACTATATCGCACTTCATGTGACGAACTATTTCATTCGTACTGTCCTTTCAGATCACAGCGATAAAACCGAAAAAATCCATGATTCTGCATCATTGGCATTCTCTGATTCCATGCAGCAGTTGACGGATTATTCACGACTTCATTGGGGAATTCTCATTGCACTCGCATGTGTCTTTATCATGTGGTTCCTCTTGGAGAAAACGACCAAAGGCTATGAGCTTAGGTCCGTAGGCTTCAACCAGCATGCTTCTGAATATGCTGGTATGAACGTCAATAAAAATATCATTCTATCAATGGTCATTTCCGGAGCATTTGCTGGCCTTGCCGGTTCAATGGAAGGGTTGGGGACTTTTGGATACGCGTCAATCAAATCAGGGTTCACAGGAATCGGGTTCGATGGAATCGCGGTTGCGCTGCTCGGCGGAAACACAGCAGTAGGCGTCATTTTTGGTGCATTGCTATTCGGTGCATTGAAAGTAGGGGCACTCAATATGCCGATGGAATCCGGTGTTCCAACCGAACTTGTTGATATCGTCATTGCTTTAATCATATTCTTTGTTGCTTCAAGCTACATGATTCGCTGGTTCATTGAGCGGATCAGCAAAAAGGAGGGGAAATAAGTGGATTTTATTCAAATACTTTCGATTATTGTCCCTTCTGCCTTACTATTCGCGGCTCCGCTTATTTTTACGGCTTTAGGGGGAGCATTTTCAGAACGTTCCGGTGTCGTTAACATCGGACTTGAAGGATTGATGGTCATTGGTGCATTTACATCGATCGTTTTCAATCTAACGTTTTCTGACCAGCTCGGCAGCTCGGTCAAGTGGTTTGCTCTTTTGGCAGCTATGATTGTCGCATGCATTTTTGCTTTGCTGCATGCAGTAGCTTCCATCAGTTTCAGGGCAGACCAGGTTGTTTCAGGTGTTGCCATCAACCTGCTTGCTGTCGGATTGACACTTTTCCTTGTTAAACTTATCTACGGAAAAGGACAAACGGATATGATCCAAAATGCTTTCAGAAAAGTGGATATTCCCGTTCTGTCAGACATCCCTGTAATAGGGAAGATTTTCTTTGCAAACACGTACTATACATCCTTTTTCGCGATTATCGTCGCATTCATTGTATGGTTCATCATCTTTAAAACACCATTTGGACTTAGACTGCGTTCTGTAGGGGAACATCCAATGGCAGCTGATACGATGGGAATCAATGTTACGAAAATGCGCTACATCGGTGTAATGATTTCCGGAGCTTTAGCAGGCATCGGCGGCGGAGTATATGCGGAATCCATTTCATCCGATTTCGGACATGCAACCATCAATGGCCAAGGCTTTATGGCTCTTGCAGCCTTGATATTTGGTAAATGGAATCCACTTGGAGCAATGGGAGCAGCACTGTTTTTCGGTTTTGCCCAGTCATTGAGCATCGTCGGAAAGAGTCTTCCTCTTTTAGAGAACATTCCAAGTGTATATCTTCTGATTGCTCCGTATGTGCTGACTATTTTAGCGCTGGCTGGATTCATTGGAAGAGCAGATGCCCCAAAAGCGCTCGGAACACCATATGTAAAAGGAAAGAGATAACGCCTTTATTTTAGAACCCGTTTAATAGCAGCGGGTTCTTTTTTATGCTTCTTTTTCCTCCATTGGCAATAGTTGAAAGGTTGATTCGTAAACATGTATAGTAAGAATAAATGAACAGCAAACTAAATAATGCCTAAACGTATGAAGGATAAAGGAGGATTATGGATGACAATAATCAATGAATCGATCAAAGATAAAAAAGGATATCGGCTGCATGTGATCAAGACGGACAAATATAAAACAAATACATTCGTATGGAAATGGAAGGCGCCATTGACAAAAGAGGACGTGACAAAGCGTGCGCTCCTTCCACAGGTCCTTCAAAGCAGTACAAAAGATTATCAGACAACGACAGAATTGCGTGCATACTTGGATGAATTATATGGGGCCAGCTTTTATGTGGACCTTGCCAAAAAAGGAGAATACCACATCATCAGCTTTACATTGGAAATTGCGAATGAAAAGTTCCTTAAGGATCCTTCCCCATTAATGGAGAAAGGAATGGAATTTTTGGCATCGGTAATCCTCAATCCAAATGTGGAGAACCAGTCCTTTCATAATGAAACTGTTGAGAAAGAAAAAAGGAATTTAAAACAGCGTATACAATCAGTTTATGATGATAAGATGCGCTACTCAAACGCAAGGCTCGTTGAAGAAATGTGCAAAGGAGAAGTTTTTGCCCTCCATGCAAATGGAGAAAAAGAAGATGTAGATGGAATCACATCCGAAGAACTATTTCAATACTACAACAAAGCACTTAAAGAAGATGAATTGGATTTTTATGTGATTGGCGATGTTAATGAAGCAAACGTGGAAGATCTTTGCCAAAAACTATTTAACTTTGAAGACCGCACTCCACAAACGGTTGTCAAATCCAAGGGATCTGAGAAGCAGGGGGAGCCTAAGGAAATTAAGGAAAATCAAGATGTAAAGCAAGGGAAGCTAAATATTGGCTATAGGACAAATATCACATTCGGCGATGAAGATTATTTTCCTCTTACTGTATTTAATGGCATCTTTGGGGGCTTTTCTCATTCCAAGCTATTCATCAACGTCAGGGAAAAGGCAAGCCTTGCCTATTATGCGGCCAGTTTGGTAGAGAGTCACAAAGGGCTGTTGATGGTCATGTCTGGAATTGATAATAAAAATTACGATCAAGCGGTGAAAATTATCCATGAGCAAATGGATGCGATGAAAAATGGAGATTTTACAGAGGATGAAATCACCCAAACTAAAGCCGTGATTACAAATCAGCTTCTGGAGACAATCGACACGGCAAGAGGATCGGTTGAAGTACTGTACCACAATGTGATTTCAAAAGAGAATATAACCATTGATGAGTGGCTGAAGCAAGTGGAGAAAACAACGAAGGATGAAATCGTGAAGGCTGCGAAAAAGATTGAACTTGACACCATTTACTTCCTTACTGGAAATGAGGGGGATGCGCAATGAAAAAAATAGATTTTGATCAGCTGCAGGAATCCTTATATTATGAAAAGATGGACAATGGCCTGGATGTTTACATCCTGCCAAAAAACGGATTCAATAAAACGTTCTGTACATTTACGACCAACTATGGTTCTGTAGACAACCATTTCGTTCCTTTGGATGGGAATGATTTTGAAAAAGTACCTGATGGGATTGCCCATTTCCTTGAGCATAAATTATTTGAGAAAGAAGATGGGGATGTCTTTCAGCAATTCAGCAAACAAGGCGCATCATCCAATGCTTTTACTTCTTTTACCCGCACTGCCTATTTGTTTTCCAGCACTTCAGATGTAGAAAAGAATTTGATTACCCTTATAGATTTTGTCCAGGATCCTTATTTCACTGAAAAAACGGTTGAAAAGGAAAAAGGAATCATTGGCCAGGAAATCACGATGTATGATGATAATCCTGACTGGAGGCTTTATTTTGGATTGATTCAGAACATGTACCACAATCATCCTGTTAAAATCGACATCGCAGGTACCATTGATTCAATTGCACCGATAACCAAAGATTTGTTATATCTTTGCTACAATACGTTCTATCACCCAAGCAATATGCTTCTATTTGTCGTCGGGCCTGTGGATGCAGAAAAGACGATGAACATGATCAGGGATAATCAGAATAAAAAAGATTTCAAAGAACAAAAGGAAATCCAAAGGAAGTTTGAAGAGGAGCCTGCTGCAGTAGCTGAAAAGAAGCAAGTATTGAAAATGAATGTTCAGTCCTCTAAATGTTTAGTCGGCATTAAAGCGCTGGACGTTAACCAAAAAGGAAATGAAATGCTGAAAAATGAACTGACCATCAATGTGTTTTTAGATATGCTTTTTGGAAAAAGCGCAAAAAATTACTTCGATCTTTATAATGAAGGTCTAATAGATGAGACGTTCTATTATGACTATACACAGGAAACTGGCTTTGGTTTTGCAATGATCGGCGGAGATACTGAAAAACCAGATCAGCTGGCTGAAAGAATAGAAGAAATATTATTAAAAGCGAAAGAAGGGGAATTTCTTTCCGAGGAAGCATTGGAAAGGTCCAAGAAAAAGAAAGCGGGGGCTTTCTTGCGGGCAATCAATTCCCCAGAATATATCGCCAATCAATTTACCAGGTATGCGTTCAATGAAATGGATCTTTTCGAAGTCGTTCCAACCCTTGAATCCATTACGTTTGAAGACGTAAAAAGGGAAGCTCAGCGATTTATTGACAAGGAACGGTTGACAGTGTGCCAGGTAGTGCCTAAATAATTCTAAAAAACAACCGCGGGTTCTGCCCAGCGGTTGTTTTAGTTCGGTTATACTATAGAAAAAAGAAAGTGGGGGAGAGGAATGAAAAGGTTTGCACTCATTACAGGTGCGAGTGGAGGAATGGGCAGGAAAGCAGCTCACAGGCTTGCAGAAGATGGCTGGAATTTATATTTGCACTATAACAATAACAAAGAGGCGTGTTTACAGCTGATGAAGGAATTGAAGCCGTACTCTATTGAAGTGATCCCGATTTCCGCTGACCTGGAAAGTGATGAAGGCGTCAATCAATTAATCCAAGGAATATTTCAGCTCGATGCGATCGTGTATGCAAGCGGCACTTCTCATTACGGTCTCTTTATGGATACAACTCTAAAGGAAATGGATGATTTGATTCAAATACATATTAAAAGTCCGATGAGGCTTATCCAAATGTGCCTCCCTAAATTAATGAAGAGTGAACAATCTTCCATTGTTGTGGTTAGTTCTATTTGGGGGCAGACAGGAGCTGCATGCGAAGTTCTTTATTCCACTGTAAAAGGGGCTCAAATTTCTTTCGTGAAAGCACTGAGCAAAGAGGTAGCCATGAATGGTATGAGAATCAACGCCATAGCTCCAGGTGCAATTGACACAAATATGATGAAGAGTTTCACCGACGAGGATATCGAACAGCTCAAAGAAGAAATACCTGCGGGAAGACTTGGCAAGCCGGAAGAAGTGGCCGATGCTGTTTCTTTTCTCTTATCACCGCGTTCTTCTTATATCACGGGACAAGTGCTCTCCATCAATGGAGGCTGGTACACCTAATTTATTTTCAGGCGGATGCATATTTTGGACTTCCGGTAGCAAAATAACTTTTGAACATATCTAAAGGAGGTTCATAACCATGTCTGTTTTAAATAACTGGGATAGTTGGAAGAACTTTTTAGGAGACCGTCTGCATCAAGCTGAAGATAAAGGGATGCATAACGAAGCGGTGACAGATTTGGCTTACCAAATCGGGGATTACTTGGCAAAAGAAGTAGATCCGAAAAATGATCAGGAGAAAGTTCTGGCAGATCTTTGGTCTGTAGCAACTCCTGAAGAACAGCATGCTATCGCAAGCATGATGGTAAAGCTTGTCCAAAATAATGGAACACGCTAATCTGCAAGGCAAAGAGAGGACTATCCTCTCTTTTTTTGTGCCTTTTTTCAGGATATGATTCTTTTGGGGATTCCATCAACTAGAAATCGGAAATGCACCTAGGTTTTTCTTTCATCTTATTAGAAAATCATATATTATAGACACTATAGATATTGTCGAATTATATTTTTTGAATTCAACGGCTTTTAAATGCTTCATGATATTGTTTAAATCGCACAAAGCTTTTATATGAAATGGAGCATGTGCTTTTGCTTTGGGAGGGTTTAAATGGACCGTAAAGAGTGGTACTTAGAATATGAAATTCAAATCAACCGGCCTGGTTTATTAGGTGACATATCTTCTTTGCTTGGTATGCTTTCAATTAACATCGTGACAATCAACGGTGTGGATGAAGGAAGGCGGGGGCTTTTGCTGCTTGCTCAAAGTGAACAGCAGATTGAACGTCTGGAGTCCATTCTGCAAACTATGGAAACAATAAATGTCACTAAGCTGCGAGAGCCAAAATTACGTGATCGCCTTGCAGTGCGCCACGGAAGATATATCCAAAGGGATGCTGATGATAAAAAAACCTTCCGATTCATTCGCGATGAGCTTGGGCTCCTTGTCGATTTCATGGCTGAATTGTTTAAACAGGAAGGCCATAAACTGGTGGGGATCCGCGGCATGCCAAGGGTGGGCAAAACTGAATCTGTAGTGGCCTCCAGTGTCTGCGCAAATAAGAAATGGCTATTCGTTTCATCTACATTATTGAAGCAGACAATCCGTAACCGGTTGATCGAAGATGAATACAGTTCAGATAATATTTTTATCCTGGACGGCATCGTTTCGACAAAAAGGGCAAATGAACAGCATTGGGCGCTAGTAAGGGAAATCATGCGGCTGCCAGCAGTCAAGGTGATCGAGCATCCGGACATATTTGTCCAGAACTCCGAATATTCAATAGAAGATTTTGATTATATCATTGAACTGCGAAATGATCCGGATGAAGAAATTACATATGATTTAGTGCAAAAAAGCAACTTCTTTCAGGAATCCGAATTTGGAGGATTCGATTTTTAGTAATGGCGGGTGTTTGTATTGACAGAATTAGGAATGAGATTAAAAGAAGCAAGGGAATCCAAAGGCTTTAGCTTGGATGATTTGCAGGCTGTGACAAAGATACAGAAAAGGTATCTCGTAGGAATTGAAGAAGGTAATTATGATATGATGCCGGGCAAGTTTTACGTGCGGGCTTTCATCAAACAATATGCAGAAGCAGTCGGTCTTGAGCCGGATGCATTGTTCGAGGAGTATGAGAACGACATCCCTTCCGTTCAAAGCAGCGAGCTGCCAGGGCACATTTCCAGAGTCCAGACCCGTAAGGCAGTATCTTCGGGTACAAGTTCAAAGTTCCTGGATTTTATTCCAAAGATTTTGGCAGCTGTTTTCGCAGTGGGTGTTGTCGCCTTGATCTGGTTCGTTGTACAGCATTATGTGAGCACTGATAATGAGAATGCCGGCAGCAAGTCCGATAAAACTGTAGTGTCAAAATTAAATGATGATGTAAAAAAAGAAGATAACAGTAAAAATGATAAGAAAGATTCCGGTAATAAGAATGCTTCAAGTTCTGAAGATGAGAAAAAAGACACCTCTTCAACTGACAAGGAAGATCAGCAGAAGCCGGATGAGAATCAGCAAAAAATTTCTGTTGTGAATGCTTCCGGAAGCAATACGACTTATAAAGTGGAAAATGCTGAGCAATTCAAGCTGAAAGTGGCTGCGACTGCGAACGGAAAGACTTGGTTAAGGGTGAAAAATGCCAGTGGAGCAACATTATTCCAAGGACAGTTGAGCAATGCTCAAAGCAAGGAGCTTGATTTATCCAAGGAGCAAACTGTCATCATCCGTGTTGGAGATTCAACAGGTACGGAAATCTACGTCAATGATGAAAAAGTTGAATTTGCTGTACCGCCAACGGAGCAAGTCACACAGAACATTACCATTCAACATACAGCACCTGGTCAATAAAGCCGGTGCTGTGTTCTTGTTATGAATGGGAAAAAAGGGTAAGGGAAATAACAATAATAAGAAATTTTTTTCTTTTGTTCAGACGTATGAAAATCATCGTTCTGAATAGTCATCATTTGATGACTATTTTTTTTCTAGTATCACTACGATTAGCGAGATGGAGGATTTATTGTGAATTTACCAAATAAAATTACAGTATCAAGGATTTTATTGATTCCTTTGTTTATGATCATCATGCTTGTACCATTTTCGTGGGGTGAAATCAGTTTCTTATGGACTACGATGCCTGTCACTCATTTTATTGGGGGATTGATTTTTATCTTTGCCGCTTCCACTGATTGGGTGGATGGCTATTATGCACGGAAGCATAACTTAGTAACAAATCTCGGGAAATTTTTAGATCCACTTGCGGACAAACTTCTTGTTTCAGCTGCATTGATCATTCTTGTTGAACTTGGAGCGATTCCTTCTTGGATTGTTATCATTATTATTAGCCGTGAGTTTGCGGTTACCGGTCTTCGATTGATTTTAGCGGGAGAAGGAGAAGTGGTTGCTGCTGATATGTTGGGGAAAATCAAAATGTGGGCTCAAATTGTCGCCATCAGCTCTCTTTTAATGCATAATATCATTTTTGAAGGTGTTTCATTCCCGTTTGATATGGTTGCTTTATGGGTTGCATTAGTATTTACCATTTGGTCAGGCTGGGATTATTTTTACAAAAACCGTCGAGTACTACTCAACTCCAAATAAAGGGTGGCTAATATGAATGCAGAAATCATTGCGGTAGGTTCTGAGCTGTTATTGGGCCAGATCGTCAATACCAATGCAAAGTTTATTTCCGAAGGCTTAGCCGAACTGGGCATAAACGTGTATTATCATACTGTCGTCGGCGATAATCCGATGAGGTTGACGAAAGCGATAGAAATAGCCGAGAAAAGGGCTGACTTGATCATCTTCACAGGCGGCCTCGGGCCCACAAAAGATGATTTGACCAAAGAGTCCATTGCCGCTCATCTTAATACTTCATTAGTGTCTGATGATGAAGCTTTGGCTTCGATAGAGGAATATTTTAAGAAAACGAATCGAGTCATGACTGAAAATAATAAAAAACAGGCACTGGTGCTGAATGGTGCGGATGTACTTCCGAATTTGAATGGGATGGCACCTGGCATGTTTTATAAAACAGACTCTCATCGCTACATGCTTCTGCCTGGTCCGCCGAAAGAAATGCAGCCCATGTTCAGGGGTTTTGCCATGCCAAAGCTTTCGGAACAGTTAGAGGAAATGGTGAAAATCGAGTCCAGGGTCCTTAGATTCTTCGGAATTGGAGAAGCTCAGCTTGAAACAGAAATCATGGATTTGATTGATGGCCAATCCAACCCGACAATCGCTCCGCTTGCAGCTGATGGAGAAGTCACACTTCGTTTGACGGCAAAAGATCCTTCAGGTGAAAAAGCGCAGCAATTGCTCGATGAAGTGGAGCAGCAAATCCTAGCAAGGACAGGCGAATTTTTTTATGGCTACGGCCAAACTTCGTTAATTAATGAGATCTCGTCTATTTTGAAAAAGAAGAATTATTCAATTGCCTGTGCAGAAAGTTTGACGGGTGGGCTATTTCAATCTGAACTCACTTCTATAGACGGCGCCAGCTCAGTATTTAATGGGGGAGTCGTATGCTATTCCAATCAGGCGAAAATTGAGCAGGTCGGCGTCGCTGAATCCACTATCAATCAGTTTGGAGCGGTAAGCGAAGAGTGTGCTGTCGAACTTGCTGCTGGAATCCAAAAGAAATTCAATACGGACATCGGCATTTCCTTTACTGGTGCAGCCGGCCCCGAACCGCTCGAAGGGAACCCTCCAGGGACTGTCTGGATCGGATTGTCTTTTGCAGGTTTTGCTCCTAAAGCCTTCAAGGTGCAGCTGCAAGGGTCAAGGAATAATATTAGAATGCGGACAGTTAAATATGGATGCCATTTCCTGCTGAAGGAATTGGCAGATAACTAAAAGAGGGATTTCCCTCTTTTTATTATTTTCATACGTAGATAGTCGCCTAGTTTTCAGTCAACTATTGAAATTCTATTAATCAAGAAATTAAAATTGCATTTTACTACCCCTAAAAAAAGCGAATGAATGTTCGATTTTTTACTTGTAAAACTGAACCAAAACGTTTATAGTAAAGATAGGTTAATTGAGATAAACGTTATTCAGCAAACGTGCTGGATACCTGTAAATATAAAGGAGGAAATCTAGTGGCTAATGATCGTCAAGCAGCACTTGAAATGGCGTTAAAACAAATAGAAAAGCAATTTGGTAAAGGTTCTATCATGAAGTTGGGTGAACAGACAGACCGTAGGATTTCTACAATGCCAAGTGGATCTCTGGCACTTGATGTAGCATTGGGAGTAGGCGGATATCCTAGAGGAAGAATCATTGAAATCTACGGGCCTGAGAGTTCAGGTAAAACAACTGTAGCACTCCATGCGATAGCAGAAGTACAGGCTAAAGGCGGACAAGCTGCATTCATCGATGCAGAGCATGCCCTCGATCCTGTCTATGCTCAAAAATTAGGCGTTAATATCGATGAACTTCTTTTATCACAGCCGGATACAGGCGAACAGGCTCTTGAGATTGCAGAAGCACTTGTACGAAGCGGTGCTGTCGACATCCTGGTTATCGATTCTGTAGCAGCATTGGTTCCAAAAGCAGAGATTGAAGGGGAGATGGGTGATTCACACGTCGGCCTTCAAGCACGTTTGATGTCTCAGGCACTCCGTAAGCTTTCTGGTGCAATCAATAAATCTAAAACCATAGCAATCTTCATTAACCAGATTCGTGAAAAAGTCGGTGTTATGTTCGGAAATCCTGAGACAACTCCAGGTGGACGAGCGTTGAAATTCTACTCATCCGTACGCCTTGAAGTGCGTCGTGCAGAAACGCTTAAACAAGGAAACGATATGGTAGGGAACAAAACGAGAGTTAAAGTAGTGAAAAATAAAGTGGCTCCTCCATTCCGTACAGCTGAAGTAGATATCATGTATGGTGAAGGGATTTCAAGAGAAGGCGAAATCATTGATATGGGCTCTGAATTGGATATCGTTCAAAAGAGCGGTTCTTGGTATTCCTATAATGAAGAGCGTTTAGGACAAGGCCGTGAAAATGCGAAACAATTCCTAAAAGAGAATCCTGAGCTTCGCCACGAATTAATGATGAAGATTCGCGATCATTATAATCTGGATGAAGTAAAAACAGCATCAGCGGATGAAGACCAAGAAGAGTTTGCACTTCTTGACGAATAATAGAGATAAAAGCGGTCATTTTTTCGACCGCTTTTTCTTTTTGGAGAATCGCTTATGCTTAAGAGAGGGATGCAAACGTTTGCAATATTGATAAAGCTTGTTATTTCAAGCTTCTCTTTTTTCTCCCAAGCCTTGACAATAATTTTTAGCACCTTTAAAATTAAAAATGTATATTTTTTAACTTTTTCGAATGAAAATTTGAAAGCCTGACGCTGTATGTTGAAACCTTTGTAACAATGTAGCAGCCGACATTTTTTGAATGATGACAAAAGTTCATAGCAAGAGGAGGTGAAAGAGTTGGAACCTATTACAATCATCTCCATTTTGCTTGGCCTAATCGTCGGTGTAGTTGTTGGCTATTTAATTCGCAAGTCCATTGCTGAAGCAAAGATCTCTGGGGCAAAGAATGCCGCGGAGCAAATTGTAGAAGACGCTAAGCGCGAAGCTGAATCTTTGAAAAAAGAAGCCCTTCTGGAAGCAAAGGATGAAAATCACAAACTTCGTACAGAAACTGAAAGAGAACTTCGTGAACGAAGAAATGAATTGCAGAAGCAAGAAAACCGTTTATTGCAAAAAGAGGAAAACCTTGACCGCAAGGATGAATCACTCGATAAGAGAGAATTGATGCTTGAGAAGAAAGAGGACTCTTTAGGGCAAAGACAACAACATATTGAAGAGATGGAAAGCAAAGTGGACGATATGGTACGATCACAGAAAGCTGAACTTGAGCGTATCTCGGGTCTGACTCGCGACGAAGCTAAATCGATTATCATTGATCGAGTGGAAAATGAATTGGCTCACGATATCGCCATCATGGTGAAGGAAAGTGAGAACAGGGCGAAAGAGGATGCTGATAAGAAAGCGAAAGAAGTTCTTTCACTAGCTATCCAAAGGTGTGCTGCGGAGCACGTTGCAGAAACGACTGTATCTGTCGTTACCCTTCCAAATGACGAAATGAAAGGCCGTATCATTGGTAGAGAAGGCCGAAATATTCGTACACTTGAAACATTGACCGGAATCGATTTAATTATTGATGATACTCCTGAAGCAGTTATTCTTTCAGGATTTGATCCAATCCGTCGTGAAACTGCCCGAATCGCACTTGAGAAACTGGTTCAGGACGGACGCATCCATCCAGCGCGCATCGAAGAAATGGTTGATAAAGCCAGACGCGAGGTTGATGAACATATCCGTGAAATCGGTGAACAAACAACATTTGAAGTTGGAGTTCATGGACTTCATCCTGATTTAATCAAGATTCTTGGACGATTGAAATATCGTACAAGCTATGGCCAGAACGTCTTAAAGCATTCGATGGAAGTGGCATTCCTTTCAGGATTATTGGCTGCTGAACTTGGCGAGGATGAAACCCTTGCCCGCCGTGCAGGATTGCTGCATGATATTGGTAAAGCAGTTGACCATGAAGTTGAAGGAAGCCATGTTGAAATCGGAGTGGAATTGGCAACGAAGTATAAAGAGCACCCTGTTGTCATCAATTCCATTGCATCCCATCATGGTGATACAGAACCGACGTCTATCATTGCTGTTCTAGTGGCAGCGGCTGATGCTCTATCAGCAGCCCGTCCTGGAGCAAGAAGTGAGACACTTGAAAACTATATCCGCCGTTTAGAGAAACTGGAAGAGATTTCAGAATCCTACGAGGGTGTAGAAAAGTCATTTGCCATTCAAGCAGGACGCGAGGTTCGTATCATGGTAAGACCAGAACAAATCGATGATTTAGAAGCTCATCGATTGGCGCGTGATATCCGGAAACGGATTGAAGAAGAACTTGATTATCCAGGTCATATTAAAGTGACTGTGATCCGTGAAACAAGAGCAGTTGAATATGCGAAATAAAGCGGTGGTTTTCACCGCTTTTTTTGTTGGCTGAAAATCATAAATACACGAAAGATTAATGATCGACTACTTGTGTTACAATAATGGAATAGAAATTCAGATTAGAAAGGGCAGTAAAATGAGATTATTATTCGTAGGAGATGTGGTCGGTTCTCCCGGCCGCGACATGATCAAAGAGTATTTGCCAAGACTGAAAGAAAAATTCCGTCCACAGTTTACTATTGTGAATGGAGAAAACGCAGCTGGAGGCAAAGGGATCACTGAGAAAATCTATCGTCAGATTTTAGAATCCGGAGCCAATGTTGTGACATTAGGAAATCATACATGGGATAACCGTGAAATTTTTGAGTTTATCGACAAGGCAAAAAATATGGTGAGGCCAGCGAATTTTCCAGAAGGGAATCCTGGTCAAGGCATCGTGTACTCTAAATTCAACCAGCACGAAATAGCTGTAATCAGCCTTCAGGGAAGAACATTTTTGCCTGCTATTGATTGCCCGTTTTTAAAAGCGGAAGAATTAGTAGAAGAAGCAAAACAGAGGACGAATATCATCTTTGTTGATTTCCATGCAGAAGCAACCAGTGAAAAGCAAGCAATGGGCTGGTTCCTTGATGGGAAGGTATCGGCGGTTGTGGGTACCCATACCCATGTCCAGACGGCGGATAACAGGGTGCTGCCGCAGGGTACTGCGTATTTATCCGATGTCGGTATGACTGGACCATATGATGAAATTTTAGGTATGACAAAGGAATCTGTTCTGAAAAGATTTCTTACAAGCATGCCGGTTCGTTTTGAAGTACCGAAAGAAGGCCGGAAGCAGCTGAGCGCATGTATCATTGATTTGGACGATGCTACAGGGAAGGCAAGTAAAATAGAGAGAATACTGATAAACGAAGATCATCCGTTTTTTTCATAAAATGTGTACGGGGGGCTGCCTTTTGAGAAGGCAGCTTTTTTTATTTGGGTGTGCTGCGCTCCAGTCTCTACGCCTCTAATACTTTTTCGCTGGCGAAAAAGTACTCGAACAGTCGGCTCCGCTTTTCTCGTGATCCAGCTTCAGCGCCCAGCCCCTCGAGTCATAAGCCGTACCTCTACGGAAATCAGGATTTCCTTCGAGTTCCGTCTTATGCTGGTCGGGGCTACCGGGCCGCTTCCGCTTTTCTTTGTCCAAGCTGGAATAGTTTTGTTTTTTTTTGAATATAGTAGCATTGGAATCTTTTATATTCAGATGTTCACTGAATGAACATTCGAGATGGGGAAATGACAAGGAGGAACTATGAAATGGAAATATTAAAAGTTTCAGCAAAATCTAATCCTAATTCTGTAGCAGGGGCGTTGGCCGGTGTTCTTCGTGAAAGAGGTGCAGCAGAGATTCAAGCGATCGGTGCTGGGGCTCTGAATCAGGCTGTAAAAGCGGTAGCAATTGCGAGAGGGTTTGTAGCCCCAAGCGGGGTCGATTTAATTTGCATCCCTGCATTCACAGACATCCAAATTGATGGAGAAGAACGAACGGCTATCAAGTTAATCGTGGAACCCAGATAGACGGAATCTCCTTCTCAAACGATAGGAAAGGCCTGTTTGCAGAAGGAGCAAGCAGGCTCTTTTTTGATATATTGAAATTTTGCACGAGATTTTCTGAAGGATTTTCTTTATCATGGAAGTAACAGTCTATTAAGAGAAAGGAATCTCAAATGAAAATCTTTGATGCCCATTGTGATGTATTATCTCAAATGTTGAAATACCGTGGTATATCTTTTCAGTCTGGAAGTTCACTGCACATTACATATGAACAGCTATTGAATACAGGCAGCAAGGTGCAGTGCTTTGCTATTTTTGTTTCTCCAAGCATTCATCCGATGATGCGTTTTCAAGCTGCGATTGAAATGATCGATATTTTTTATGAGAAAATTCTTGCTCCCAATCCAGAAATGAAGCTAATTCTTAACAGGGCGGATATATTTTCATTAAAAGAGAATGAAATCGGCGCCGTGCTTACACTTGAAGGATGTGAGGCAATTCAAGAAGATTTGATTAAATTGAACACACTTTACCGTCTTGGAGTCCGCTCTGTCGGATTGACTTGGAATTTCGCCAATGCTGTTGCAGATGGCGCAATGGAGTCTAGAGGTGGTGGGCTTACCCAATTTGGCAGGCAGACCGTAGAACGTTTGAATCAATTAGGAATCTGGACAGATGTTTCCCATTTATCTGAGAAAGCCTTCTGGGATGTACTCCAGTTAGCGGAGCATCCGATTGCTTCCCACTCTAACCCGTATACACTTTGTCCTCATCCAAGAAATTTGAGGGATCATCAAATCAAGGCTTTGATTGAGAGGGATAGTGTAATAGGCATCACCTTTGTACCGGAATTTGTGGTGAAGGATGGGAATGCAAATATTAAAGATATTTTAAAACTTGTGGAGTATATTTGTAGTCTCGGCGGTGTGGGGAACATCGGTTTTGGCTCGGATTTTGACGGAATCGACAAAACGGTCAATGGGCTGTCTTCTTATAAGGACTATGCTTCATTGGTAAATGAATTAGTAAAACACTATACCTCTGAGCAAGTGGAAGGGTTCCTGTTTTATAATTTTGCGGAGAGGTTTCCACAATAAGCCGTAGTGAAAAATGGGACAAACGCTTGGAGAGCTGGTCGTATATCCTAGTGATTTAAATAGAAAAATGATACACTAATACGGTAGTAATTATGAACCGATTGATATTAAGAGGGGTGTTATATAGATGATTCAACAGCTTTCCTGGAAAGTAGGCGGTCAGCAGGGTGAAGGTATTGAGAGCACAGGTGAAATTTTCTCCATCGCTCTAAATCGTCTTGGCTACTATCTATACGGGTATCGCCATTTTTCATCCAGAATCAAAGGCGGCCATACCAATAATAAAATCCGCGTAAGTACGAAGCAGGTACGCGCCATTGCAGATGATTTGGATATTTTGGTTGCTTTCGACCAAGAAACAATCGATGTCAATTATAAAGAGCTGCACAGCAAAGGGATCATTATTGCCGATGCAAAATTTGACCCGCAAAAACCTGAAGATACTGAGGCGCAGATGTTCGCTGTACCATTTACAGAGATAGCGTCTGAACTGGGTACTTCATTAATGAAAAACATGGTGGCTATAGGAGCGACATGCACTATTCTGAATCTTGATCTCTCTCTTTTCAAAGAAGTGGTGGAAGAGATCTTTGGCCGCAAGGGTGAAGCGGTTGTTGCAAAAAATATGGAAGCGATCAAACAAGGCGCAGAATTCATGAAAGAAAAGCTCGACGGCCAGACAGGGATTATGGAACTTGAAAAAGCAGACGGCCAAAAGCGTATGTTCATGATTGGGAATGACGCGATTGCTTTAGGTGCATTGGCAGGCGGCGTGCGTCTGATGGCTGCCTATCCGATTACCCCAGCATCAGAAATTATGGAGTATTTGATTAAGAAATTGCCTTCGGTCGGAGGAACGGTCATTCAAACAGAAGATGAAATTGCTGCTGCGACAATGGCGATCGGATCCAACTATGCAGGGGTGCGGGCATTCACGGCATCTGCCGGACCTGGGCTTTCCCTTATGATGGAATCGATTGGATTGGCAGGGATGACAGAAACGCCTTTGGTAATTGTTGATACACAGCGTGGCGGACCGTCTACAGGACTTCCGACAAAGCAGGAACAATCAGACTTGATGGCAATGCTGTATGGTACACACGGGGAAATCCCTAAGATTGTGCTAGCCCCAAGTACCGTACAAGAGGCATTCTATGATACAGTTGAAGCTTTCAACCTAGCTGAACAGTATCAGTGCCCTGTAATCGTCCTATCTGACTTGCAGCTTTCATTGGGTAAGCAGACAGTGGAGCCTCTTGATTTCAGTAAAGTTGAAATCAGACGGGGAAAATTGATTCAAAATGAATCGGAACTTGCAGAGCTGGACGATAAATCATATTTCAAACGCTATGAAGTGACGGAAGATGGAGTTTCTCCACGTGTCATTCCGGGCATGAAGAACGGTATTCACCATGTAACCGGTGTAGAGCATGATGAAACCGGAAAACCTTCAGAAGCTGCATCCAACCGGAAACATCAAATGGATAAACGCATGAGGAAGATTGAAAATATCCAATTTGACACCCCGATTTACACAGATGCAAAACATGAGGAAGCTGATTTGCTAGTCATTGGTTTCAACTCTACGCGTGGTGCCATTGAAGAGGCAAAAGGCCGTCTCGAAAAGGATGGGTTGAAAGTCAATCATGCACAAATTCGATTGATCCAGCCCTTCCCGACAGATGAAATGATGCCATTGATTCAATCTGCCAAAAAAGTGGCAGTGATTGAAAATAATGCGACAGGCCAGCTTGCCAAAATCATCAAGATGAATGCAGGCAATCACAATAAGATCCGCAGTATTGTGAAATACGATGGAAACCCATTCCTGCCGCATGAAATCCACACTGAATGCAAGGAGTTGTTCTAAATGGCCACGTTTAAAGATTTTCGAAACAATGTGAAACCCAACTGGTGTCCTGGATGCGGGGATTTCTCCGTGCAAGCTGCCATTCAGCGTGCAGCAGCCAATGTGGGGCTGGAACCGGAACAATTGGCGGTTATTTCAGGAATCGGATGTTCAGGCCGCATTTCCGGCTACATTAACTCTTATGGCCTGCATGGAATTCACGGGCGTTCCCTCCCAATTGCACAAGGGGTGAAAATGGCGAATAAGGATTTGACTGTCATCGCCTCTGGAGGAGACGGAGACGGCTTTGCTATTGGAATGGGACATACCATCCATGCCATCCGCAGAAATGTCGATATCACTTATATCGTTATGGATAACCAAATCTATGGTTTGACGAAGGGGCAGACTTCACCAAGATCTGCAGCAGGTTTTAAAACGAAGTCCACTCCAGAAGGTGCCATTGAACATGCACTCGCGCCGATGGAAATGGCCTTGACTGCCGGAGCTACTTTCGTGGCCCAAAGCTTTTCGACTGATTTGAAAGAATTGACTGCCTTGATTGAAGCTGGCATCAATCATAAAGGTTTTTCCCTTATCAATGTCTTCAGTCCTTGTGTGACCTATAATAAAGTCAACACCTACGACTGGTTTAAAGAAAACCTCACAAAACTCAGCGATGTAGAAGGGTATGATACGGCGAACCGTGAATTGGCAATGACCACATTAATGAAACATGATGGTCTAGTAACAGGTTTGATCTATCAAAACACCAGCCAGCCTTCTTATCAGGAGCTTGTATCCGGATACAGCGAGGATGCTTTGACAAAAGCTGACCTTATGCTCGGTGAAGGCCACTTTAATGAGCTTTTAAAAGAATTTATGTAAGAAAAGAGAAGCCCGGCAGCCGGTTCCGAAAGGAATATTATGGCTTGCCGGGCCTTTTCTTTTATTGTTAATTGCGTGGAAAACACGTATACTTATGTAATGTGCGTGAATACTTGTTTTTTTGATTGTAAGATTTTTATAATGTATGTAAGGCGAATCTCACAATGAATGGTGAATAGATGCTTTGTCTTGGTGGAAAGGAGTATTATTTACATGAATGAAGAACAGCGTTTACAAGGTCAGCAAGTGAAGGACACTGCTCCTTCGGACAAAAAATCCGAAAAAGACTACAGCAAGTACTTCCAGTCTGTCTATGTTGCACCTTCCTTAAAAGATGCAAAAAAGCGTGGGAAAGAAGAGATTAAATATTTCAAAGACTTTAATATCCCTGAAGAATATATGGGAATGGGAAATGGGAAGAAATTTTATATCAGGACCTATGGCTGCCAAATGAATGAACATGATACGGAAGTCATGGCAGGGATCTTCATGGCATTGGGATACGAGCCGAGCGAAACGACTGAAGATTCAGATGTCATCCTTTTGAATACATGTGCTATTCGCGAAAATGCTGAGAATAAGGTTTTCGGCGAAATTGGCCATTTAAAAGCTTTGAAACAGGAGCGTCCGGATCTATTGGTCGGCGTGTGCGGATGCATGTCTCAAGAAGAGTCGGTCGTTAACCGCATCCTCAGCAAACATCAGCATGTCGATATGATTTTCGGTACCCACAATATCCATAGGCTTCCTCAAATTTTAAAAGAAGCTTATATGTCAAAAGCGATGGTTGTGGAAGTATGGTCCAAGGAAGGAGATGTCATCGAAAACCTTCCGAAGGTCCGCAGAGGCAATATCAAAGCGTGGGTTAATATCATGTACGGATGCGATAAGTTCTGCACTTACTGCATCGTTCCATATACCCGCGGTAAAGAACGCAGCCGGAGACCTGATGAAATCATCCAGGAGGTCAGGATGCTTGCAGCCCATGGATACCAGGAAATCACTTTGCTCGGACAAAATGTAAATGCTTACGGAAAAGATTTCGATGACATGAACTATGGTCTTGGAGATCTAATGGACGAGCTGCGCAAAATTGATATTCCGCGAATCCGATTCACAACAAGCCATCCTCGTGATTTTGACGATCATTTGATTGAAGTTCTGGCGAATAAAGGGAATTTGGTGGAGCATATCCATCTGCCTGTTCAATCCGGCTCGACAGATGTGCTGAAAATCATGGCTCGGAAGTATACAAGAGAGCAATTCCTTGAACTCGTCCGCAAAATCAAAGCTGCAATCCCTGATGTGGCTTTGACGACCGATATCATTGTCGGGTACCCGAATGAAACAGAAGAGCAGTTTGAAGAAACGGTATCTTTATATCGTGAAGTAGGATTCGAAGCTGCCTACACATTCATTTATTCTCCACGAGAGGGAACTCCTGCAGCGAAAATGAAGGACAATGTTCCAATGGAAGTGAAAAAAGAAAGGCTGCAGCGTTTGAACAGTGTCGTAAACGAGTTGTCAGCAGAAGCTTTGAAAAAATACAAAGACCGCGTTGTCGAAGTATTGGTTGAAGGTGAGAGTAAAAATAATCCGGATGTATTAGCCGGATATACTCGCAGAAATAAACTTGTGAATTTTAAAGCCCCTAAGACTGCGATTGGCAAGATTGTCAAAGTGAAAATCACAGATGTGAAAACTTGGTCATTGAATGGGGAAATGATTGAAGAATTAGAAACGGCAGAGGTGAAATAGGATGGCGAAATATACAAAAGACGATATTGTAAACCGTGCAACGGAATTAGCAAAGATGATTGCAGAAACAGAAGAAGTTGATTTCTTCAAGCGTGCCGAGGCGCAAATCAATGAAAACCAAAAAGTCAGGGAAATGATCGCAAGCATCAAGAGCTTACAGAAGCAAGCGGTTAATTTCCAGCATTACGGCAAGACAAATGCATTGAAAATGGTAGAGGCAAAGATTGAAGCCATTGAAAAGGAAATCAATGAGATTCCGATTGTACAGGAATTCAAAGAGTCTCAAACGGATGTTAATGAATTGCTGCAAATGGTGTCATCAGCCATTTCAAATACAGTGACGAATGAAATCATTGAATCGACTGGCGGAGATCTGCTTTATGGTCAAACAGGTTCACAGGTGAAAAATACTGCACCTGGCAGCTGCTAATCAAATAAAATCAATAAAAGCCAGGAGACATACTTCCTGGCTTTTTTCTTATTCTTCGGTAAGTTCGTTAATGTCTACATCTGAACGTTCTTCTAATGGGCCCCGCAGGTGCACAGTTGCAGTCCTGCCGTTTTCATGCAGATTGTCGATCCAAACGGATGTCCCATTGTATTTCACAACGATATCTGCAGAAGATGAAAGTATTTGCTTTACACGATTTTGGTCCATTGATCTTCCTCCTTTTTTTATTCAGGTTATTGTTTGAAATTCTTATAAAAATATGCCAATTTCATTCTAATAAAATTGGGAATATTTGATTCCGGTCATGAGATAAATATGATATAGTTTATTTGAATTGAATAGATTTAGATCACTGGGGGAGCCGGAAGCAGTCGGCTGAGAGTGGACTCTTGATGTCCTTGACCCTTATAACCTGATCTGGCTAGAACCAGCGTAGGGAAGTGGGAATAGATGTTATGACATTGAAAAATACTCATGACGTTTGGAGTGCTGATGAATGTGGTGAATTCACCACAGGTGTTTCCAACGTTCAAGGTATTTTGTGATTGTACAAACATTTCTAGACTCCTGCTTGGGGTCTTTTTTTCTGCCTTAAAACCTTTGGCTTCTTCGGTGATCGAATAATTTGAAGGAGGAATTATAAATGAATAAAACAATCAAAATTGCTTTGACAGGTATGATGGCAGCTTTAGGCGCAATAACAGGGAATGTATTTTACATCCCAATAGGAGCAGCTAAAGCTTTTCCTATCCAGCATCTTCTCAATGTACTCTCGGGTGTTCTCCTTGGACCGTGGTATGCCCTTGCACAAGCTTTCATCGTATCGTTCTTAAGAAACCTGATGGGAACAGGAACCGTTTTTGCATTTCCCGGGAGCATGATCGGAGCATTATTAGCGGGACTGCTCTTTAAAATGAGTGGGAAAATCAGATTTGCTCTATTGGGGGAAGCGATAGGAACCGGCGTTTTAGGTGCTCTTGTTTGCGTTCCTATTTCAATTTGGTTTTTAGGAAAGCAGGCTGCCTTGTTTGGATTTATTCCATCGTTTCTTTTAAGTTCAGTCACTGGTGGATTGATTGGTGCATTTTTTCTTAGGATCCTGATGAGAAATCCTTCATTCTCAAGGCAATTCAACCTTAAGAAAGGCAAAGGGGAATTTCCTTCGTAACATTACGTCATTCGCGGCATAAACTGAATTATTACTACACTGATACCTAATATTCTTCATAAAAATATTGGCACACTAGTCTATAGGTAAGCATAGGATGAAGTGAAAATGAATGAGGAGGGTTCGCTCGAATGGCAGAATACAGAGAGATTATCACGAAGGCGGTCGTAGCGAAGGGACGTAAATTCACACAGTCCAATCATACGATCAGCCCACCGCACCATCCATCGAGCATCTTAGGCTGCTGGATTATCAACCATACGTATAAAGCCCATAAGGTTGGTAAAACAGTGGAAGTTCGCGGTTATTATGAAATTAACGTTTGGTATTCCCACAATGATAATTCCAAAACATCAGTTGTGACAGAGAGAGTAGAATATACAGACGTAATCAAGCTTAAATACCGTGATCCAGATTGCTTGGATGATAAAGAAATTTGCGTTCGCGTCCTGCAGCAGCCAAATTGCTGTGAAGCAGTGATTTCGCCAAATGGCAATAAAATCATTGTCCATGTTGAAAGAGAGTTCCTTGTGGAAGTAATCGGGGAAACAAAGGTCTGTGTTGCAATCCATCCAGAAGGCTGCGATTGTGATGATGAATGGGGCCATGAACTGGATGACGAGGAATTCGAAGATCTCAGCCCTGACTTTTTAGTCGGAAGCGAAGAGGAATAACCACTAGGAAGTTATGCTTCCTAGTTTTTTTCTTGGAAGGTGCCCGGGTTAATCGCCGGGCCTTTCTGTTGTTAAAGATTTACTTATGAAAAGTGATTCAAATTTCATTAGGGCAATTCTAATGAAAAAGAGGTAATATGAGGATAAGAATGTAAGAAGGGAAGTGGACATATGTCTTTTTCATTTAGCGGCATCGATCATATTCAAATTGCGGGTCCAAAAGGCTGTGAAGAGGATGCCAGACTTTTTTATGAGGGACTGCTAGGGATGGATGAAATTCCAAAACCGGAGAATTTGCGGGCGAGGGGCGGCTGCTGGTTCCAATGCGGGTATCAAGAAATACATATTGGGGTTCAGGAAGATTTTCTTCCAGCTAAAAAAGCGCATCCTGGGATATTGGTAAAAGGATTGCTGGAGTTAAGGAAGCGTCTGGAAGATGAGGGAGTGGTGATTAAAGAAGACGCTCCTATTGAAGGCAGGATTCGCTTTTCCGTGAATGATCCTTTCGGCAACAAAATTGAATTTTTGGAAATGCTTTAATACGTAATGCATAATAAAAAATGAGGACGTTCCTATAAACGTCCTCATTTTTTATTAATGAAGGGGAGGAACGGATGTGGTTTTTCTCATGAATGTCAATTCGGTCATGATTTCTTTGAATCCCCATTTTTCGTAGTACTCTTTTTTATCGGCGCGGCAATATAGTTCGAGATGCTCGACGTGGCTTAATTTAGGATGTGAAGTGATATGGTTCAGCAATGATTTGCCGATTCCTTTTTCTTGGTATTCTTCATCAATGATTACATCAAGGAGGAGGGCCTTATAAATAAAATCGGTCAAGACCCGGGCGAAACCAATCAATTTCCCCGAATTTGAATCACAAACGCCAAAAAGCATATCTGTATGTCCAAGCATCGTACGGATGTCTTCCATCTTCCGATTACCTGCCCACCATGCCTGCTGGTAAAGCTTGTACAGATCCTCTACTTGCTCTTCATTTAACTTAGTGGTGAAAAAATGCCCCATGCCACCATTCTCCTTTAACATTAATTCTAGTAACCATAAAGATTTATTCGACCTTTTTCCAATAATTCCTGTTTGGCAGTAAACTTGCAGTTCCTTCCTTTAAAAATAAAGAGGCAGATATGATATAATGTAAGTTCAGTAGAATGTTCGGAAAGGAATTAGATTACTCATGGCTAAATTTACTCCAATGGTTCAGCAATATTTGCAGATAAAGGCAGATTATCAAGATGCCTTTTTATTTTTCCGGTTAGGCGATTTCTATGAAATGTTTTTTGATGATGCCTTAAAGGCCTCACAAGAGCTTGAAATCACCCTTACAAGCAGGGAAGGCGGGGCTGAGGAACGCATTCCGATGTGCGGCGTTCCCTATCATTCTGCACCAGGATATATCGAACAGCTGGTAGAAAAGGGCTACAAAGTGGCCATCTGTGAACAGACAGAAGATCCTAAGCAGGCAAAGGGAGTAGTTAGAAGAGAAGTAGTTCAATTGATCACACCAGGGACGTTGATGGAAGGCAAGGGATTAATTGAGAAAGAGAACAACTACATATCCTCTATAACTGCATTTGATGGAGGAATCTTTGGATTCGTATATAACGATTTGTCCACGGGAGAAACGAAAGCGACCATAATAAGAAATGGGGAAGAAGCGCTTTTAAATGAAGTATCTTTGACCGGTGCCAAAGAAATCATTGTTGGCGCCAATTTTGATAAAGGGATTGAAAAGAAAATCATGGAGAGGATGCCTGTGACATTTTCTCTTGAAAATGACACGGATTTACACATGGATTTTCTCGATCTATTCCAAGAAGAATGTGAAGAAGGGCTTAAAAAGACAGCTGCACGGCTTTTCAATTATTTAAAGAGGACACAAAAGCGCAGCTTGGACCATCTCCAGCCTGTCCAGACATACCGGCTGCAAAACTTCATGAAAATAGACTACTACTCTAAAAGAAATCTGGAGCTGACTGAAACGATCAGAGCAAAGGGGAAAAAAGGCTCATTGCTATGGCTTCTGGATGAAACAATGACTGCGATGGGTGGCAGGCTTTTAAAGCAATGGATTGACCGCCCTTTAATAAGCGAAACAGAAATTTCTTCGAGATTAAACATGGTTGAAGTACTTATGAAACAATATTTTGAACGTCAGGAGCTTCGGGAAAATCTAAAGGAAGTATACGATCTTGAAAGGCTTGCCGGCAGGGTGGCTTTCGGAAACGTGAATGGAAGGGATCTCGTTCAGCTTAGAAAATCCCTTGAGAAAATCCCCTCTATCCAATCCACTGTCCAGATGCTGGCATACCCTGAAGCAGAGCGTTTGGCTGCAAGATTGGATGCCATTGAAGACCTGACAGAGCTGCTCAATCATGCAATCATTGAGAATCCTCCATTATCAATCAAGGAGGGTGGGATCATCCAGGATGGGTATAACGAAGATTTGGATGCCTACAGGGATGCCAGTCGTAACGGAAAGAACTGGATTGCCCAGCTGGAACAGCAGGAAAGGGCAAGAACCGGCATCAAATCCTTGAAAATTGGCTATAATCGCGTGTTTGGCTACTATATTGAAGTGACACGTGCCAATCTTCATTTATTAAGTGATGACAGGGATCGATATGAGCGGAAGCAAACGTTGACAAATGCGGAGCGATTTATCACACCGGAATTGAAGGAAAAAGAAGCGTTGATCCTTCAAGCGACCGAAAAAAGCACAGAGCTTGAATACGATCTTTTCCTGCAGATCAGGGAAAAAGTGAAATCCTACATCCCAAGGCTGCAAAAACTTGCACAGACGGTCAGTGAACTCGATGTACTTCAATGTTTTGCAACAATCAGCGAACAGAGGCACTATACGAAACCAACGTTCACTAATGAACGAAAGCTCATCATTCGTGATGGCCGCCATCCTGTAGTCGAAAAAGTGATGAATGCACAGGAATATGTTCCAAATGACTGTTTTATGGATGCGGAAAAAGAAATGCTTCTTATCACTGGTCCGAATATGTCTGGTAAAAGCACTTATATGAGACAGGTTGCCTTGACATCCATTCTTGGTCAAATAGGATGCTATGTACCAGCATCTGAAGCGATTCTTCCGATTTTCGATCAAGTATTCACTCGAATCGGTGCAGCAGACGATTTAATTTCGGGACAGAGTACATTCATGGTGGAAATGCTTGAAGCAAAGAATGCCATCACGAATGCAACGAAGGACAGCCTCATCCTTTTTGATGAAATCGGGAGGGGAACTTCCACCTATGATGGAATGGCCCTGGCTCAGGCAATCATTGAATATATTCATCAACGAATCGGAGCAAAGACGTTATTCTCAACTCACTACCATGAGTTAACGATCCTTGATGAGGAATTGCCGCTATTAAAAAATGTTCATGTCAGTGCAGTAGAGCAAAACGGCAAAGTGGTTTTCCTTCATAAAATCAAAGATGGTGCGGCGGATAAAAGTTATGGAATCCACGTGGCGGAATTGGCAGAGCTGCCGAAAGAATTGATCCAAAGAGCAAATGATATATTGATGCAGCTGGAAAATCAAAGCGATGAAGGCAAAACATCTCCTAAGCAAAAAGAGGCAGTGCGGGAGGAATATTCACAGGAAAATGATCAGCTTTCCTTCTTTTCTCCTCCAGTTGAATCAAAATCAGCATCTAAAGAAAAGAAAATTGTGGATGAATTGATGAAATTAAACCTTTTAGAAATGAATCCTTTGCAAGCAATGAATGCCTTATTTGAATTGCAGAAAAAATTGAAATAAAATCTGACGACTGTTTACGGGAGGTGGAATTATGGGGAAGATCATTCAATTGGATGATGCATTATCCAATAAGATTGCAGCAGGTGAAGTAGTTGAACGTCCTGCTTCAGTCGTAAAGGAACTTGTTGAAAATGCCATCGATGCCAATAGTAAAGTGGTCGAAATCGATATCGAGGAAGCGGGGCTCAGTAAAATCCGGATTATTGATAATGGAGATGGCATTCAGGAAGACGATGTGCTTACAGCATTCAGACGGCATGCAACAAGCAAAATCAAAGATGAAAATGATCTTTTCCGGATCAGAACCCTCGGTTTCCGCGGCGAAGCCCTTCCAAGTATAGCCTCTGTTTCTTCTTTTGAGATGATTACAAGTACAGGGGACGAATCGGGGACAAGAATCCATCTTGAAGGCGGCAGAATGAAAGCACATGAAAAGGCACCAGCCAGAAAAGGGACGGATATTACCGTTTCCGACTTGTTCTTTAATACGCCTGCCCGTTTAAAATACATGAAATCCATTCATACGGAATTGGGGAATATCACGGATCTGGTCAATCGCCTTGCATTGGCACATCCTGAGGTTTCATTAAGACTGAGACATAATGGCCGCCAGCTCCTTCAAACAAATGGAAACGGAGATCTGCGTCAGGTGCTGGCTTCGATCTATGGATTGAATATGGCCAAAAAAATGATTTCTATCGAAGCTGAATCATTGGATTTCAAGGTAAAGGGATTCATTTCCCTTCCGGAGGTCACAAGGGCATCAAGGAACTATATTTCTACAATGATCAATGGGAGGTTCATTAAGAACTATCCGCTTGTCAAGGCGATTCAGGAAGGGTATCACACCCTTCTACCAATCGGTCGATATCCAATCGTTGTTTTAAACATCGTAATGGACCCTATTCTTGTTGATGTCAATGTTCATCCTTCAAAAATGGAAGTAAGGCTGAGTAAAGAGCTGGAATTGAATACCCTGATTTCAGAAACGATAAAAAAAGCTTTCAAAAGACAGGAGCTCATTCCAAGCGGATTGATTCAAACGAAAAAAGAAAAACCTAAAAGCGAGCAGACGTTTTTGGAGCTCGATCATTTAGAGAGCGGGAAGCCGGCACAGAGAAACGAATCTGTCCTGCAATGGGCGGATCCTGAGGATGCAGGCAAGGAACCAGTAAAGGAATACACCACAAGTCTTCCTGTCAAAGGTAATGGTATTACGATAGACGCCGGGAAACCTTTTATTAAAGAAGGGGTTGTGCAAGAACCTATGCATTCTGAGGATGATTACCTCGATGAAGAACTGACAGAAGATGGAATTCTTGAAGAGGGCTATGGTGATTTTCCTTCTCACGAGGAAGGTTCAGAACCTGTTGAACCACCTGTTGAACCATCAAGGGTCCCGCCGATGTACCCAATCGGCCAAATGCACGGAACCTACATTATGGCTCAAAATGAAAAGGGCTTATATATCATCGACCAGCATGCGGCACAAGAGAGAATTAAATATGAATATTTTCGGGAAAAGGTTGGACAAGTCGAGAACGAACTTCAGGAAATGCTTGTTCCATTAACCTTTGAATATTCATTGAATGAATGCATGAAAATAGAAGAGTTCAAAGGGGAGCTGGAGAAAGTAGGCGTCTTTCTTGAATCATTCGGTCAAAACAGCTATATCGTCCGCTCACATCCTCAGTGGTTCCCAAAGGGAATAGAACAAGAAATCATTGAGGAAATGATTGAACAGCTGTTATCCATGAAAAAAGTCGACGTTAAAAAGCTGAGAGAAGAGGCAGCCATCATGATGAGCTGCAAGGCATCGATCAAAGCCAACCATCATCTAAGGAATGATGAAATTCAAGCACTACTAGATACACTCAGAAAAACCTCAGACCCATTCACGTGCCCCCACGGAAGACCAATCATCATCCACTATTCGGTATACGAAATGGAAAAGATGTTTAAAAGGATTATGTGAGTAGAAAAGTGGAGCCGGCTGTTCAGAGGCGCCGAGGTTGGACTGAAGCACCACGAGATAAAGGAAACACGGTGAGCGGCAGCGAACCGATGTTGACTTATCGTAAGTGTGCTGAAGGAAACCTCCCAGCCTCTAGCCGGCGGAGCTGGACAAAGAAAAGCGGAAGCGCCTCGAACAGCCCCGACCAGCATAAGACGGAACTCGAAGGAAATCCTGATTTCCGTAGAGGTACGGCTTATGACTCGAGGGGCTAGGCGCTGGAGCTGGATCATAAGAAAAGCGGAGCCGGCTGATTTAGGCTCCTCTTTTTTAAATTAATTCAGAAAATTATGGAAAACCAACACATGTTATAGTAAATTAATTAGTAGAAAGCAATCATGCGGGGTGGGTATGTGATTCGAAAAAAGGTTGATTTCTTCTTAATGAAAAAGGAAATGGAAACAGAACTCAAAAGGCCATTGTACGCAAAAGAAATTGATTTTCTTTACTGGCTGGCAAGCAGAATGCAAAAGCATACATATGACAAAGCATAAAATACTTACAGAAAATAAGGATGCATGAAAAATGCACCCTTATTTTTATTGGAAATATCCATCCAGCAGATGAAAAAATTGATATTCGAGCGGGATGTATGTATGATGAGGTGTAGAAAATTCAATAATGTTAGGGTGATAGATGTGAGTTTTCACGGACAAAAAATAATTCCTGCCATCCGGTCAATGAAAGATTTTGAAAAAATGATCGACTCGCCATATACATATGGGGTCTTTTTGGATTTGCATGTCGGAATGCTGAAGAGCGTCTATAGTCATGCAAAAAAACATAATAAAAAAATGTTCTGCCATGTCGATTTAATTCATGGATTAAGCAGCGATGAAGCTGCCGCTGAATATATTTGCCAGGAACTTAAACCATATGGATTGATTTCCACTAAAGGAAGCGTCATAACAAAAGCAAGGCAAAAAGGGGTATACGCCACCCAAAGGGCATTCATCCTCGATACACATGCATTGGAAAGAAGCATCAAGCTGATAGCGAAGACGGATCCAGACTACGTAGAAGTGCTTCCTGGCGTGATTCCTAAAGTAATCAAAGAAATCCATGAGCGGACCGGCAAGCCTATATTCGCAGGCGGACTGATCGATCACGTTGATGAAGTTGAACAGGCAATAGAAGCCGGTGCTTCAGCCGTTACAACTTCCAATCTTATGCTCTGGGACAAATTCAGCAGTTCGTAATTCACTCTGTTAATTTTTGTGAATAAAACCTTTAATTAATGAATTGACAACGTTTTCATTATGATGTACCATAAAAGCAAGTTAATAGTCCGTGACAGAGAATTGAGAGAATCACACATTGCCTTACTAGTGGGCAAGCTGTGTGATTCTCTCTTTTTTATTGCATTAAAACGGACAAGCAAACAAATTAATCAAGCAGCTCGAATTACTTATTTGGAGGGGATTAGTATGTCGCCATTTTTAGCAGAATTGGTTGGAACAGCCATTTTAATCATATTGGGTGCAGGCGTCTGCGCAGGAGTGAATTTAAAAAAATCATTTGCACAAAATTCAGGATGGATCGTCATTACGATGGGATGGGGGCTCGCTGTTGCTGTAGGTGTGTATGCTGTCGGCCAATATAGCGGAGCTCATTTAAATCCTGCAGTAACACTAGGATTGGCATTTAAGGGAGATTTCCCTTGGGAGGATGTACCAGGATATATTCTGGCGCAATTCCTTGGAGCAATGATTGGGTCAGCAGTCGTCTATCTGCATTACCTGCCTCATTGGAAAGCGACAAATGACCCTGGAGTCAAGCTGGGTGTATTTGCGACTGGACCAGCGATTCCACATTATTTTTCCAACTTGCTTAGTGAAATGATTGGTACTTTTGTTCTTGTGGTAGGAATTTTATCAATCGGAGCGAATAAGTTTACTGATGGCCTCAATCCATTTATCGTAGGATTCTTAATTGTAAGCATTGGGTTGTCTCTTGGCGGGACTACAGGATATGCGATCAACCCCGCAAGGGATCTTGGGCCAAGAATTGCACATTTCCTTTTGCCGATTCATGGGAAAGGTACTTCCAATTGGGGCTATGCGTGGATTCCAGTTGTCGGTCCAGCTTTAGGAGGCTCTTTTGGAGGGGTATTCTACAAAGCAGTGTTTGAAGGGAAGATGACACAGGCACTATGGTGGATATTGGCTGTAATACTGGTAGTATTAGCAGTATCTCTTCTATTAGATAAAGGTGAAAAAGAAGGTATTAAAGAAAAAAGATTGACTGCATAAATTGAGGAGGATTTTATCATGGAAAAATACATTCTTTCATTAGATCAAGGCACTACAAGTTCAAGAGCGATTCTTTTCAATAAAAAAGGGGAAGTTGTCCATGTTGCGCAGAAGGAATTCAAGCAATACTTCCCGAAACCAGGCTGGGTGGAGCATAATGCAAATGAGATATGGGGCTCAGTGCTGGCAGTCATTGCAACCGTTTTATCTGAATCTGAAGTGAAACCGGAGCAAATCGCCTGCATTGGAATCACCAATCAGCGGGAAACGACAGTTGTTTGGGATAAGGAGACCGGTAATCCCGTATACCATGCAATCGTCTGGCAGTCCCGTCAAACTTCCGGGATTTGCGATGATTTGAAAGAAAAAGGCTATAATGATACTTTCAGAGCGAAGACGGGTCTTTTGATTGACGCCTATTTCTCCGGTACAAAAGTTAAATGGATACTTGATCATGTAGATGGAGCCCGCCAGAAAGCAGAAGAAGGAAAACTCCTCTTCGGGACTATTGATACTTGGCTGATATGGAAGCTTTCAGGAGGCAAGGCGCATGTTACAGATTATTCAAATGCATCAAGGACGTTGATGTACAATATCCATGAACTGAAATGGGATGAAGAACTTTTGGAAATTCTTTCAATCCCTAAATCCATGCTTCCTGAAGTCAAGCCGTCATCTGAAATATACGCAAAGACGGTAACACACCATTTCTTCGGTCAGGAAATCCCGATTGCCGGAGCTGCGGGTGATCAGCAGGCTGCATTATTCGGCCAGGCTTGCTTTGAGAAAGGAATGGCAAAAAACACTTATGGTACGGGCTGTTTTATGCTGATGAATACGGGTGAAAATGCAGTTGATTCCGAGAATGGTCTATTGACTACTATCGCATGGGGCATTGATGGGAAAGTGGAATATGCCTTAGAAGGAAGCATCTTTGTCGCCGGCTCTGCCATCCAATGGCTAAGGGATGGGTTAAGGATGCTGAAGGATGCAAAGGACAGTGAGGGGTATGCAGAAAAAGTGGAGTCCACAGATGGTGTATATGTTGTACCTGCCTTTGTAGGGCTGGGGACGCCTTATTGGGACAGCAATGTTCGCGGAGCCGTCTTTGGATTGACGAGGGGCACATCGAAAGAGCATTTTGTCCGTGCAACACTTGAATCATTAGCATATCAGACAAAAGATGTCCTGACAGCGATGGAAGCAGATTCCGGGATTGCTTTAAAAACCTTGAGAGTAGATGGCGGCGCTGTAAAGAATAATTTCTTAATGAAATTCCAGAGCGATTTGCTGGATGTTCCCGTTGAACGTCCGGAGGTCAACGAAACCACCGCTCTCGGAGCAGCTTATTTAGCTGGTCTTGCAGTAGGCTACTGGGACAGTAAAGATGAAATTACATCAAACTGGAATCTGGATAAATCTTTCAAACCAGAAATGCCTGCAGATAAAAGAGAAGGTTTATATGATGGCTGGAAAAAAGCTGTGAATGCAGCTATGGCATTTAAATAAAATATATGCTACAATAATATCAAGTTAATAATTCGGTTGGAGAACAGGAGAGACCACACTGCATTATGGCACCCATTCCATAATGTCAGTTTGTGGTCTCTTTTTGTTTGCCGTAAGACAACTAGGAGGTTAGAGAAATGAACAGTCAAACATTTTCTAATATAAATCGCAGTGAAACAGTTGAAAAAATGAAAAAGGATGCTTACGATTTGCTTGTAATAGGAGGGGGGATCACTGGTGCAGGGATTGCCTTGGATGCGGTCACAAGGGGAATGAAAGTTGCATTGGTGGAAATGCAGGACTTTGCCGCAGGAACTTCAAGCCGTTCCACGAAACTTGTTCACGGCGGACTAAGGTATTTAAAGCAATTTGAAGTGAAAATGGTGGCAGAAGTCGGTAAAGAACGGGCCATCGTCTTTGAAAATGGACCACATGTCACCACGCCTGAATGGATGCTGCTTCCGATTCATAAAGGAGGCACATTCGGCAAATTCAGTACTTCAATCGGCCTTCGTGTATATGATTTTCTTGCAGGTGTCAAAAAATCCGAAAGAAGAAAGATGCTCAGCCGTGAAGCCGCACTCCAAAAAGAACCGTTGGTCAAAAAAGACGGGCTGCAAGGGGGAGGCTATTATGTCGAGTATCGTACAGATGATGCACGCCTTACAATAGAAGTTATGAAGGAAGCGGTCAAGAGAGGCGCGCATGTATTGAATTATGCCAAAGCCAATCAATTTATTTATCAAAATAAAAAGATTATAGGTGCGCACATCGGTGATCTTATTAGCGGAGAAGTATTCCCTATCAAGGCGAAAAAGGTTGTGAACGCTGCCGGACCTTGGGTCGATCAAGTCAGGGGGAATGACTATGCAAAAAATAATAAGCAGCTTCGCCTTACAAAAGGAGTACACCTTGTCATCAGCCAGGAAAAATTCCCATTGAAGCAAGCGATCTATTTCGACACACCTGACAAAAGGATGGTCTTTGCCATTCCTCGTGATGGAAAGACGTATGTCGGTACAACAGATACATTCTTTGATGGGGACAAAGCAAATCCTAAAATGACAGAAGAGGACCGTGATTATATCTTAAATGCCATTCACTTCATGTTCCCTGATGTGAAAGTAACAAAAGAAGATGTGGAATCAAGCTGGGCTGGTGTAAGGCCGCTCATATATGAAGAGGGCAAAGATCCTTCTGAAATTTCACGGAAAGATGAAGTTTGGGAAGCGGAAAGCGGCCTCATCACAATTGCTGGCGGAAAGCTTACCGGCTACAGGAAAATGGCGGAAACAGTGGTCGATTTGGTTTCTGAAAGAATTACGGAAGCAGGCAGCCGGAAATTTAAAGGGTGTGAAACAAAGCACCTTCCGCTATCCGGGGGGGACTTTGGAGGTTCATCTCAAATGGGGAGATTTGTTGAATCGTTTGTATCCAAAGCTGCATCGGCGGGATTGACAGTTGAGGAAGGAAGGGAAATTGCTCAAAAATACGGTACTAATGCCGAAATCATTTTAAAATATGTGAAAACAAATAAATCGAACCTTCCTGCAAATATTTATGCAGTCCTTCAGTATTCCATTGATCATGAAATGGTCTATAAGCCTGTAGATTTCTTTATTCGCCGTACAGGAGCGTTATACTTTGATCGCAGTTGGGTGAATGAATGGAAAAAACCAGTCATTGATCAGATGGCAAAAACATTAGGATGGAAGCAGGAAGAGTATGCACAATATACTGCTGAGTTAGAAAAAGAATTAATGGATGCAGTAGAACCGGTTGATGTACAATAATGATTAAGAAGCCCTGACAATTTTTGGTCAGGGCTTCTTTTTTTATGGATGAACCCCACGAGAAGAAGGATTTTCCATATGTATAGCAAATAAATTACATAGAAAAGAAGGGGGAATATGCGGGTATGGAGGCAGTCATTCAGAAGAAAAGAAAAAAGACGTTAAGAAACATTGGGATATGGGGGGCCGCCATCGTATTTTTGATTGGGATAAGTGGAGTTGTTTTTGTGAACGTTTACACATCCCGGTCTCTGCCGGTAATATCCGGAACAATCCATGTCAAAGGGTTAAATGGTGCTGTGCAAGTGATTCGGGACGAAAATGGGGTTCCGCATTTGAAAGCCGATAATGAACATGATCTTTATATGGCTCAAGGTTATGTACAGGCTCAGGATAGACTTTTTCAGATGGATTTGAGCAGAAGGCAGGCTTCAGGCAGATTAAGTGAAGTAATCGGCAAAGCGACAATCGATCGTGATAAATTTTTTCGGACACTAGGTCTCAGAAGAGCAGCAGAGGCATCTTACCCTAACTATTCTTCAAATGCAAAGTCTGTCATGGAAGCATTTGCGGAAGGTGTTAATGCCTACATAAAAGAAGCTTCCGCGGCAAAAAAGCTGCCAGTTGAATTTACATTGCTGGGTTATAAACCGGAAAAATGGACCCCGGTTGATTCCCTCACAATCGGAAAATACATGGCATTTGATTTAGGGGGCCACTGGCAGGGGCAGGCATTCAGATACTGGGCGTTAAAGAATCTGCCTGAAAACAAAGCTAAAGAATTATTTCCATCATATCCCGAGGATGCCCCTACCATCATCTCAGCCTTAAAAGGAACGAATCTGGACGTTAAAAACAGCTTTGCAGCAAGTGTCATTCCACCTGAGTTCAATGGGAGCAATAACTGGGTAGTAGGCGGGGATAAGAGTGTATCAGGTAAGCCGCTTCTTGCAGATGATCCTCATTTATCTTTGGCCACGCCAGCAATATGGTACCAAATGCAGCTTCAGACAAATAAGTTGAATGTCAGCGGTGTCATTTTTGCAGGAGTTCCAGGTATTATCCTTGGCCACAATGATCATATTGCTTGGGGAGTCACGAATACTGGCCCTGATGTACAGGATTTATATATCGAAAAGCGAAATCCGGAAAATAAAAATGAATTCTTATACAATGGTCAATGGGAAACAGCTAAAGTGATAGATGAGCCAATCCGTATCAATGGGGAGGAAACCATTCCATATAAAGTCACAATAACAAGGCATGGTCCTATTATTTCTGAATTTGCTAATCAGCCTGATGGAGAAAATTCGTTTGCTTTGAGGTGGACGGCTCTGGATCCTTCATCTGAACTTGAAGCCATTCTAAATATGAATAAAGCAAATAATTGGCCAGAGTTCGAAGAAGCATTGAAAAAATTCGAGACACCGACCCAAAACTTTGTATTTGCTTCAGAAGATGGAACAATCGCTTATAAAGCAAATGGGAAAATCCCAATCAGAAAAAAAGGGGATGGCCTTCTTCCAGTCCCTGGCTGGACGGATGAATATGAATGGACAGGGTTCATCCCGTATGATGAACTTCCCAAAACCGTGAATCCAAAGGAAGGATTCATTTCTTCCGCCAACAATAAGGTAGTTTCCGACGACTATCCATACCATATAAGCAATACTTGGGCACAGCCTTACCGGCAGATGAGGATCCAGGAGGTGCTGAAAAGCAAGGAGAAAATCAGCGTTAAAGATATGGAAGCCCTGCAGATGGATAAAACAAATTTATATGCACGGGAATTCATCCCTCAGTTTTTGGACGCTCTGAAAGACGCGAAATTATCAAAAACTGCTGAACAGGCACTGAAAATCCTTGGGGACTGGAATTTTGTTGATGATAAGGATGAGGCAGCACCCCTCATTTTCAATCTATGGATGAAGGAGATTCCGAAAGTGCTTTACGGGAAAGAAATTCCAGTAGACATGTATGACTTATTTGATGGAAGCCAGTCTGTTACCGATGAAATTTTGAGGAAATCGTTGAAAGGAGAACATAGTTCCTGGGTGGAAGATCGCGGAGGCATAGAAAACCTGCTGGCCAATTCATTGAAAAATGTATTGGATCAGCTTTCTGATGATTATGGAAATAATCCTGAGAAATGGGTATGGGGGGATTATCACAAACTTTATTTTGAACACCCTGTTTCACAGGCATCCGGCATTCTAGCTTACTTCTTCAATCATGAAAAGCCCGCTCCTATCGGCGGCAGCCAAGTCACAGTCCAGGCTGCCAGCTATGAAGAGGATGGAATCGTCGACCACGGAGCATCATGGAGATTTGTCATTGATACATCGGATATGTCGAAGGCCTACCATATTGTCGGACCTGGACAGTCGGGGCATTTTAAAAGTGAATGGTATCATGATCAAATAGATGATTGGATCAATGGGAATTATCATACAACAAGAACTGATGGAAAAATTAAAAAGGGACAAGATCTGACGCTGAAACCATAAGCTTTTCCAAACAAAAGAAGGGTATATGCTGCTATGCATATATCCCTCTTTTTGAAGGTTTATCTTTTTAAAAAGTGGAACATAATAGTTAAGTATTCTTTGACGGGCAATTCTATGGTACGATAGTGAAAACGCAACAAAGGCAGTGAATTTTTTGGAAAAAAAGAAACTGATCGTACTGATCGGACCAACAGCAGTAGGCAAGACATCACTGAGCATTGAACTCGCCAAGGAATTTGGGTGTGAAATCATCAGTGGAGATTCCATGCAGGTCTATAGGGGCATGGATATAGGGACAGCAAAAATTAGGAATCAGGAGATGAAGGGGATTCCCCATCATTTACTGGATATAAAAGATCCAAGCGAACATTTTTCTGCAGCTGAATTCCAGCAGATCGTCCGCAAAAAAATTGATGAAATCCATTCTCGCGGCAAAATGCCGATGATTGTTGGAGGGACAGGGCTATACATACAAGCAGTTCTTTACGATTACCAATTTACAGAAGCCCCTGGTGATGAAAGCTTCAGAAGGAAATTGGAGCAGAGAGCACAAAAAGAAGGATCAAATGGTTTATACGAAGACTTAAAGGGTATTGACCCTCATAGTGCAAAAAACATTCATCCTAATAATGTAAGGCGGGTCATCCGGGCATTGGAAATTTTTCATTGTACCGGAAAAACCATGTCGGAGTATCAGGAAAGCCAAGATTCCGAGATGCTTTATGATACAGCGCTTGTAGGATTGACCATGGACAGGGATCTGCTGTACCAGCGAATCAATCATCGGGTAGACCTGATGGTTCATGAGGGGCTTCTTGAGGAAGTCAAAGGACTTCATCAGATAAATCTTCGGGATGTCCAGTCTATCCAGGCAATTGGGTATAAAGAAATCTATGAATATTTGGATGGAAAATCATCGCTTGATGATGCGCTTGAAAATCTAAAGCAAAATTCCAGACGATATGCGAAGCGGCAATTGACTTGGTTCCGCAATAAAATGGATGTCCAATGGTTTGATGTAACAAATCAACAAGATTCACAGAAAAATTTCCGTAAAATTTCTGATTTTATTGCAGGAAAGCTTGCTTTAAAATCGAATAGATAATATTAGAGATAGAAGAGGAGGACTTTACATGAAACAAGCTATCAATATTCAAGATCAATTTTTGAATCAATTACGAAAAGACGGTACACTAGTGACCGTATTCTTGTTGAATGGTTTCCAACTTCGTGGATTAGTAAAAGGCTTTGACAGTTTTACAGTACTTTTCGAATGCGAGGGCAAACAACAGCTTGTGTTCAAACACGCAATCTCTACATTCGCTCCACAGCGCAATGTCCAATTGAATTTTGATGAACAGCAATAAATAATAAAGCGATACAGGGCCGGTCAATCATGACCTGGCCTTTTTTATATGGCTAGGGAATCTAGATATCCAGTGAGATTGAATAATGCATGAATGGCAAAATTGGAGAATAGGATAAGGAAGGAACTTTTAAAACCAGCGCATTTAAGTATGCCCATATTTCTCGGGAAAGCGCATATTATGACAAAAAACTTATTTTAAAATGTAAATAGTTATAGAGATAATGGGCGGGTGTCACCCATCGTCCACTTTAAGCGTATAATGTTTGGAATGTGAGGTGAATGCTTTGGATCAGCCAATCCGTATGAAAAACAACGGACAAATCAGCATCGTATTGAACTCCCAGAAATCGACTGCGGTTAAATCCCTTGATAAACGAGAGGTAATGCCAAAATCTCTTTCTCAAGAGCATGCTGCACTGCGGGAAATCGAATCGGAATTAAGCGAACTTGTCGGCATGGAAGATATGAAACAGATGATAAAAGAAGTTTATGCCTGGATATATATTAATAAGAAAAGAGAAGCAATGGGGTTGAAAGCTGGAAAGCAAGCTCTCCATATGATGTTTAAAGGGAATCCGGGAACAGGCAAGACAACGATAGCACGACTAATCGGAAAACTTTTCTTAAAAATGAATGTGCTGTCCAAAGGTCATTTAATAGAAGCGGAGCGAGCGGATCTGGTCGGTGAATATATTGGGCACACTGCTCAAAAAACAAGAGATCTGATCAAAAAATCACTTGGCGGCATATTATTCATTGATGAAGCATATTCTTTGGGCCGCGGCGGAGAAAAAGATTTTGGGAAAGAGGCAATTGATACTCTCGTTAAACATATGGAAGATAAACAACATGAATTCATTTTAATTCTGGCGGGTTATTCTAGGGAAATGGAATATTTTCTAAGCTTGAACCCAGGTCTGCATTCCCGGTTTCCTTTAGTATTCAGTTTTCCTGATTACTCGGTCGAGGAACTGATGGAGATTGGCAAGCGTATGATGAGTGAAAAGGAATATGTACTGAGCCATGATGCAGAAAGAAGACTTAGAGAACATCTTTTTGAGGTGAAGAATTCTTATTCGCCTGCCAGTTTTTCCAATGGACGCTACGTGAGAAATATCATTGAAAAATCAATTCGGGCACAGGCGATGAGGCTGTTGATGCAGAATGGTTTCGATCGGCATGATTTGATAACATTAAGGAGCAATGACTTAATTTTCTCTGATAACGAATAAAAACGCGGCTTCGCTTGGTGCCGCGTTTTGCTGTGATTTATTCATAAAGGTTGGTTCATTCTGAATGGTCTATTAGGAAGCTTCCATTTGTAAGTATATGAAAGTACACGGAGCAAGGTTGTGATTAAAAATAGTCCATATAGTTCCAAAGGAGAGTCAGTCATCTTCAGACCGACTGCAACTCCGCATAGGATAGCCCACACAGCATAAATTTCTGAACGGAGAACAATCGGTTTCCTTCCAGCAAGCAAATCCCTGATAATTCCGCCTCCGCTCCCGGTTAATACTGCTGCTACAATCACAGCGCTCAATGGATGATGCATTTCAGTTGCATACAGTGCACCTTGAATGGCAAATGCAGATAATCCGATTGCGTCAAAAAAGTTTCCCCATTTTTTCCAATGCTTCAATAGATCATTTGGAAAGAGGAAAACAGCGGTGATTGAAAGCATCGCAATTTGGAAAAGCATCCCTTGTTCCCAGAGGGCGGAAACGGGCACCCCGATCAGTAAATTCCGGATGGCGCCTCCGCCAAAAGCGGTAACGATCCCTAATATGTATACACCTAAAATATCATATTCTTCTTCCATAGCTATAAATGCCCCTGAAACCGCAAAAGCAATGGTTCCAATGATGCTTAATACTTCCCATGTCATGGCGTTTCTCCTACTCTTTGCAAAATATCTATGTTACATATGCCCATCGATTGCCAAATCTGATTTTACCACGTGTTTAGAAGAATTCAACCATTTTTTTGAAACCTTTAGTAAGAAAAGAAAGATTCGTTTTTTTAACATGTTTTTGATAAGATGAAGATTAGTAAATCGCAAGAAAGAAGGATGCTATTTGGAAGAAAAAATTCATGAAAAAGTCATTCTTGCCGGATGCCAGTTAAATGAGAATGATGAACGCTTCAGCTATTCGATGGAAGAGCTGGCTTCATTGACGAAAACAGCTGATGGGGAAGTCGTAGCTTCCATTTCCCAAAAAAGGGATCGTATCCACCCTTCCACATACATCGGCAAAGGAAAGTTGGAAGAACTGGCCGTACTCGAAGAAGAGTTGGAGCCTGATCTCATCATTTTTAATGATGAACTTTCCCCCAGCCAAATGAGGAATTTATCAAAAGAATTAAATTGCCGGGTAATTGACCGGACACAGTTGATCCTGGATATTTTTGCGAAAAGAGCCCGCTCCAAAGAAGGGAAGCTTCAAGTGGAACTTGCTCAGCTTCAATACATGCTGCCGAGGCTTGGCGGGAAAGGGATTGAACTGTCGCGCCTTGGTGGGGGTATCGGAACGCGCGGCCCGGGTGAAACGAAGCTGGAATCTGACCGGAGGCATATACGCAGGAAAATTGATGAAATAAAAAACCAATTGAAGGTAATTGTCCAGCACCGGGATAGATACAGAGAGCGCAGAAAAAAGAATAAAACATTTCAGATTGCATTGGTGGGGTACACCAATGCTGGGAAATCCACCTTATTCAACCGTTTATCCGCAGCTGATTCCTATGAAGAAAACCAATTATTTGCCACGCTGGACCCTATGACTCGGAAAATGGTCATGCCGAGCGGTTATACGGCTTTACTGACTGATACTGTGGGATTCATCCAAGATTTGCCTACCACTCTTATTGCAGCATTCAGATCCACTCTAGAAGAAGTGAAGGAAGCGGATCTCTTGCTTCATGTTGTAGACAGTTCCAACCCGGATTATGAAAATCACCAAAGCACCGTGAATGGTCTCCTTAAAGAATTGGAGATGGACCATTTGCCGCAATTGACTGTTTATAATAAAATCGATCAAATTCATGAAGGGTTCATTCCTTCTTCCCAAACACAGCAGATTAAGATTAGTGCTTATAATGAAAACGATCGTCATGCTCTATTGATAAAAATAGAAGAGATGGCCATAAGACTGATGGAAGAATATGAAGCATGGATTCCATCAACTGAAGGAAAATTGCTTTCGCAGCTAAAAAGTGAGACCATCTTGAGGAAGCTTGACTTTCAGGAAGAAGAGCAAAGATATTTTACCAAGGGGTATTCATTACTGGATCACCCGATTACAGGTGCGATCAAACGATACAAGCGATAGAAGGAGAACATCATGTTTGAATTTTTAAAACACGGGGAAAAATTGAAGCCAATTATCGAGGAAACAGAAAAACAAATACAGCAGATTCATCAAGAAATTAACCGCATGGCGGAAGAAAACCAATTTCGTGTACTCACTTCATTTCAAGATAAACGGGTAAGCGATTCTCACTTCATCCCTACAACAGGATATGGATATGACGATATTGGCCGTGATACTTTAGAAAAAATATACGGAGAGGTTTTCGGCGGGGAAGCAGGATTGGTCCGTCCGCAGATCATTTCAGGAACTCATGCAATCTCCATCGCATTATTCGGGATATTAAGACCTGGGGATGACTTGCTGTATATTACAGGCAAGCCTTACGATACACTTGAAGAAATTGTGGGTATCCGGGGAAGTGGAGTTGGGTCATTAAAGGAATTTGGCATCGGCTATAGCAGCGTGCCACTTTCAGAAGATGGCGCAGTGGATTACAATGCAGTGGAGAAAGCGATAACTCCTTCTACTAAAATGATTGGGATCCAACGCTCAAAAGGATATGCAACACGTCCATCATATACGATAAATGAGATCGAGGAAATGATACGGTTTGTAAAAGAAATCAAGCCTGATGTTGTTGTATTCGTTGATAACTGCTACGGGGAATTTGTGGAAGGCAAAGAACCCTGCCATGTTGGAGCAGACTTGATGGCTGGGTCATTGATTAAAAACCCGGGCGGCGGCCTTGCGAAAACTGGGGGGTATCTTGTCGGGAAGGCTGATTTAATTGAAGCCTGTTCCTATAGGATGACGTCTCCTGGAATCGGAGCGGAAGCTGGCCCCTCATTATACAGTCTGCAAGAGATGTATCAAGGGTTTTTCCTAGCACCACACGTAGTTGGTGAAGCTTTAAAAGGAGCTGTGTTTACTTCGGCCCTTCTCGAACGCCTTGGTATGAACACTTCACCAAAATGGAATAGCACAAGGACGGATCTTATTCAATCTGTCCAATTCGATGATGCCGAAAAGATGATTCAATTTTGCCAGGCAATCCAATATGCGTCTCCAATCAATTCACATGTTACGCCATATCCTAATTATATGCCGGGCTATGAAGACGATGTAATCATGGCTGCAGGAACATTCATCCAAGGTGCAAGCATCGAATTGACTGCAGATGGTCCGATAAGACCTCCTTATGTGGCTTATGTACAAGGCGGAATCACTTATTCTCATGTGAAGATCGCAGTAAGCTCAGCGGTGGACAGATTAGTTGAAAAAGGTTTAATTGCTTTATAAAAGGTAATTATAATAAAGACAAAAGGATAGCCGATTTAAGCTATCCTTTTCTTTTGATTTTTTTATGTTAGAAAACCTAACATCCCATTGACATTAAATCTAACACGGCATATAATGATTCATAAGTTAAGGATTTGAAAGGGGTCAATGGGATATGAGCAATAGTAATATTCGCCGGACAATGCCTCTATTTCCAATGGGGATCGTCATGCAGCTGACAGACTTGACTGCAAGGCAAATTCGTTATTATGAAGAGCATGAGCTGATTTCCCCCGCCAGGACCGAAGGCAATCGCCGCCTTTTTTCCTTAAATGATATTGATAAGCTGCTTGAAATCAAAGACTTCTTGGATAACGGAATCAATATGGCGGGAATCAAGAAAATTTTTGAAGTGAAATCAACAGCTGTCATAATGGAACATTCCAACAAAGAAGCTGAAAATGCAAGACGTGATTTATCTGATGAGGAACTTCGGAAACTGCTGAGAGCAGAATTGCAGCAAGCAGGAAGATTCAATAGGTCTTCCCTCAGACAAGGTGACATGTCGCGCTTTTTTCACTAATAAATTAATTGAAAACTCTAAGGAGGAAATCTTCAATGGCTAAATTCACTAAGGAAGACATTCAAAGATTAGCAAAAGAAGAAAATGTAAAGTTCATTCGTCTGCAATTCACTGATATTTTGGGAACAATTAAAAATGTTGAAATCCCCGTCAGTCAGCTAGGGAAAGCTCTTGACAACAAGATGATGTTTGATGGTTCATCCATTGAAGGTTTTGTTCGCATCGAAGAATCAGATATGTATCTTTTCCCTGATTTGGATACTTGGGTAGTATTCCCTTGGACAGCGGAAAAAGGGAAAGTTGCACGCTTAATCTGCGATATTTACAATCCGGATGGAACGCCATTCGAAGGAGATCCTCGTAATAACCTGAAAAGAATATTGACGGAAATGGAAGAGCTTGGATTCACAAACTTCAACCTTGGACCTGAACCGGAGTTTTTCCTGTTCAAACTTGATGAGAAGGGTGAACCTACTCTTGAATTAAATGACAATGGTGGATATTTTGACTTGGCTCCGACAGATCTTGGCGAAAACTGCCGCCGTGATATCGTACTTGAACTTGAAGAAATGGGATTTGAAATTGAAGCGTCTCACCATGAGGTAGCACCAGGACAACATGAAATCGACTTCAAATATGCCAATGCACTTGAAGCATGCGATGATATTCAAACATTTAAATTGGTTGTTAAAACGATTGCCCGCAAACATGGCCTTCATGCCACTTTCATGCCTAAGCCATTATTCGGTGTAAATGGCTCTGGAATGCACTGCAACCTTTCTCTATTCAAAGAGGGTGTAAATGCATTCTTTGATACTAAAGGAAAATTGGAGTTGAGTGAAACGGCTTATCACTTTATTGCAGGCGTCATTAAACATGCGAAAAGCTTTACAGCTGTCACAAACCCTACAGTAAACTCATACAAGCGTCTTGTCCCAGGATATGAAGCACCTTGCTATGTTGCCTGGTCTGCTAGAAACCGCAGTCCGCTGATCCGAATTCCTGCATCAAGAGGATTGAGCACACGTGTAGAAGTGAGATCTGTAGACCCTGCAGCGAATCCTTATTTAGCAATGGCCGTTTTATTAAAAGCAGGTCTTGATGGCATTAAGAATAAATTGGCTGCCCCTGCTCCGATTGACCGCAACATCTATGTTATGAATAAAGAAGAAAGAGTCGAGGCTGGAATTGAAGACTTGCCGGCTACTCTGTATCAAGCGCTGGAACAATTGAAATCAAATGAAGTGATGACAGCAGCGCTTGGAAGTCATATCCTCGAACACTTCGTCGAAGCAAAAGAAATCGAATGGGATATGTTCCGCACTCAAGTTCATCCTTGGGAAAGAGAACAATATATGCAAATGTATTAATGAAGCATTAGGCTCCCGGCTGCCCCGGGAGCCTATTTTTTTGGTATAGACCGGTATCTGATTCAAAGTGATTGTTTCAACATAATATAATACAAGCTTATAAAGCCAAAGGATGAGTGGAGGAGATGGCATGAAAGGCATTGATGTCTCCCATTGGAATCAAGTGAATGATTGGAATCAAGTAAAATCAGATGGAATCGAATTTGTCTACTTGAAAGCGACAGAGGGTAGTTCCTATGTGGATCCAAAGGTAGCAGAGTATTATTTGGGAGCTAAAAAAGCAGGATTAAAAGTAGGATTCTATCACTTTGCCAGACCGATAGATGAATCGAATACATTAAGTGAAGCGAGGCATTTCATCAATACTGTGAGAAATATGCCTGCTGATCTTCCTTATGTTTATGATATTGAAACCACTGGAGCAGGATTAAAAGCTGAGCAGCTGACAAAGCTTGCTGGATTATGGCTTGAAACTGTCCGGATGTCTTTGGGAATGGTAATGATATATTCATATTCCTATTTTCAGAAGAATTATTTATTGGAATCGCTGACGAAATATCCATTATGGATTGCGCATTACGATGTAAGCGAGCCTTCCTTTTCCAGGTGGGATGAGTATACCTGCTGGCAATATACTGAGAAGGGCTCGGTTAAAGGCATCCAAGGGAACGTGGATTTAGATGATGGGAAGGGGTTGAAAGCTGTGGCCGAGCAGAAAAAAGACTACGAAGGACATTGGGCTAAAGAATCTATTGAAAAAGCGATAAAATCTGGAGTAATGAAAGGGCATACGGACGGGACTTGGGGTCCGAATGAACCAGTGACCAGGGGGCAATTAGCGGTGATTTTGGACAGACTCGGATTGTTGGATCAATAATCATTTTTGTCATAAAAAAGGATGAAATCATTAATGATTTCATCCTTTTTTTAGTGTATGTGGCGATATACACCGATGACTTTTCCCAAAATAGAGACATTGTTTAATATGATTGGCTCCATTGAGGGGTTTTCAGGCTGCAATCTGACGAAGTCTTTTTCCTTGAAGAATCGTTTTACGGTCGCTTCATCTTCTTCTGTCATTGCAACAACGATTTCACCGTTCCTCGCCGTCTTTTGCTGGCGCACGATAACTAAATCTCCATCTAAGATACCTGCGTCAATCATACTGTCTCCCATGATTTCAAGCATGAAGACCGGCTCATCTGCAGGTGCCAGACGTTCAGGCAAAGGAAAATATTCTTCTACATTTTCGATGGCAGTGATAGGATTACCGGCTGTAACTTTACCTATTAAAGGAACTGTAACGACATTAGGCTTTGGAATTGAGTTTTCTTCAAGTTCTAGAACTTCAATTGCACGCGGCTTAGTCGGATCCCGGCGAATCAGGCCTTTGGCTTCCAATCTTGCAAGGTGGCCGTGGACAGTTGAACTGGACGCCAGCCCTACCGCCTCGCCAATTTCCCTGACCGATGGTGGATAACCTTTTGCACGAACCTCATCTTTAATGAAAGAAAGGATGTCATGCTGTCTTTTCGATAGTTTCGTCAATTGCTGCACCTCGCTTTTAACCATTTTCTTAATATGACTATAGCATGTTCTCCCTAAAAATGCAAACATAAGTTCGAATAAATGTTGACTTCTCCGAACAGGCGTTCTATAATCGAATTAACAAAACGAACATATATTTGCTCGGAGGGAATTTGCTATGATAAAACTACTTTGGAAAAAATACTCTTATACAATTATTCTATGTGGATTGACTATGTTTTTCGGAATGACATGCCTTGTGCTATTTTCCGGAAATGAAGACACAAATAGAAAAGAGATCGTCATCAATGACGGAGATTCGCTATGGACTATTGCCGAAGATTATGCTGATGGACAGGATATGAGCGTTCCTCAGTTTATTTCTTGGGTCCAAAAAGAAAATGGGTTAAAATCATACGTAATCAACGCAGGGGATACCATCGTCATTCCAGCAAAAAAAATCAATCCCGCCAGCGATTCCATTCAAATAAAGGAAATCGCCATGGACGGTAATAATTAAAGGAGATTCTTATGAATGCGATTATTTACTGCAGGGTAAGTACAACAAAAGAAACGCAGGAAACTTCACTTGCCAGGCAGGAAGAAGAACTTTTGAATGCAGCAAGGAACTGGAACTATAATGTTCTGCAGATAATTAAGGAGCAGGAAAGCGGATATCAACTGGAGCGTCCTGGAATATTGGAGATGCTCGATTTGATAAAGGAAGAGGAAGTCCATGCCATCTTTATTCAGGATGAAACAAGGCTGGGGAGAGGGAATGCAAAAATTGCTTTGCTGCATTGTATTATGAAAGACGGAGTGAAAGTCTTTACTCTCGCACAAAATGGTGAACTTCAGCTTTCAGAATCCGATTCTATGGTTTTACAGATCGTAAGTATGGTAGAGGAATATCAGCGTAAGATTCATAACCTCAAAATAAAACGAGGAATGAAAAGGGCAGTGGCAAATGGGTATAAGCCTCAAAAAAACCTTAAAAATAGAGGAAACGAAGAAGGTAGAGAGAAGAAAGAGATTCCTATATCAGAAATAGTCCGCCTTAGGAACAGTAAACTTACTTTTGCTGAAATTGCTGCTACGATGAGAGGGTTTGGATATGATGTGTCTAAAGCCACGGTACATAGGAGATATAAAGAATATATGGAAGCTATAGAAATTGATGAGTCAAACGAATCGCTTGAAAAATAAGCCCTTTTTTAGTAACATGTCGGTAGTCCAAATTACTGAAAAGGAGCTTTTTCTATGCTTTCAAAGGAAAAGATTGCCCGCATCAATGAACTGTCCAAGAAATCCAAAGGGATAGGTCTTTCAAATGAAGAAGCAAAGGAACAATCTCGCTTGCGCAGGGAATATCTCGAATCCTTTCGTTCTTCCATGAAAAATACTATCGAAAATGTTCGAGTGATTGATCCAAATGGCGAGGATGTCACACCAAAGAAAATCCGCGACATTCAAGGTAAAAATAAATTAAATTGACAAGTGTGCTGGGGGAGACCTCGGCTTTTTGCATTTTAGGAATCTGTAAGTTTAAATTTTGTGTTTCTCCATACATAAAAATAGCGTCATCAGAAATACTAATTATTGGTATATTTGAGAGGTCAGACGTTTTAGTTGAGAAAACGAAAAAAGAGTTTTAATATAGTAGGGAATGAATTCCCTTAATGAGAGGATGTATTTTCATGTTTGATAAAATGGATCAACTATCAGTCAATACAATAAGAACGCTATCAATCGATGCAATCGAAAAAGCTAATTCAGGTCACCCTGGAATGCCTATGGGGGCTGCACCAATGGCCTATACACTATGGACGCGTTTCATGAACCACAACCCAAAAGACCCACAATGGTTTAACCGTGATCGTTTTGTTCTTTCAGCAGGACACGGATCAATGCTTTTATACAGCCTGCTTCATCTTTCCGGCTATGATTTAAGCATGGATGAAATCAAGAACTTCCGACAATGGGGAAGCAAAACTCCTGGACATCCTGAATATAAGCATACTGCTGGTGTAGAGGCTACTACAGGCCCACTCGGTCAAGGGATTGCGATGGCTGTAGGAATGGCAATGGCAGAACGTCATCTTGCAGGTGTCTACAATAAAGGGCAATACGAAGTGATCAACCATCATACATACAGCATTTGTGGTGATGGAGACTTAATGGAAGGTGTCTCTGCAGAAGCGGCTTCCCTTGCAGCTCATTTGAAATTAGGCCGCCTTGTAGTCCTTTATGATTCCAATGATATTTCGCTTGACGGTGATCTGGACCGTTCATTCTCTGAAAGTGTTGAAGGCCGCTTTAAAGCTTATGGATGGCAATACTTGCGTGTGGAAGATGGCAACGACCTGGAAGCTATTGCGAAAGTATTGGAAGAAGCAAAAGCTGATGAAAGCCGTCCGACATTGATTGAAGTAAAAACTGTCATCGGATATGGTGCTCCAAATAAATCTGGAAAATCAGCTGTTCATGGTGCTCCTCTTGGCGCTGATGAAAGAAAGCTGACTAAAGAAGCTTACGAATGGACATTTGAAGAAGACTTCTATGTTCCTGATGAAGTATACAGCCGCTTTAAAGAAGAAGTTGTATCCAAAGGGGAAAAAGTACAGGAAGAATGGGAGAATCTTCTCGAAAGCTACTCAAAAGAGTATCCTGAACTCGGAGCTCAGTTAAAAGCTGCAATTGCAGGAGAACTTCCTGATAGCTGGGATCAAGATATCCCGGTATATGAAGAAGGTTCAAAATTAGCTAGCCGTGCTTCCAGTGGAGAGGTATTAAATGGCATTGCTAAAAATCTTCCGACACTAATCGGCGGATCTGCTGACCTTGCAGGTTCAAATAATACAATGATCAAAGGGGAGAAGGATTTTACCCCTGAAACATTTGAGGGACGCAATATCTGGTTTGGTGTTCGTGAATTCGCTATGGGAGCGGCTATGAATGGAATGGCGCTGCATGGTGGAGTGAATGTTTTCGGAGGTACATTCTTCGTATTCTCGGATTATCTTCGTCCTGCCATTCGTTTAGCAGCTCTCATGGGACTGCCTGTAACATATGTCTTCACACATGATAGTGTGGCTGTTGGAGAGGATGGACCGACTCATGAACCGATCGAACAGCTTCCTTCCTTGCGCACAATGCCTAACTTGTCCGTCATACGTCCGGCCGACGGAAATGAAGCTGCTGCTGCATGGAGAATTGCGATAACATCTAAAGAAAACCCAACTGCACTAGTGCTTACAAGACAGGGACTTCCTACATTAAAGAATACTGCTGAAAAAGCTCAGCAAGGTGTAGAAAAAGGAGCATATGTGGTTTCACCTGCAGGTAAAGGTTCACCAGATGCTTTACTTCTTGCAACTGGTTCTGAAGTAAGCCTGGCCGTTGATGCACAAACTGCATTAGCTTCAGAAGGCATCAATGTTTCTGTCATCAGTATGCCTTCTTGGGACCGATTCGAAAAACAAGATGCTTCATATAAAGAGTCTGTTCTTCCTAAGGACGTTAAAAAGCGTCTGGCTATCGAAATGGCTGCTCCATTCGGCTGGGAACGCTACACAGGAGACGAAGGGGAAGTATTAGGCATTGACCACTTTGGTGCTTCTGCCCCTGGAGATGTTGTGTTGAAGGAATTTGGCTTCTCTGTTGAAAACGTAGTTGCGCGTGTTAAAGCCTTGCTTCAAAAATAATTTTTAAGTTAATAGATCGATCTTACAAGGGCTGTTGATGCAGCCTTGTTTTTTTGAGAAATTTTGTGGATTATTTTCAAACATTTACATAAAAAAGAAGGAATACGCCGCCTCAAACAAGAATAAATTAGGAAATATTAATACTTTCGACAAAATTAGTAAGAAGTTGTTGACAGCTTATGACAATCACCACGATGCCACTTGTCTATAATGAAAAAAAGGATATGGCTGGGAGTGATTCATTTTGCGTTCCTATCAAATTTATTTCATAGAGGATGAGTTTGCCGGACATTATTACGGAAGGGAAAAAATGTTCTACCAATTGTTTCATGAACATCAAAATTCCATCGGTGAATTAAAGACGATTCTCGATATGCAAGTGAACTATATTACGAAGTCCATACCATTTCTTCCATTTCACAGGTTATTGATCAATCACCTTCAAAAGAGGAAAGATTTCTCGTTTGATGGATGCTCCTATCAAGTTGGTTTGACGACGAAAGTGAATGGAGCGGAATTGCTTTGGCATGAGAGATCTCTGCAATTATGCGCCTGGGGCAGCTATGATTCGGAATTTGCATTTTTCGAGGTTCTGCGCCAATTCGATGGGCGATTGCTGGCAATTGATTTGGAAAACCAAAGATTTGGCTGGGTAAAGCCTATAAAAGAAAGAAAGTACGTTTAAATTGATGAATTATAGGAGAAAAAATTACTGATATATTGTATAATGTCTTGTGGTTTAGTACACTGTTAAGTAGACAACACGAAGGAGGAAATTATCCTATGTTATGGCAATTTATTCTAGTGGGCGTCCTTGCATTGCTTGTCGGTGTCGCGCTAGGATTTTTCATTGCTCGCAAATACATGATGAGCTACCTAAAGAAAAATCCACCAATCAATGAACAGATGCTGAAAATGATGATGATGCAAATGGGTATGAAGCCGTCCCAAAAGAAAATCAATCAAATGATGGCTGCAATGAACAAACAATCCAAGTAATCATCCATCAATAAGGACAAGCACTATGTAAATAGAATTTGTCAGCAAAAAGCACCCAATTGGGTGCTTTTTTGCTTGCTGCATAATTTTGATTGATTATTTGTTGGGTATCTTGGCAAAACTAACAGGTAGTTTTTATTTTGTTGAGGAGACTATATCTATGTATTTGCTTTTGGTTATACTTGTTTGGTGCTTTTTTGCTTATAAGTTTATTCGGTGGGAATCAGTAAAGGAACAGTATCCAACTATATTGTTCTTTATTGTTATCAACATGACTTATAATATGCTCTATTATCAGCACACTTTATGGGCCTTCAGGGGTGTCACCCTTGATTGGCTGAATCATACGATCATCAACTTGGCCTTTACATTTTTTATCTGTCCGGCTGCACTTGTCATATATCTGCAGCGATTGCCGCATACTACAAAGAATAGGGCATTGTACATGGCTGTCTGGGTCGTGTTCTTTACAGTACTTGAAACACTCTTTGCCCATAAAGGGATGTATGTGTATGGAAATGGGTGGGGAGGCTGGTACAATATTTGGCTTAATCTAATCTTGTTCATTGTTTTGACGATCCATTATAGAAAGCCGTATTTTGCCATTTCACTATCTCTGCTGGGAGCCATCATTTTCTTTTTGCTCTTCCCGATACCTTTGGAACAATTAAAATAGGAGGGTTAAAGATGCTCGTTCAAGATTCTTTGTCTGTACCTGTCTTTCTACTATTGCTATTTCTCACCTATATATCAATGGCACTTTTCCTCACTAGATGGATCCAAACAGAATGAAACACAACAGGATATAAAAAAGGAAGCAGGATTGTCTGCTTCCTTTTATTGATGGTTTTTAGCCTTTTGATATTGGATTATAATGGTTGTGGGGAAAGATAAGATTTGTTTTGTGAAGTTGAACTCAAGAATAAACGATTATAGTCATTTAATAAGCGGTCCAATTCTTGACTATACTCGATGGCTAGGGTAGAATTTAGTCCTTGCTCACAAGCAATCTGAATCAAGTCCGCACGCTTTTGTTCAATTTTATCAAGTAATTGCTGTTTAGACACGGCTGCTTGTCCTTTCCAAAAGTATTTCACTGGACAGAGGAAATATATCCTAATCTAGTACATATTTTCAAATTCTTGTAACTTGTTTTTTATAGTATACCCAATTGTTTACACTTTTTAAAGGGAAATGATTTAAATTTTTCACCTGGCTTAAAAAACGAAAAAGTCGATTCACCCCTTGGGATTACTGGTAAGCGGTTTTTTGAAATTTGAAAAGGAAGCAACTGCCACAAAAACTTCATATTTAATAAATACATATTTTTCAATTAAGTTTGATAGAATAAAGGCAAAGAAAATACTGGGAGTTGTTTTGATTGAGTGATGTAACTATTTTTCTAGCGTTCGGGGCTGGATTTTTAAGTTTTATTTCTCCTTGCTGTCTGCCGCTGTACCCAGCTTTTTTATCTTACATAACTGGAATGTCCGTTAACGAATTGAAAACCGAAAATGCAATGCTGCAAAAGAGAAGTCTCTTGCATACTCTCTTTTTTTTACTTGGTTTCTCATCCATATTCATTGCAATCGGATTTGGGACATCGGCAGTAGGTGGATTTTTTAATCTTTATCAGGATTTGATCCGTCAATTCGGAGCGATTTTTATGGTTCTTTTTGGTTTGATGGTCATTGGATTGTTGAAGCCTGAGTTTTTAATGAAGGATCGGCGCTTGGAGTTCAAGAATAGACCAGCAGGCTATGTAGGCTCAATCCTTATTGGTATGGCATTTGCTGCAGGATGGACGCCTTGTACTGGTCCGATCCTTATGTCAGTCATTTATATGGCTGCTTCTCATCCAGGATCTGCTATTGCTTACATGATTGCATATACACTTGGTTTTGCAGTGCCGTTTTTCATTCTGTCCTTCTTTATCGGAAAGATGAAATGGATTCGAAGGCATAGTATGAAAATCGTGAAAATTGGCGGTTATATCATGATTGTTATGGGAATCGTCTTATTTTTCAATTGGATGACTGCCATTATAGGACTTTTCAGTTATCTTACTGGAGGATTTACAGGTTTCTAGTCATTTTATTTCATTTTTCTGTAATAAGTATTGATAAAGAGTTAGAAAATTTGATATATTTATTGATGTGGTATTTTTTTCTAAATAATCATTACTTTTTGACTATGAAACGCATCGAATGGGAATACGAGGGGGATCATCAGTGGCGACGGTATTGATTGTAGATGATGCAAAGTTCATGAGGATGACACTTGCAAATATGTTAAAGAACACGGAGCATGTTGTAGTCGGTGAAGCCGAAAATGGCCGTGAAGCAGTCGAGTTATTTGATCAACTGCAGCCTGATATTGTTACAATGGATATTACAATGCCTGAAATGAACGGGCTTGAAGCAACAAAACAGATTTTAGAGCGACATCCAAAAGCAAAAATCATTGTATGTTCTGCTATGAGTGTCCAGAAAACAGTTATGGAAGCCATTGAAGCTGGTGCTAAGGATTTCATCGTGAAGCCTTTTGATGAAAGCAGGGTGGTTGAAGCCATCAGCCGAGTGTTGTCTTGACGAAATGACCATTGGGATTTTTTCCTGAATGGTTTTTCTTTTTGTCCTGAATGAGATATAATATAAATCGCAGTTTGTCTTTTCTTATATTAATTTAGGAAGAGGCTGAACTGGAGCAAATAAATACAATGTTTACTAGATGAAAGAGGGATGATGAACATGTTGATTGCCTCATCCATAATTGCTGTACTAATGGGGTCCCTTGTCATATTTGTACGAATGAAAGCTTCTAAAAAACCAGTATCAGGCCGAAAAATCATTCTGCCGCCCATTTTTATGAGTACGGGCGCATTGATGTTTCTGTTTCCGTTCTTTAGGGTGACATTGGCTGAGCTCCTAGAAGCAGTGACGGTAGGAATGGTATTTTCAATATTGCTGATTAAAACATCTAAATTTGAAATTAAAGAAAATGATATTTACTTAAAACGTTCTAAAGCTTTTGCCTTTATATTGATCGGCCTCTTATTGATACGGCTTGTGATGAAAGCTTTCTTAAGTAAAACGATTGATTATGGTCAATTGAGCGGCATGTTTTGGATTTTGGCGTTCGGCATGATTGTTCCATGGAGAGTGGCGATGTATTTACAATATAAGAAGCTGCTCGGCCAGCTGGATGGCCCATTTCCGACAAAATCAATATAATCGATACAATAATCAAGACCCACCGTACAAACCCGTACAGTGGGTCTTTCATTTCTTCCTATTTCACATCTTTCATACTGTCCAATACTTCAATGACGGATTTGCCTCCTGCTGAGGTAACATAAGCATCGATCTCTCTTCTGGAATCATATAGCCTTCTGTCAAAGTCAAAACTTACTTGCTCTCCGTCATTTAAGTTGAATATCAATTTCTTGGGTACTTGTGTCCCGCGTTTTTTTACGTAAACCTGCTCCATTTTTTTTACGTCTGCCCATTTCACTTCTTTTTCTTTCAGGGTAAGCAAACCATTGTAATAAAATCCATCTGCAGTTCCGTAATGATATTCATCGATACTTACAAAAGATCCTGCTACTGCCGCAAGGATCACTATGGCAGGTATCCACTTTTTTATGGAATGAATGGGTATGAAGAGCATCCCAACCCCTATCAGGGCGATTGAGGCTGTAAACACAATATAAGTCATCGGACTTGAGCCGAATACAAATGTGTTTTCAGGTTTATAAAATATCTCCCTTAACATTTCTCCAAGGAAGAGGGGTGAAATCAAAGAAGACAATATAATGATGATTCCCCCCGGAATAAAAAACGTGGACTTTCTATCTGTTTGTGGATTCATTTTATACCCCCAGTTTCTCTATATAGTAAAATTTTACAATAAATCCATTCACTTCGTATATAATTTTTTACAAAAAGAAAAACACCTTTTAGAAAAGGTGTTTGTAAGGATGGAAATCAATATTTAATTCTTGGAGCTTTTTTTTAAGAAATTTATGATCTCTTTTCGGGGTTGCCTCGATATATCCGCGTATGACATGGTCCATTGAAATCGCATCTGCTTGTTCATTTATTGCTATCTGACCTATCTTTCCGGCAATCTTCTGCCGGGCAACATCCCTGAATAAATCGGGAACCGGGCTGACGAGCTCTTCCAGCAATTCTTTTTTATCCTGTTTCCATAGCTGTTTTGTTTGACTGACATAATATTCTTCCCAATCCAGATCGGATTTTCCATCTTGCTTCGGCATTCTTTTTAAAAATTTCCGAAACATAAAAAATCCACCGATGGCGAAGGAAGAGACAAGTACAACAATCCAGAAAAGGATAAAAATCAAAAACCATCCGCTAAGTGTAGTACCCACTTTTTTTCACCTCAAATTATTTCACGTTCCTATATTGTCGTTATTATTATAGACAATATTGAATTAAGAAGACAAGTGATTTATGAGGGGAAGAGAAGGTGAAATCGCTGGAAATAATTAGTTGAATAGTGTAAATATTTTTAATATTGGAGCTTTTTGAATTTGATGAAATATTCCTTTACCATTATTTCTCACCGTGATATGATGAATCTCGGCAGGGGGGATAAACTTCTGCTGAACATCGGGGACTTCTACATAGATAAGAAGCGACCAGGGATTAGGGAAAAAATTTAAAAAGGGAAATGGAGGTTGATCACCTATGAAAAAATTATGGTGGTTAGGCTTAACTCTATTGTTGGCAGTATCTGTAGCAGCAGGCTGTTCAAGTGATGGAGAAAAATCAACAGACAAGAAAGATACAAAAGATACTGAAACAGCTGAGTCCAGCAAAGAAAATGTTCAATCTGACATGATTGATTTCTACATGAACTTGACTGGTACTATTAATTCAGCTGATACTGACCTTCAAAATTATGAAGCAGCTGCTGCAAAAGAAGATACGAAAAAAGAAGATCTAGCAGCTATGGCTCCAAATGCTGCAGCTTCTGCTGAAGCGGTTGCCGGAAAAATCGGTGAAGTAACAGTTCCTGATTCTTTAAAAGATTACAAATCTGATTTAGAAGCAGCTTTGACTGATCTTAAAGATTCTTATTCTATGAAAGCTGAAGAGCTTAAAAAAGGCGCTGACGCAAACCTTGATGCTGCTAATGAAAAATTAGCATCTGCAGATGAAAAAATTGGTTCTCTCCTTGAAAAAGCAGGATTGACAACTGCAAGCATCACAAACGACGTTAACTAATTATTGAGGACCCTCTGCATATGCAGGGGGTCCTTTTTTATTTACGCTCTAAATCTTAATAATAATATGTGCTTTTGAACACTATAATACATCTATACGACTGACCTTTCCCCTACATAGATTATTAGAAAGCGAACAGTAGGAGGAAGGAAGATTGGCTATATTCTATGATAGAATACAACGCTGCAAAGACGTTGGGAAGCTGGAAATAGAAGCTGCAATTATTCTTAAAATCATGCAGGCAGAACCGTGCGGAGGCAATGATTTTTTTATGCATCTTGGGTATCTTTATATCATCCATTTGCGAATAGTAGAATTAAACAAACAAAATTCCCCTGATCAAAAATAGTAGGTTCAGGGGGATTTTTTCAGCTTCCGGTACTTGCAAAGTTTTTAACGCCATAGCACCAAAAACGATAGGAAAGGAGCACCCAGGCAAAAGAAATTAGTGGTGTCAAAATTGCGTAAAGATGATATTCCTGGTTCTCAAAGAAATAAGCAGCAGGATAAAAGGCAGTAAATCCATAAGGGATCAACCAGGTTATGACGATCGTCAACAATTTTGGATAAATGGAAACAGGATACCGTGCAAAATCACTGAACTGGAATATAGAAACGACAATGGGCAGACTATCAATCATCCAAAAAGAAAATGTGATGAAAAATAAATTTAAAGCGACAAAGATCATTCCGCTTGAAAGTATGAACAGGACAAGCATGAAAATTGAACCTGCTGTCCAATGAATGTCTAAGTGGCTGTTGGCGGTGGCTAAAATGATTATTCCGATAATCAGCTGGCCAAAACCATCCTGCTGGACACGTTCTGAGATGATTTGAAACAATGGATTGACCGGCCGCAATAATAATCTGTCAAACGTGCCGGAGCGAATGTATTGCCATCCTACGGTCCAAAGGTTGTCAAAGAATATATGATGGATGGACCTCCCCAAAAAAGCAATGGCGTAAATAAAGAGAATTTCGTAAAACGTCCAGCCTTTTAATACTGTAATGTGATCAAATACGATTTTTAAGAAAAAGATAGAAGTGATTTGCTGGATAAATACAGACAGCATGCCAATGATGAAATCACCTTTATACTCCATCATCACTTTCAGATGGTTAGAGAAATATTTTGAATAGAGAAAAGAATAACGTTTTATTTTATAAAACATGTCAGCCTCCGAAGACTGTGACTTTTTTTACTGCCAGCGACCATACCATCCTGACAAGGAAATAGATGCCCAGGAGCCATGCGCATTGGATGAAGACCAATAAAATTGCCTCATGTCCTAAAGGGATCTGTCCTGTATAAATGGCTACCGGTACATAGATCATGGATTGGAATGGCAGGTAGTTGCTGATTTGTTGGAACCATTCTGGAAAGAGAGCCAATGGAATCAATGCTCCTGAGAAAAATTTTGTAACGGCTTCCCTGAGTACTCTCAAGCCCCATACATTGACTGTCCAAAAGGCCAGGACGCCTATGGTGAGATCAACTTGGCTTCCTATCAGCATGCCAATTATTGCGCTTGGAATGAATAAGAGGAAACTGGCCCATGAGACAGGGGTCTGCACGTGAACAAACAGTACAGCGATGATGAAAACAGGAATAGAGGCCCTGAATAAAGCGCTTGCCTTTGAGCCGAAGTCCATAAAGACCAGTTTCGTCAAGTAATCATAAGGTTTTAGGAGTTCCAGGGCAATGTCCCCGTTTTTAATATTATGCGCTAAAGTATTCCCGGGTCCTGTCACAAAATTCTCCATGATCATGGCAATGACAACGTAAGTGATCATGGATTGGAAAGAGATGTCGGAAAAGTCACTCTTATTTTCATAGACAGCTGCCCAGAAGAAATACATGATGAACAGCCTCAGGATGGATGAGAACATATCAGCCCAATACCAAGCCATATACGCAGTATCCACTTTGATTTGAGAGATTAATAGTTCCCAATACTTGCGCAAGGCTCCATCCCCCGTTCATATATTTCCTGCACCACTGCCTCTATTCCGAGTTCTGTGACTGTAAAATCTTTTACTTGGTACATATTCATGATTTCTTTCATGATTTCTCCAGCCGAAATAGCAAGGCTGTTATAATGAAGTGCTATTGAAGACTCGATTTCCTGGTTCTCTACAGCCACTTGGTGATGCAATCTGGATGGAAGGTGAAAATCAGTTTCGTTTTGATCCAATTCCAGCTGAATGGTCCTGTTATATCTGGTGCTTGCTTTTAACTCTATCAGTGAACCATCATAAATGATCGTCCCTTTATCAATGATGATGATGCGGCTGCAAAGCTCTTCAATATCCTGCATATCGTGTGTGGTCAGGATGATTGTAGTCTGATGTTCTTTATTCATTTTCTTTACAAATTCCCTGATTTTTACTTTTACTGAGGCATCCAAGCCGATGGTAGGCTCATCTAAATAAACGACAGAAGGATCATGAAGAAAGGCTGCTGCAAGTTCACATCTCATTTTCTGCCCTAAAGACAGCTGGCGGACAGGGATGGGGAGAAGGGGTTCCAAGTCTAGAACTTCCTTGAACTGATTCATGTTTCGCTCGAATATATCTTGCGGAATTTCGTAGATATGCTTCAGTAACTCCATCGACTCCTGCACAGGAATATCCCAGAATAACTGAGAACGCTGTCCGAATACAGCACCGATATGTTTAGCATTGGATACTCTGTCCTTGTAGGGAATGATGCCATTGACTTTGACCTCTCCTGATTCAGGAGTCAATATTCCACTCATCATTTTGATGGTGGTGGATTTACCTGCCCCATTCGAACCGATATAGCCGACGATTTCCCCTTTTGGGATAGAGAAGCTGATATCCTTTACGGCTTTTTTGATGATATATTTCCGTTTGAATAATGCTTTAATTGCCCCTTTTAAGCCGGGGTCCCTTTCGAACAACCGATATTGCTTGCTGATATTTCTTACTTCTATCATTAAAAGCCCCCCTAATACAAACAAAAAAATGATTCTAAGCAAATACATATTATATCCTTGAATGATAAAAAATGGAATAAAATTCTTAATTGATGCAATTGGTTCATCAATGACTATCATAAATGGTATAATGGGATAATCAAGAAGTGGCTGCCATAGTGAGCCATACTATTCATATTATGTATAAAAGGAGCAATAGTATTGATTAACCAAGAATATGTCCAGGAACTCGAACGGAAGATTGAAAAATACGAAAAAATACTGCAGGATATTTCAGCACCAATTATCCCTTCCATTGTCCCAAGCACCATTCTGGTTCCTCTTACTGGGAGACTGGATGAAAATCGACTAAGCAATGTCAGGGAAAGAATCTTGAATTCAGTCTATGAACAGGATATTGATACTGCCATCATAGATTTTACTGGGATCGGACATTCAGAAATAGAAGAGCTTGGATACGGCCAGTTGGCTAAAGAGGTTTCAGATATCTCGCATTCTTTGAAATTGATGGGAGTGGAACCACTATATGTGGGCTTTGCGCCACATATCATCAGGGATATTATTGATTCGGGAATAGCTTTCCCATTCACAGCACACTCAAATTTCAAAACAGCACTTCAATATCTGATGAAGAAAAAGAAAATGAGATTCGATGAAATGTGAGAAGATGAATGATGACAAAAAGAGAAGCGGAGAACCGCTTCTCTTTTGCCTTAATTCCAAAAGGAGCTGATGATACGGATAAATAGGCGGCCGATGGCTCGGAAAAGGAACAAGATACCATTTATTAGGACTTCCCAAAAGAATTCTTCTAAAAGTGAAAAGAAAAATCCTTCTTTCTTCTCTTTCTTCGTTTTGATACGATGCACAAACATCCCTCGCATAAAGAAATTCATAATCCTATTTTACCTGATAATAAGCATTGTAGTTGAACTATTTAATCTCAATTTCTGAGAGTTTTTCAGTATACTAGATATGGGGTATTGGAGGGGATAAAATGAAAGCATACATTTTTTTGGCTGCGGCCATTGTTTCTGAATTGTTCGGTACATCTATGCTGAAGGCTTCGGATGGCTTTACAAAAGCAGGACCGGCAATCGGTGTCCTCATGGGATTTGCATCTGCCTTTTTATTTCTATCCCTTTCGCTGAAAATGATCCCGCTCAGTATTGCCTATGCTATTTGGTCAGGAGCAGGAACCGCCGCCACAGCCATCATAGGGGTCTTAGTATGGAAAGAAAAAATCAGTACGGCTACCCTTGCAGGAATTATATTGATCATCGCAGGAGTAATCGTCATAAACCTTAAAACAGAAGTGGACAAATAAAGAGCGCTTAATCAAATAAGAAACATGAGGTGATAGTTTATGAAATTTATACATACTGCCGACTGGCATTTAGGAAAGCTGGTGCATGGCATTTATATGACAGAAGAACAGCGGGTAGTCCTTGAGCAGTTTGTTCAACTCGTTGAGGAGGAAAAACCGGATGCCGTCATCATTGCCGGCGACCTTTATGACCGCTCCATTCCTCCAACTGATGCCGTGGATTTACTGAATGATATCCTATTTAAAATCAACGTCGAGTTAAATACTCCGATTATTGCCATTTCAGGCAACCATGATAGTGCAGAACGCCTTTCGTTCGGTACGTCCTGGTATAAACACAGCCATTTTTATCTAAAAGGGAAATTGACTGATGATTTCAGCCCCATCAGGCTTAATGATGTATATTTTCATCTGGTCCCTTATGCAGAACCGGGGCTCGTCAGACAAATTCTGCAGGATGAATCCATTCATTCTCATCAAGATGCAATGAAATCAGTGATCGGCAAAATAGAAGGCCAAATTGATTTGGACAGTCCTAATATATTTGTAGGGCATGCCTTTGTATTAGGTGGAAAAGAAACCGAATCTGAGAGGACTTTATCAGTGGGTGGATCAGGATGTGTTACATCCGATTTATTTAGTCTGTTCAACTATGCAGCGCTGGGACATCTGCATAGCCCTGACGCTCTAAGACATGATAGTGTCCGGTATTCTGGATCTCTATTGAAATACTCCTTTTCAGAAGCAAAGCAGAGGAAAAGTGTTTCCATTATCCATGTTGACTCAAAAGGGGACATCAATATCGAAGAACGCCTGCTTTCTCCTGCAAGGGATATGAGGGAAATTGAGGGATGTCTTGAGGAATTGCTCGATCCGGCTTTTTACCAAAAACAAAAAATTGATGATTATTTAAAAGTGACCCTCCATGATGAAGGTGCATTAATTGACCCCATCAATAAATTGAGGCAAATCTATCCGAATGTCCTTCACCTTGAAAGGAAAATCGATGTGATGGATATGAAGCAGAAGCAGGTATTCCAATCCATAAGAAGCGAGAAAAAATCAGAGTTGGAGCTTTTTGAAAGCTTTTATCAAGAAATGACAACACTTGATTTTTCAGAGGAAAAGAGAGAAATCATGGAATCAGTGATATCAGTCGTAAAAGGGGAGGCAGAACGGAAGTGAGACCATTACAGCTTACTATGCAGGCATTCGGTCCATATGCAGGGACTGAAATGATAGATTTCACGAAACTTGAAAATAGGACGATGTTTGTGATTTCCGGGAAAACCGGAGCTGGAAAGACAACCATTTTTGATGGAATCAGCTATGCCATTTTCGGTAAAGCAAGCGGCGACGATAGAAATGGTCCTGATCTGCGCAGCCAGTTTTCTCACGATTCGACTCCAACAGAAGTCTCCCTGCTCTTCTCATTGCGCGGCGAAACTTATTCCATCATGAGAGCTCCACAACAAGACAAGAAAAAAGAACGTGGGGAAGGTTTTACAACTGTAGGCGCAAAAGCGGAATTATTTAAGATAGAAGAAGACGGCACCCAAAAGCTCCTTGGTTCGAACGTGAGGGAAGTCGATGAAAAAATAAAAGAAATCGTTCAGCTGGATGCGAATCAATTCAGGCAAATCTTGATGATCCCACAGGGGGAATTCCGAAAACTGCTTGTTTCTGACAGTAAAGACAAGGAGCAAATTCTCCAAAGGCTCTTCCATACTGAATTTTATAAAAAAATAGAAGAAAAGCTTAAGGAGGAGGCAGCCGAGTTAAAAAAGACAGTGGAAAGACAAATTGTCCAAAGAAACAGTCTGCTGCAGCAGCTGCACTCAGGGGATGATACTGAACTAGAAGCTGCGATTCAAGAAGAACAGCTAAATGATCATTTAATTATTCCATTGGCACGTAAAGCGATTGAAGTTATGGAAGTGGAGTCCATATCTATGAAAGAAAAGGTGGAAGGACTTCAAAATAAAAGGGATGAACTGCAGAAGACCATTTATAAGGCGGAGAATCTGCACCAACAAGCTAAGCAAAAAAACGAATTCGAAACAAGGAAGAATGAATTGGAATCAAAGAAAGATGAAATGGAAAAGAAGAAACAGGACATTGCCTCTGCTTATAAAGCCGCCCGTTTGCAGCAGCAAGAAGAACTTTGTCATCGACTTCGGAGAGACTATAATGAGAATGTTAATCGGTTAAATCAAATTAAGGGACAAAAAATAGAAATTGAAAAGGCTCTTGAAGCTGCCCTGGAAAACTATATTCGAGAAGAAAAAAGAGATGCTGAAAGAAATCTGGCAGCTGAAAAGGTTGTGTACCTGAATAATTTGAAAGAGGAAATCAAGATATTTGATTCTCTGCATTCTGAAACCATCAAATTACAGCAAGAGCAAGAGCTTGCACTCAAAAAGATTAATGAAAGTAAAAAAACATTGGAAGAACTTGATGACCGTTCGGAATTTCTTAAAGAAAGAAAAGAATCAGTGGAAAAAGCGCGCTATGCAAAACTTGAATACACCGCTGAAACAGATAAGCTGGATCATCAACTTCAGCTTTTGGACAAGCTGACTAATTCTATCACTCAAAACGGTGCAAATCGAAAGAATGTCATCTTTGTAGAAGAAAAGGTAAAAAAATTTTCCAAAACCCTTGATGATGCCAAAGATACTTTGAACTATTTGGAGAATAAATGGAGGCATGGTCAAGCAGGGTTATTAGCGAAGGAATTGGTCAATGGAGATGCATGTCCAGTTTGCGGTTCGAACCATCATCCTCAACCTGCTGAAATAGATGAAAACATTCCTTCAGAATCCGATTTAAATGCAGCAAAGGATTCTGTCAAAATGGCAGAATCAGATAAGGCAAAAGTAGAAAACGAGCTTTATCAAGCAAAAGCAAGAATGGAAATGCTGCAAGAATCGATTAATGAAATGGAGGTTTCAGTATCCGGACTCATTCCTCATTTTCAAATGGATTCCATTGACATCATCCAACAAGAGATAAGAGACAAAAAGGAATCCTTAAAAGCTAATCTCCAAAAAGTGAATGCAGCTGTAGCAGAAGATGAAAAAATCAAGCAGCAAATAGCTGCGGTGGAGTCTGCCAGAATGGAAATGCAGAAGCGTTTAGAAGAATTGGAGAAGCTCCATGCATTGTCAAACGAGAGGTTTATAGAAAAGAGGACTGAACTGCAGAGGTTAAAGGAAAGCATCCCAGAGGAGCTTCGGAGTATGGATGTCTTTCAAATGAAATTAGCAGAAGCGATAAATCAAAAGCAAACACTTGAACAGGCAATGGAAAATGCCAGAAAGAGCCATCAGGAATTAAAAGAAACTTTTTCAGGCATCCAATCCAAGATGGACTATTTACATGAAGCTGTCAATAAATCGGAACAATCACTGACAGAAGAACGTGAAAATTTTAAAACGATGCTTGAAGAACAAGGTTTCGCTAATTATCAGGAGTATGCGGATGCCAAACAGACTGAAACAGAAATACAAGCATTGGAAAAAGTAGTGAAGGATTACGGAGAAGAGCTTCGTTCTGTTACGGACAGATTCCATGAACTTGCTCTTAATCTAAAGGATAAGATCCTTCCAGACTTGGCAGCGCTTCAGGAATCCTTTAAAGAGCTTTCTTCCGAACTTGGGCAAAAGCAGGATGAATTGACGAATCTTGCTATCCGTATAAAAGAAAATAAATCGATTTTAGCTAAAGTCAGTGAGATTCATTCAGAGATGAAGGAAGCTGAAAACCGCTACCAAGTGATTGGTCATCTTTCAGATATGGCAAGGGGCCAAAACACATATCGATTGACGTTTGAACGGTTTGTCCTGGCTTCTTTCCTCGATGAAATCTTAAAAATTGCCAACGGAAGACTTTCAAAAATGACCAGCGGCAGATATCAATTATTAAGGAAGACAGACAGATCGAAAGGGAATGTCCAGAGCGGACTGGAGCTGTTGATTTTTGACCAGTATACCGGTCAGGAACGGCATGTAAAGACGCTATCCGGGGGAGAAAGCTTTAAAGCCTCACTGGCTCTTGCATTAGGTCTGGCTGATGTGGTCCAGCAGCATGCTGGGGGAGTATCCTTGGAAACGATGTTCATCGATGAAGGATTTGGTACATTGGATCCCGAGTCATTAGATAATGCCATTGATGCTTTAATGGATATTCAAAACAGTGGAAGGCTTGTCGGAGTCATTTCACATGTTCCTGAATTAAAGGAGCGCATCGATGCACGACTTGAGGTTATCAGCAGCCAGAGTGGCAGCTATACAGAATTCAGATTTATAGGGTAGCAGGGGAACGCAGCAAAATGATTGCTGCGTTCTTTTTGCCTTTAAGTATGGTATTTATAAACTCTCCACATAATGAAGGATAGAATCATTGTGGTTTTGGAAGGAGTTGGGTATATGCTGAAATATTCCTCGAAAGATCAAAGTGTAAGGGAAGAAGAAAGCTTAGAGCTTCCTGACTCGAAGGAAGATATCATATGGATTCATTTTAAACCAGAGAAGAAGGATAAATTCGACTTATTTTTAAAAAGCCTTGATATCCATCCATTGGCAAAGGAAGAGTTGTCGAAGTTTGATGATATCCCCAAGGTGAATGTATATAAAAATGTAGCCGTCATGACGCTGTTTGCCATACAGGATGATTTTACAGAAGCCAAAATTACCATCCTCGCAGGAGAGAATTTTGTCATCACAAAAGAGGAAGAAAAAATAGGGCTGCTGGAACAGTTAATGCCCGATTTGCTGCAGAATCCAGAGCATATGAAATCTGTTGGACTTATTCTTTTTCATATATTTAATAAAGTCACTATGGTAGATTTAAAAATGATCGATCGAATTGCCGACTCTATCCAAAAGCTTGAGAGAGATGTCTTTGATCAGCCATTTGATAATGGGATTGCCCGGAAAGTGTATCGCTGGAAAAGGACTCTTCATCATTTGAGAAACGGAATCGAAGCGCAGGGAAATATGATGGAAACGATGGCAGGATCTGAGTTTCCATTCATAAATGAAAATGCAGGATTTTATTTTCAATCATTGAATAATAGCTTCACACGTGTCATCAATGGAATTGATGGATTTAGAGCGAATTTGGACAGTATATTCAATTTACAGATGACCCTAAAAGCTGATCATTCAAATGCTATAATGAAAACATTGACCTTATTCAGCGTCATTTTTATCCCTATGACCTTCATAGCAGGTTTATATGGGATGAATTTTATGAACATGCCTGAATTGAAATGGCGATACGGCTACTTATATGGATTGATTCTGATGGCAGGGATAGGTGCGGGCATTGCTTTCTACTTTAAATCAAAAGGATGGTGGGGGAGAAGGAAGCAATAGCCTCCTTTAATAATTCCAATCTCTGAGAAGGAATTTAACGATCGGGAACAGAATTACCTAGATGGCTGATTCAACCCACATTCATAGAGGGTATGGAATTTTAAGATACAAGAGAGACAGAAGAAAATGGCGGGGAATAAAAAATGGAAAAAAGACAAATTGGTATAGATGCGGGCGGTTCGCTCGTTAAGATTGCTTATCATGAAAATGGGATGCTTCATACAAAAATGTACAGTAATGATAAAACAGACGATTTTATAAAATGGATTTCTTTTCTCGGCATGAAACATAAAGTGGTTTTAACAGGAGGTAAAGCTGAGAAGCTGCGAAATCAATTTCAAGGAAGTGAGGTCATTCCGGAGTTTGAGGCCACGGCAATCGGGACAGATTTCTTGCTGAAAGAAGAAAAGAATGCAATGGATGCCTACATCTTGACCATGATTGGAACAGGAACATCCATTCAGTATATCCATCAAGGAAAAGGGGAGAGGCTCCTTGGCAGTGGAATTGGGGGAGGATCTATCCTCGGTCTTGGCCGATTATTGACCGGAAGCACAAATTTTCATGAACTAATGGAGCTTGCAGAAGAAGGGCAGACAGGAAGATTGGATCTTCAAGTGCGTGATATTTTTGAATCAGATGAAACGCCCATCCCGGGTGACCTGACAGCAGCCAACTTTGGAAAGGCTTTTGGAATGGATTCATTTTCAAAGGAAGATCAAATGGCTGCTGTCACTAATATGGCAGCGGAGACAATCGTACTCCTCTCCACTCAGGCGGCGCAGTCCAAGGGAGTCAAGGACATCGTGTTTGTGGGAGGGGCCATTGAAGGAAATACATATTTTAGAAAAAGGCTTTCAACATTCAGAAAAATGATGGACTACACCCCTCATTTCCTTGAAAGAGGCCCATTTGTAGGAGCGATTGGTGCCATGCTTTCGGAAAAATGAATCCGGGAAATATGTTAAGTTTAGTAGTTGAATAAGGGATTTCAGTTGGCTGGCTATTGCCAGTCTTTTTAGTGGATATGGATTTTCCCCACCTTTGAAATCGCCTTTGCCAAAGGTTTCTGCATTGATAGAATGGTGTATTCATGATTAAATCAATATAGAATACTTCTGAATGATCGACCTGCAGAAAGTGAAAGGAAGAATAAAAATGAATTCACATTTAGAAAGGCCGAAATGGGGGCAAATATGGTGGCAGCTAACGCGTCCCCATACATTGACTGCTTCTTTTGTTCCGGTCCTGATAGGAACCATCCTGGCACTCTTTTATTCCAGATTCCATTTTTTCTTGTTTTTGGCGATGATGCTGGCTTGCCTATTCATCCAAATTGCAACGAACTTATTTAATGAATACTATGATTTCAAAAGAGGTCTGGATACGAAAGATTCTGTCGGAATCGGCGGAGCAATCGTAAAGGGGGAATTAAAGCCCGGCACGATCTTAAATGCTGCTTTATTACTATATGGACTATCAATCCTGCTTGGCGTGTACATCTGTATGAACAGCAGCTGGTGGCTGGCGATGGTCGGTCTTGCCGGCATGGCTGTCGGCTATTTATATACAGGCGGGCCGCTGCCAATTGCCTACACTCCTTTTGGAGAAGTGCTGGCCGGTTTATTCATGGGGAGCATGTTCATCCTCATCTCCTTTTTTATTCAAACGGGCTTTGTTTCCCGTGAGAGTATATTGATCTCCGTTCCGGTGGCTATTTTAGTAGGCGCCATCAATATGGGAAATAATATACGCGATCTTGAGGGAGACAGGGAATTCGGCCGTAAAACGCTCGCCATCCTGATTGGGCCAAAAGGTGCTGTCGTAATCCTTGCAGGCATGTTTATCGCTGCCTATGCAGGGATCATTGGATTGGTCATTTGGGACGCTGCTTCTCCTTGGCTGCTCATTGTACTTTTGAGCTTTAAAAAACCAATTGATGCTGTTAAAGGTTTTAAGGGAAGGACATCCGCAAAGGAAATGATGGCTGCCATGAAGGCCACTGCCCAAACGAACACAATCTTTGGATTTTTGATTTGCATCGCACTTTTAATTCAATTTTTTATTGAAAAATAAAAATTCTATTGACTTTATTGGGAAAACTGAATATATTAATTTTTAACTAAATAATTGAAACGTTGAAAAGGATTAGTAAAATGTCGCAGACCTTTTTCAGAGAGGGAATTGAGTGGTGAAAGATTCCTATGGGACAGCATTTGAACCTGCCTTGGAGTTCAGCATCAATTGAAGATGCATGCGGAGAAGTTCCGTTAACAAAAAGAGTGTGCCAATGATATATAGCTTTGGCAAACAAGGGTGGTACCACCAAGCCTCGGTCCCTTTATGAATCGGGGCTTTTTTGCGTTCAAATTAATTACGGAAGAAGGGTGATCTACATGGGAAAAGATAAGAAATTTGTAGAAGAAATTACGGCAATGGAAACTGACTTTGCACAATGGTATACAGATGTGGTCAAAAAAGCTGATTTGGTTGACTACGGTTCTGTAAGAGGCTCTATGATCATCCGACCATACGGATATGCCATCTGGGAAAATATTAGGGATGTACTGGATGGAAAAATTAAGGAAACGGGTCATTCGAATGTCTATATGCCGCTCTTTATTCCTGAAAGTCTTCTCCAAAAGGAGAAAGACCATATTGAAGGATTTGCCCCTGAAGTAGCCTGGGTGACTCACGGTGGTGATGAAGAGCTTCATGAACGATTGTGTGTTAGGCCGACTTCTGAAATTCTCTTCTGTGAACATTACGCCAACATCATTCATTCCTACCGCGACCTCCCAATGCTCTACAATCAATGGAGCAACGTTGTGCGCTGGGAAAAGACAACACGTCCGTTCCTTCGTTCATTGGAGTTCTTATGGCAGGAGGGCCATACATGCCATGCCGATGAAGAGGATGCGATGGAAGAAACGTTAAAGATGTTGGATGTCTATGCAAATGTATGCGAGGAATATCTTGCAGTGCCGGTACTCAAAGGCAAGAAAACGGAAAAGGAAAAATTTGCAGGCGCCGAATCCACCTATACAATCGAAAGCTTGATGCACGATGGGAAAGCACTGCAGTCAGGGACGTCCCATTATCTTGGTACAGGGTTTGCGGAATCGTTTGGCATTCAATACAGCGATAAGAATGGGGAGCTGCAGCATGTCCACCAAACTTCCTGGGGGATCACAACCAGGCTCATTGGTGCACTGATCATGGTACATGGGGATAACAGAGGCCTTGTAGTGCCTCCAAGAATTGCACCGACACAAGTCATGATAGTACCGATCGCCCAGCATAAAGAGGGTGTTTTGGACCGGGCATACAAATTGAGGGATTCATTGAAGAAAACTGTCCGCGTTGATATTGATGCAAGTGATAAGATGCCAGGCTGGAAATTCAATGAATATGAAATGAAAGGCATTCCTCTCCGCCTTGAAATCGGGCCGAAAGACATCGAAAAAAATCAAGTGGTCCTTGCCAGACGGGATACAGGGGAGAAAGAAATTGTCAGTATGGATGATTTGAATGCGAAAATTCCTGAACTACTCGAAGACATCCAAAAAAACTTGCTGGATAAGGCAAAGGATCATCGAGAAAAGAAAACAAATGTAGCTAAGAATATGGAAGATCTCCAAAATAGTCTTAGGGATAATCCTGGTTTTGTAAAAGGGATGTGGTGCGGAGAACTTGCCTGTGAAGAAAAAATCAAAGAAGAGACAGGGGCAACTTCCAGATGCATTCCATTTGAACAAGAGAAGATTTCTGATTCATGCATGTGCTGTGGACAGAAGGCGGATCAATTGGTCTATTGGGCAAAAGCTTATTAAATAGGTGAATGATCATCCTTTCTAAGTGCCGAAGGATAATCGCAAAGAATAAATCCTCTTATTCCGTGGAAACTACTTTTAATATGTACGGATGGGAGATGCACTGAATGAAACAGCTTTGGAGAACTGCAGCCATCATTCTTGCCTTGAATTTCTGCGCATTAGGGATGGCACAGGCACAAAAACCGGTTCCCCCTTATGCGAAATGGGGCCGATTGGCTGTTGAAAGAACTAAACAAAAATATCCTAAAGCGAATGTGGTGGACTACTTGCATATCGGCCGGGAGATTAAAGGTGCCGATGAGGTTGAAAAATTCAAACTCTGGCTGAAGGAAGGCAAGAAAGAATTCGGAGTATATGTCACAATTGAATTCGACCCTAAAACGGATCAAGTCAAAAGAATCATCTTAATGAAGACCCCGCGTTGAAGAAATCTATAATCTAAAAAAGAAGCCATCAATAGGCTTCTTTTTCTTATCTTATTGACCTCTCTCAACATTTTGCTCTTTTAAGATATCCCGTATTTCACGCAATAGCAGTTCTTGTGGATCTGTTTTCGGTGCAGACGGCTTTTGTTCTTTTCGTTTGAACTGTTGGATGAGTCTAACAAAAAAGAAAATCGAAAAAGCTACGATGAAGAAATCCACGACTGATTGCAGAAAGGCACCGTATGTAATGTGTGCTTTGTAAAAGTCGATGGAAAGCTTGGAGATATCAATACCTCCGAGTAAAATCCCGACAATCGGTGTAATGATGTCGTTGACCAGCGATGTCACGATCTTGCTGAAGGCAGCCCCGATAATGACCCCAATGGCTAAATCCATTACATTCCCTTTTAACCCAAATTTTTTAAATTCCTGCCACATTTGGTTCGCTCCAATTCTATATGTATTCCCCGATTATTATAGCGAAAAAGATTCACATATAAAAGAAGGGGATTATCTTGAAAAGCAAAAGCGACAATGACTAAAATATAAATAGATTCAGAAATTTCGTTTGATAGAATGGGGATGCTGTATGTTTGTCCTATTATTGACCATGCTTGAGCGGCTTGGCATCATTGTGACCATCGCTTTTATATTGACGCGTTTTCGATTTTTCAGGGCAATGATCTATGAGAGGAAATTAAAAAAGAAACAGCAATATATCGCCATTCTGTTTTTTGGGTTTTTCGGAATCATTGGTACATACAGCGGAGTGACGTTCAATGCAGATTCACTGGACTTTAACAGGTGGGCGAGCGGACTGACTCACGATGAAGCGATTGCGAATTCAAGGGTAATCGGAGTTGTGATTGCTGGTCTGCTTGGAGGTTACAGAGTGGGTATCGGTGCAGGATTGATTGCAGGCATCCACCGTTTCACGCTCGGGGGATTTACTGCGGCGGCCTGTGGCCTTGCTACGATTTTAGCCGGGGTGATTGCAGGAGCTTTTCATAAAGAACATCGCCAAATCAAACTCACCAATGCTTTCTTCATTGGAGCAGGTGCAGAAATGGTACAGATGATCATAATCCTTTTTTTGGCCGACCCCTTCTTAAAAGCATTGAATCTTGTTGAAATGATCGGCATTCCCATGATTTTTGCAAATGGAATCGGGTCTGCGCTGTTTTTGCTGGTCATAAAAAATGTGGTGAGTGAAGAGGAAAAGGCAGGTGCCCTCCAGGCTCAAGTGACACTAAGGATTGCAAATAAAACCATTCCTTTTTTAAGGAAAGGATTGAATGGGGAATCAGCGGAAGCGGTGTGCAGCATCTTAATGGAGGAAATGAATGCTAGTGCAGTATCCATAACTAATCAAGAAAGGATTTTAGCTCATATTGGCAGTGGCATGGATCATCATTGTCCAGATGAACCCATTCAAACACAGATTACAAGGCAGGTTCTTGAGACGGGGGAAATGATCGTTGCCAAAGATAAATCCATTGATTGTGTGAAAAAGGATTGCCCGCTTAATGCTGCCGTTATTGCACCGTTAAAACAACGGGGTAAGACGGCAGGGACCCTGAAAATATACTTTCAATCTGAGAAAGAAATCAACAATATCAGCATCGAGTTGATATCTGGCCTCAGCAGCCTCTTAAGCAACCAGTTGGAAATGGCAGAAGCTGATCATGCCTTTCAATTGGCGAAAGAGGCAGAGATCAAAGCGCTGCAGGCACAGATCCATCCTCACTTTTTATTTAATACGATGAACACCATCGTTTCGCTCATCAGGGTTGATGCCGATAAAGCAAGGAAGCTGCTTGTATCTTTCTCGAACTTCATCAGGCAGAATTTACATGGAACAACCGAAACGACGACCACAATCGGTAATGAGTTAGATCATGTAAAAGCATACCTTTCCATTGTAGAAACTCGCTTTGTCGATAAGATTGAGATTGATTATGAAATAGACGAAACGGCTCTTACAGTGGAAATTCCCCCTCTGACACTGCAGCCGCTTGTGGAAAATGCCTGTCAGCACGGGTTCCGGGATAAGCAGGAGCAATGGAGCCTCGAGATCTCTGTCCGATCAGTCAGCGATGGGACAATCGTTGGGGTGAAGGATAACGGGTATGGAATAGAAGAAAAGGTGCTTGATCGAATGGGGCAGGAATTGATGGCTTCTGCTTCTGGATCAGGGCTTGCTTTATACAATATAAATAGGAGACTCTCTATAATGTACGGACCAAGATCAGCATTGAAGATTCAAAGTAAAGTTGGGGCAGGGACGATGGTATCGTTTTTCATCCCATCAAGGGAGGAAGGGTGAAATGAATTCAGGAATTAGTGTACTGCTTGTTGATGATGAACATTACAGTAGATTGGAGCTAAAACATCTGTTGAGTGAAAGGTCTCACTTTTCAATCATTGGGGAAGCGGATAATGGGGAAAGTGCTGTGATGAAAACGATTCAACTTCAGCCGGATGTCGTTTTTTTGGATGTTGAAATGCCGAAAATGGGCGGCATGGAAGCTGCAAAGGCATTACGGGAATTGAGAAAGCCTCCTTTGATCGTTTTTGCAACGGCCTATCCACAATTTGCCGCAGAAGCATTTCGATATGAGGCGATCGATTACTTATTAAAGCCATATGATGAAATTCAGCTTGATCAAACGATTAAAAGGATTGAAAAACAATTTTCTGCCCCTGCTCAATCAAATGAAAGTGTTAAACCAGTTGGGAAGCTTGCTGTTGAAAGTGAAGGGGAAATTTTCTACCTCGATCCAAATGAAATTGTTTATATCCATAGAGAAGATAAATTAACAAAAATCGTTACTTTGAAAAATGAATTTGATTCCAAGATGCCTTTAAAGGAAATGGAAAATCGCCTTTCGCCATTTTCATTTTTCCGGATTCATAAAAGCATCCTTGTAAACCTTGATTACGTGGCTAAATTGACTCCGTGGTTCAGCGGGACCTATCATCTTGAGATGAAAGGGATTGAAGGGAACCTCTCTGTCAGCCGCAATTATGTAAAAGAACTTAGGGCAAAATTAGAAATATAGATTTTATCATCTACAGGATAAGTCCGGTAAACAACCTCTTGAGCTGGGATTTATACATGTTAACCCTTTTTTAACTTTTAGAATATTCACATCCCTTATACTTATTGTAAGCGCATTCATTCTATTGATAAGCAAGGGGGAAATGAAATGTTTACATTTTTAGGGGGAATCATTCTTTTAATCATTGGCTACTTTACTTATGGAAAGTTTGTAGAGAAAGTGTTTGGGGTCAAGGAAGCACGGACTACTCCGGCATATACCCATAAGGATGACGTGGATTATCTGCCAATGAATACAAAGAAAAATTCATTGATTCAGCTGTTGAATATCGCGGGAGTCGGTCCGATTTTTGGCCCGATCATGGGTGCATTGTACGGACCGGTTGCTTTCATTTGGATCGTTGTCGGGTGCATCTTTGCAGGTGCAGTGCATGATTACTTGACTGGTATGATTTCCATTCGAAATCGCGGTGCACATTTACCTGAGTTGGCAGGAAAATTCCTGGGCAAATTCATGAAACATGTTGTCAATGCATTTGCTATTTTGCTTCTTTTGCTTGTAGGAACGGTTTTCGTTACATCTCCAGCAGATCTTCTCTATAATCTGATGGATGGCTGGATGGGCTTAGGAATCATATTAGGGTTTATTTTTCTTTATTATGTTCTTGCGACTATTCTTCCAATTGATAAGATTATTGGACGCTTTTATCCGATTTTCGGATTATTGCTCCTAATAAGTGCTGTTGGCGTTGGAGTAAGATTGATTTTGACAGGTGCTCCAATCCCTGAATTGACATTGCAAAACATGCATCCGGATCATGCACCGATCTTCCCATTGTTATTCTTGACGATTTCCTGTGGTGCCCTTTCAGGCTTCCATGCCACACAGACTCCGATCATATCAAGGACAACAGAAAAAGAAGGACAAGGAAGAAAGATTTTCTACGGAATGATGATTGCAGAAGGTGTCATTGCTATGATTTGGGCAGCTGCAGCTATGAGCTTGTTTGATGGATACAGTGGGTTAAGCGATATGCTTGCCAATGGCGGACCGGCTGGAATTGTCAGCAAAGCGTCGACATTGATGCTTGGTTCTGTAGGTGGTACGCTAGCTATTCTTGGCGTCATTATCTTACCGATTACTTCAGGTGACACCGCATTCCGCAGCGCCAGGATGATCATCGCTGACTACTTTAATCTTTCACAGAGAAAAGTCATGAGCCGTCTTTGGATTGCCATTCCAATGTTCGTGATTTCCTTTGCATTGACTAAAATCGATTTCACGCTTCTTTGGAGATACTTCTCATGGGCCAATCAGTCCACTGCGGTCATTGCCCTTTGGGTTGGAGCAATGTATCTTTTCATTGCGAAAAAGAATTATTGGATTGCCATCATTCCAGGCATTTTCATGACGATGGCGACCATGACCTACATCTTTAATGCAGGAATTGGCTTCGGTCTATCTTTGAATGTTTCTTATGTCATTGGAGCGATCATTACAGCTGCTATCACTGTCATCTTCTTCATTGCAGCGAATAAAGCGAGAGCGAAGGAAGTCCCACTTGAAGAAGATATTTCAGGCTGGAATAGTGTAGCATAATGGGGTGCTGCAGTCCGGGCAATCGTACTATTGTCAATGAGGAGGAAGAGAAATTAAATGAACGGGGCAAAGACAGTCTTCCTCTTGGGATCAAAATCATCCTGGTACTGATTGTCATAGCAGTGATTGCTTGCCTTATGGTATTTGGTTGAAATTATTAGAGCCCTATGACTTTTTGTTATGGGGCTTTTGAAATTCATAAAGGAGGAAAATATATATGAAAATATTAATTGTCGGAGCAGGAGCTGTTGGAGGCTATTTCGGAGGGAGATTGGCAGAAAAAGGGGAAGATGTGACATTTCTAGTCAGGAAAAACCGAAAGAAGCAACTGGAGAAAAACGGATTAACCATTCAATCTACACATGGATATATACATATAGTGCCAAAGATTCTCGTTTCTGGCGAGGAGCATGGAACTTTCGACGCGGTATTTCTGTCAACAAAGGCATATCATCTTGATAAGGCAGTCATGGATATAAAACCATATACAGATGATGCTACCTTAATCGTTCCACTGTTAAATGGGATATCCCACTTGGAACTGCTGGAAAACCACTTCAAGAAGGAAAACATTTTAGGAGGATTGTGCTTCATTGAATCCACCCTTGATTCAGAAGGCACCATTCATCATACCAGCCCGATGCAGGAAGCTGTCTTCGGACCGAGGGACGGAGAAATGACGGAGACGATTTTACTGCTCAACAAAGCATTACAAGGGTCAAAAGCGGAATTCAGGCTATCAGAACAAATCATGCAGGAAATGTGGCATAAATATTTGTTCATTACTACATTTTCAGGTGTGACATCCCTGTTTAGATCTCCTATAGGCCCTATCCGTGATCAATTGGAGAGCAGGAGCTTAATGCATCAACTAATTTCAGAGGTTAGGAATACCGCTATTTCTATTCAAGCTCCAATCCTGGAAAGAGTCGATGAAATCCTAAAATCAAAGCTGCAAGAAATCGGGCATGGGATGAAATCTTCCCTCCAACGGGATATGGAAAAAGGACAGGATATCGAAGCAGAGCACCTTTTTGGCCATATGAAAACAATAGCAGGCCATCATAATATCCAGACCCCTGTGCTGGATGTCATATATGCAAATTTGAAGGTTTACGAAAGCAGCAATTAATGGGATTTTATTAGGGGCTTGCCATGCAGGCCCCCTTTTTCTATTGAGTGATTTTTTCATGGAAAGATATTCAGGAAGTAGGAAGGCTGACTTCTCTTTTGTAATATGTTAGAGTCAAATTATATATTTCATGAACACGAAATATTTTTCAAATAAAGATGATTCTCTTCTTAAGAAAAACCACAGGGAGTCCAGTGGAGGAATGCAAAATGAATCAGAAAAATAGAGATTTACATCAATACATTATGGATTCATCAAGCGAAATGACCAATGAGTGGTTAGCATCAAGAGGAGATTGTGGATCTGTCTATTCAAAAAATATATCTTCACATATTGAAAACAGACTGATTGAACAAAATAGGCTTTTCATCCAAAATGTAGCTGAAAGCTTCATAGAAAATAAAGAAGAAGCAACACATAATATTTTGGAATGGGCGGCAGCTGTGGCTGATGATCGTGTAAACACTTATACACCCATTAATGAAACACTCCACCAATTTAAGATATTCAGATTGATATTCCTTGAGCGGATTGAACGGTTCACGGAAGAAAATGATCAGATTGAAATTGCAGATTTGCTTTCATGGAATCGACATCTCCAAGAGACGTTTGATCAAATTATTGAAAAGTTCTCTGAACAGTATTTTAAATTGACATCTACAAGACTTTCTGCCCAGCAGCAAATGATACATGATCTAAGTTCTCCTATCATCCCAGTGACAGAGGAAGTTGGAATATTGCCGATCATCGGGGACATTGACACGGAAAGAGCAAAAAAAATATTGGAGTCCACTTTAGATCAAAGTGCCGAAAAAAATCTGTCACAGTTATTTATAGATCTTTCAGGAGTTCCAATCATTGATACTATGGTTGCGCACCAAATCTTTCAGATCATGAGTTCACTGAAGTTAATCGGAGTCCAATCAATCTTGTCAGGCATACGTCCTGAAGTTGCCCAAACTGCAGTTCAATTAGGGATAGACTTTAAGGAGGTCCCGACCCACAGCAGTTTAAAGCAGGCGTTGAAGGACCACAATTTTCTAGTCAAAAAAGCAAATACTTTGTAGCAAGTCCTGAACCCTGCTGTAGTGCAGGGTTCTTTTCTTTTTTTCAATTCATGACTCTCAGGAGGTATACAATTTTTATTCATGCAAAAGCTATCGAAAAAGGGGGATGGCTAAATCATGAATAAGTATAAACTCATTCTGATCGGAATGGTAATCATTTCTTGGGCGACAGTCCCTTATTTGGGCTGGAGAAATATCAAACGATTCACACCTGCAACCATTGGAATGAGCCTAATCATTTTTTTGGAATCCTATGTTGTTAAAAAATGGAAGTGGTGGAACATCACGAAGAAGTTATTCCCTAAAATGACGGTGGAAACTCCATTCATTTGCGGTCCTTTTTTTGCGGGCTCACTCTGGATCCTGACATTGAGCTACGGGAATATATATTTTTACCTTGGGCTTAATGCAGTGATTGATTCGTTATTCATCTATCCCTTTAATTATCTTTTTACGAAAATAGGGATATTCAAACAAGGCAGATTAAAGAGGTATCAATTATGGCTTGTATTTATGTCTAAATCGATAATATTGTATTCATTTCAGAAACTTTATGAAAAAATGATCAAAAATAGGATGCACCGCTATTCGTGTAATTAAATAAAGGCGTTTGCCAATGCTCTTCTTTGGAGAGTATTGGCTTTTTTATTATACGAAATCATCGGATTTTTCCGAAAATATGACTATTCATGGTAAAATAGTTTTTATTCAAGGAAATGAATGGAAATATGAATTGTCAGCGGAGAGAGAGGGAAACTTTTTATGGAGAAAAAAAGAAAAAAGGGGTCGCAGTTTTTATGGATTGTTGGTTTAGTGGCAGCCATTTTCGTTATTAATGCATTTATCGGGGAGGATTCACCGAAAGGGAATGTCTCACATGCAGAAAATACAAAACAATGGAAAGAACTGCTCTATGAAAATGCACCAGGGTTGAAGAAGGCAGAGGCAAAGGGTTCCGTAAAAGAAATAAAAAAAGATATTCAAATTCCAAATTCCGAAAAACAAATACATATGGAAAAAATGTGGCTGAACGGGAAAGATTTATATGCACTTTACAGCATTGATGCAGATGAAAAGACCGGAATGCTGAAAAATCCTGGAACCAAACTGCCATACATCCTTTCAATTGATATGGATAATTCATTGCCAAGAGAACTGGAGGAAACAAAGAAAAAGGCTCCAAAAGGGGTTTATTTTGACCATCAGATGCATTATGCATTAAAAATGAATACTTTTGAATATTTAGGTGAAGTTCCAGAGGTGCATGCAGATGGGGAGTATCCCATGAAGGTCTTATTACAAATGAACGGGGAAATCGTTGTGATGAACGATATTTTAATTCCTATGAAATTTGATTACAAAGAACCGATTCTCCATACATGGACTATCAATAAAACAATTCAAGCAGGAGAGAGAAATATAACGATAGAAAAAATAGAAGTATATAAAAAGATATCATTTATGTATATAAAATATGATTCCCCTAAGGATGAAGAAAGGTTTAATGGAATTGATCTTTTAATGCATTCAGATCAAAATGAACAAAGGCTATTAAGAGCAAATATTGGCCTTGACGGTGAAGACAATGAATTTAAATTGGGGTTTCAATCGTTCAAAAAGATTCCTAAATCCATTGAATTTACTCTGAACGGAATCAGCTGGTTTGGAAATGAAAATATTCAATTTGATTTGAAGGGCGTTCAAAAGATAATGGAAGGACAGGAAGAAGGAAAAAATCTTCATTCGAAGGTGTATGAAAAGGATAAAGTTAAACTTTTCTTAGAAAACATGGTTTTAGACAACCAAGGATTTACAATCATGATTGGGATGGACCCTGGAAGAGTTTCAGGAACGAACGAACCATATTTAGATGAACGAATGCTTATGCCAGGCTTTAGTGAAGCGGATGGGAATCATCGACTGCCAATGCAGGTTACCGTGCAAAATGAAAAAGGGGAATTTGCACAAATTTCAAATGTTTACCAAGCGGATGGAGAATCATTAAATCGGATCACAGTCCCTTTGTATTTCTATGAGCTTGCTAAAGACATGCATGTAAAAATCAATCATTTACAGTACACAGTTGATTTAAAAGAAGTAGCAACTGTCCCAGTAATAGATGAGAAAAAATAAAATTATCAGTAATTCCGATGCGCATGGTTTGAATTAAGTTGGCTTTTCTTCAATAATATTGATAAAGACCAATTGACGGAGGTTCTACGATGAATTTTCAACAAACCAAAACGGAAGAAGAACGCTTTGCAATCATGAAAGAATTAAGCAGTCGTTTCTTGGAACGTTCCTATGACTATGATAAAAACGATGAATTTCCATATGAAAATGTAAACGATTTGAAAAAATCAGGCTATACGGCACTCACAGTCCCTAAAAGGTATGGCGGCATGGAGATCACGTTAACGGAAATGCTTCAACTGCAAGAAAAAATAGCTGAAGGGGATGGCTCCACTGCTTTGGCGATTGGATGGCATATGGGCATCATTAAAAATCTTGGTGAAAAAGCAAATTGGGAAGAAGACATGCTCGAGCTTGTTTTCCATGAAGCATTGAGCGGCTCCTTGATCAATGCTGCGGCAACTGAACCGAGTACGGGAAGTCCAACTAGAGGCGGTAAGCCGGAGACCACGGCAGAAATGCAAAAGGACGGATGGGTGCTGAATGGACGAAAGACGTTTACCAGTCTCGCCCCGGCATTGGACTATATCATCGTCAGTGCTTCAATCGCAAATTCTGAAGAGGTCGGCAATTTCCTTGTACCAAAGGCTGTTGAAGGAGTCACCATTGAAGAGACATGGGACAGTATTGCAATGAAGGGGACGGGAAGCCATGACCTTGTCCTTCAAAATGTCCAAATTCCTCTAAAGAACCATGTGGATAACCGAAATAAAGGAAAAAAAGGACCAGAAGGCTGGCTTTTGCATATTCCTGCATGCTATCTCGGTATTGCCCAGGCAGCTCAAAACTACGCTATTTCTTTTGCCAAGGAATATTCGCCTAACAGTATAAAAGGGACCATATCCGATTTGCCTAATGTTCAGCAGAAGATCGGTGAAATGGAACTGAAATTAATGAATGCACGGACATTTTTGTATGCAGCTTCGAGAAAGTGGGATGAATCAGGGGAGTCCAGAAGAAGTGAAATGCTGCCTGAACTTGGAGCGGCTAAACATATCGTCACAAATGCTGCTATGGAAATTGTAGATTTAGCAATGAGAGTAGTAGGTGCCAGAAGTCTATCTGCCAAAAATCCCCTTCAAAGGTACTACCGTGATGTACGGGCAGGACTGCATAATCCACCAATGGATGATATGACCATTCAATTGTTGGCAAACACAGCACTTAAAAGAAATAAATGACTGAATTAATCATTTTTGATGCTTATTTTGTAATCATTTGAAATTGATTACGTCATATATACAAAGGATGTATGACAAAGGAGCTGTCAAAAAATGAAAAGAATAATTAAATGGTCGATATTGATGGCAGCAGCTGTATTGATGGCAACAGTCATCACAGGCTGCAGCTTTTGGCCAGGTGAAGAAGCTTCCTCAAGTGACAATGGGAAAGTTCAAGAAAATCATGAAAAAAACCATGATGAAGATAAACAATCCACATCTGATAATACGAGTGGGCAGGTTGATTCACCAAGCCAGCAGGGTGATAACAATACGAATGGGGGATCTGATTCTAAATCCGGTTCAGATACAAATACAGACTCGGGAACACTCCATCCACCAGCTGCTACACAATCGCATAATGACAATGTTCAAATGGAAGAAATTACGGCTGTACGCATGATTGACGCATCATCTGGTTGGATCGGAGGAAAAGGAATCATTGCCAGGTCCGATGACAATGGGGTTAATTGGAAGATCCAATACCAAGGGGAACAAACGGCAGAACAGATTTTTGCATTGAACGGCAAACAAGTTTGGGCGGTACTTGCTAGTGATGGAGACACACCAGACCGGAAGAGGCTGTTAACATCAAATGATGGTGGAAAGCACTGGAAGGCAGTTGGCAGGATGCCGTCTGATGGATTCCTCCATTTCACTTCAGTAAATAATGCATTTGTATCCAATTTCCGTACAACTGACGGGGGGAAGACCTGGAGCAAATTAAATACCCCAAAAAATGCCGTTGGTGAACCTTATTTCCATGATGAGAAAAATGGCTGGGCGGTTGTCCAGGAAGGGAAAAAAATCTTGATTAAGAAAACGGCTGATGGCGGAACAACCTGGAAGGAAACTTACTCAGGTCCATATGAAGGTGAACTTCAAGGGAGCATCATTCGATCAATGGGTGAAAACGACGCATGGGTGGAATTGATCGGCGGCACGGGTATGACACAGACTTCTTATAGTTTCCTCCATACTTCAGATTCCGGAAAGAGCTGGCGAAAAGTACTTGCCAATTCCACTGCAGGAGGCGGGCCTGCACCAGGTGTAGAAGAACCACATAAAGACATTCCTAAGAATACTGGTTCAAAACCGGGGCCGCTATATGTTGTGAATAAGGATATCGCTTTCCTCGGAGGCAATTGTCCGGCATGTGATGTACAAAATACATTAGGCTGGACGAAAGATGGAGGCAAGATCTGGATTAACGGGAAGGCGCAAGTTCCAGGATATGGAGAAAGTCTGCTTGCTATGGCCGACGGGGATCATGGATGGTGGATCACAAATGATAATGAAAATGGTCCTGTCCTTTATTCGACAGCTAATGGCGGAATGAAGTGGAATAAAATGAAGGTTTTTTCTAAATAACAGTGATCAAACAATTGACCGGTCTCCTTTTTAGTTTAGGAGATTGGTTTTTTGTTTTAAAATGAAGAAATTTCTAAAAATAATGGTACATTTTTCATTTTTTACGTTTTGATAGCAATTCTATCGGGTATTTTTTACTAAACGCACAAGAAGAGAAAAATAGGAGGTTGGAAAGATGAATTTCATTACAAAAGGCAAAGAAGTTATTTTGTTCGATAAGCTGGGGACAAGAGAGGATCTTCATATAGTAAAATGCCGTGATTGTGGAAGCGAGTTCCGTACATCGTTCAATTCAGTTGAAATAAATTGCAGCAGCTGCCATCATAAGGAAAAATATAATAATTTCGCAAATGGTTTTGAAGTCATTGGATTAGTGGAGAATTCTTACCGTGTGGCGGAAGTAAGTGCTTAAGCAGAGTTAATTCAGATTTAAGTAATATATGGAAAAATTTTAATAACATTCGCAATCATTAATTTTACTAACCCAGCCCTGATTAGGGCTTTTTTTTGTTTAAAAGGATATTTTTAAAAAAGAAAAAATTTTCTAAGTCTTAAGGCGCATAAAAAGTTAAATCTCTGGTGCATGGATGCATATACTCTCTGAGGATATAATGAATCAGGTAAAGAAAAATATGGAAAATATACACCGCATACCTTATTATGGTAAAGTTGAGATTTTCTATTCAAAAGGGGAATGGAGTTTTAGGATGATAAAATCAGTTATTCAATTTAGTATGAAAAACACAGTAGCATTATTAATGATGGTATTTTTGGTTGTGGGAGGGGGGATTTATTCTCTTCAGCAAATCAATATTGAAAAATATCCAAATGTAGATATCCCTTATCTAACTGTTGTGATTCCTTATCCAGGTGCTTCACCTGAGCAATCAACCCGGGATATTGCAGAACCGTTGGAAAGAGAATTGATGAATATTGATGGCGTCAAGAATGTTTATACTGACGGAGGAGCAAATGCAGTCTACGAAACATTGGAGTTCAGTTTAGATGTAAAAATGAAAGATGCTGAACAATCGGTCCGCTCAGCAATTGATAAAGTGAAGCTGCCTGATAATGCTGGGAACCCAGAGTTGATCAAGCAGGGGCCTGAGGCAGATCCTGCTGTCTATACACTTGGAATATATTCAAAAGGCGATAATGAAAGTTTGCAAAGTTACGTGAAAGAAAAAGTTGTACCCAAGTTGGAGTCAATTGAAGGGGTCAGTAAAGTAGATGTTGGGGGGATAGAAGATAAAAATGTCTTCATTCGTCTGATACCTGATCAATTAACCAAGTACGGCTTGACACTTGAGGATGTCAAAAGGACAATCGAAGCTAACAATTTTAATATACCTACAGGGGATATCAAAAGCGAAAATGAGGTGCTTCCGGTTCGTGTCAGCAAAGAACTTAAATCTTTGGAAGATATCAAAAATATTAAACTGTTTCTGAAGCCTTCTCAGCCTGGACAATTACCGGTCATTGACTTGAACCAAGTAGCGGAAGTTTCTTTCGAAAACCAAAATGTGACTGATTTCACTAGAATTAATGGAAAAGAAGGGGTTCGATTTGCCGTTTCGGTGGAAGGCGGGGCAAATGTTGTTGGAATCGTAGATGAAATAAAAAAGGAATTGAAGAACATTGAACTTCCTGATGGCTATAAGCTCGTTACATTGAGGGACCAGTCTGTTGAAATCAAGGAATCTGTTTATAGCATGTTAAGGGAAGCCCTTCTTGGCGCAGGCATGGCCGTGCTCGTGACACTCCTGTTCCTGCGCAACATCCGTTCAACATTGATTGCCATCATATCCATCCCTTTATCCATTTTGGCTTCATTCACGGTGTTGAATATGCTGGGATATACATTGAATATCATGACGTTGGCAGGGATTGCCGTTGCCGTGGGACGGGTAGTAGATGACTCAATAGTGGTCATTGAAAATGTTTTCAGAAGGGTCAGGGCTTCCAAAGAACCTTCTGCAAATTTAGTTGAACAGTCTACAAGGGAAGTGGCTACAGCAATCACTTCTTCCACAATAACAACTGTTGCTGTTTTTCTTCCGATGGCCTTTGTTCCAGGAATAGTCGGAAATTTCTTCGCACCACTTGCTTGGACGATTGTCATTTCACTGGTGTTTTCATTAATCGTGGCGATAACAATCGTTCCACTGATGTCCAGAATATTTTTATTGAAGGTGAAAGCGAAAGATCATAAAGAAACCGGGATACAGCGTATATATCGAAGAAGTCTTAGCTGGTCTCTTCGCCACCGTTTAATCACGATGGGCGCAGCCTTGGTTCTGTTGATTGCCACAGCAGCGATCATCGGCCCTAAGTTGGGAACAACATTTTTGCCGCAGGAAGAATCACGTGATTTTGACGTAAATATCACAATGGATAAAGGAACTGATCCTAACTTGACCAGTGATGCAGCCAACAAGGTTGAACAGATATTATTGGATACGGATGGAATAGGTCTAGTGAGTACAAGTGTCAATGGACAATATGAAAGAGCTTCAATTACTTTCCATGTAAAAGAAAGTGTCACTGATGTGGATGCCCTTGTGAAGGACTTGCGGAATTCCTTTAAATCCATTAAGGAACCACAGGAGATTTCCGTGACGGCTTTAGGCGGTCTGGGTGGTGGAGCAGAGTCACAATATGTCATGGTTGTAAAAGGATCCGACTTTGAAGAAATAAAATCAGCCAGCACCAAGATGGTTCAAGCCATAAAAGAAATCCCTGGAATGGCTGATGTCCATTCATCATTAGAAGGGGATAAACCGGAGATCAGTCTTGAAATGGACGACAAAAAACTTGCAGAACATGGTTTGATGGCAGGTATGGTAGGAAAGAGCCTTAGAGATATGTTGAATGGGGATGTCGTGACTTCCATTGAGATGGATAATGAGAAAGCGGATGTCACATTGGGTTTGAAAATGGGAGCCATATCCTCATTGGAAAACCTCGGTGAACAAAAAGTTCTGAATGTCATGGGAGAGCCGGTTGCATTGAAAGAAATCGGCACTTTGAAGAAAGTGAAGAATCGTGATGTAATCACCCATTTGAATGGAAACGAATACGTCATGGTATATGGACAGATTACGGATTCAAAGACTGGCGAAGTCACAAAGAATGCCGATAAGGCGATAGAAGATTTAGCTCTTCCAAAGAGCGTCACTTATTATAAGGAAGGTGCATCCGCTGCGATGGATGAGGGATTCAAAAATATGGCCATAGCCATAGGAGTCAGTGTATTGCTTGTATATATGACCCTTGTCATTGCATTTGGTGAAGGAAAAGGGCCATTTGTCATCCTATTTGCCATTCCGTTCTCTCTCATTGGTGCATTACTTGGTTTATTCATTGTAGGCGAACCGATAGGAATGCCTGCTATGATTGGACTGCTTATGTTGAATGGAATTGTTGTGACCAATGCCATCGTGTTAGTGGATAAGGTCAAACAAAATGAAAAACGCGGTATGTCGAAGCATGCGGCATTATTAGATGCCGGAGTCATTAGACTTCGCCCTATTTTGATGACAGCTATCGCAACTATCGGAGCCCTTGTTCCGATGGCCGTCTCGGCACATGCAGGCATCGTTTCTTCATCACTGGCAGTAGTAGTCATAGGAGGACTTACTACTTCCACATTATTGACACTGTTCATTGTTCCGGTATTATACAGTCTTTTCCATCCGGTGAAAAAGTTGAAAAAACAGAAGAAAGATCTTGAATCTCAAGCTGGATGAGCATAAACACGAGACCCGTTCCCCCTATTAGGGGAGGACGGGTCTTGTTCGTTGGTTGGCATTATGTAGTGAATGCTCTTTATCTAGTGAAAAGCGGTATTGCAGGGCTACCTCCAAAAGATTATCTATTCACTTTGTATGAGGGTCTGTCCATCAGTTTTTTTATCCGCTGTGTTTTATTTTCAGGTATATACTTTTGCGGTTCTGCTTTGACCGGAATGATTTCTGGCTGTCGTTTTCTCATAGCTTTGTGTTTATTCATTTCGTTGCAAAAACACATTCGGTTCCATCTCCTATCAATTATATTGAATCACAAAATATCATATGTTGTTTTAACGTTTTTGCATCGTCGCTTGTCCGGAGTTGTCTGCCTATTTATTTTTCATTATGAAAAAACAGCCCTAAAATAAGAGAGCTGTCAGGATAAAATGGTACCTGTAGGTAGGACACTCAAAAAAAAGAGTGTTCAGCCTACAGGTATTTTTTATATACTTTAATTTCAGAACATGGGGATTAGGAGACAACATATGAGTAAAATTACTTTTTCATCTAAAGAGATAAAAACACTTCAAAAAAATCCGAATGTACAACAGGTCAGCGAAAAGTCTATTACCTATACAGAGGAATTTAAAAGTAGATTTATTGATGAATATCAGGCTGGCAAACTTCCTCGCCAGATCTTTGAGGAGAATGGATTTAATGCGGAGGTCATTGGAATAAAACGAATTGAACAGTCAGCCCATAGGTGGAAGAAAGCTTATGAAAAAAATGGTTTGATTGGACTGACAGATTCAAGGAAAAATGCGTCCGGTCGTCCCTTACAACGAGAACTCACTCCTTCAGAAGTAATCGAAAGACAAAAGGCTAGAATTGAATTGTTGGAAGGACAGGTAGAGTTGTTAAAAAAGCTAGAAACGACAGAAAGGAGGCTGCAAGAGGCAAACGAAAACCTACATCCAAATAAGGCTTATCAATTGATTCAGGAGACCATTGAACAAAATGGATTTAGGGGGATGACCAAGTATCTCTGTAGTCTATTAGAGGTTTCGCGTTCTGGTTATTATAGCTACCTGAATGCTTCCTCTGTCCGGGAGGCAAGGGAGAAACTGGACCTTGAAGCCAAGGAACTCATATTAAAGGCCTTTAACCGGCGTGGATATAAGAAAGGCGCACGCTCCATTAAAATGATTTTAGAGAATGAGTATGGCATTATCTTCAGCCGTAGAAAGATCCGGAGAATCATGAGGAAATATGACATCGTCTGTCCTCATCGAAAGCCAAATCCTTATAAAAAAATCGCTAAAGCAACGAAGGAGCATCAGGTTGTCCCAAACCAATTAAACCGGGACTTCAAGCAGGGGATCCCTGGAAAAGTGTTACTGACGGATATCACTTACTTGCCGTATAACGGTAATAGTATGGCCTATTTGTCGACCGTAAAAGATGCCTGTACTAATGAAATCCTGGCTTATCATATATCTGACCGGATTACCATGGACATTGCGACAAGGACGCTCCATAAATTGAAGAACAATAAGAAAGTTACTCTTCATGAAGAAGCCTTTATCCACTCGGACCAAGGAAGCCACTACACAAGCCCCCGATACCAAAAGCTATTAGAGAAATATGGCCTTGGCCAGTCTATGTCACGAAGAGGCAACTGTTGGGACAATGCCCCACAGGAATCCTTCTTTGGCCACATGAAGGATGAGGTGGATTATAAAACAGCAAAAACGTTGAAAGAATTGAAATCAAGAATAGATCATTACATGGTTTACTATAACAATTACCGTTATCAGTGGAATTTAAAAAAGATGACCCCTATTCAATATAGGAATCATCTTCAAGCTGCTTAATCTCTTTTTTTATTATGTCCTTGACAGGGGTACCATTTTAGGAGTGAAACTTTTTTCTTTTTTGGTATTCCTTTTCGAATCCAAGTTCAATATTTAAGAGCCATTCCATTTTTTCCAGGGTGCTTTTATCTACCGGCGGGTCATCTGTTGACCAATGAACGTTATACACAAAGTAATATCCTTTGATTCTTTTAAACTGGACAGTCGAGTTAGGGTATTCATCAAAATAGCCCTTAATTTGGTTTAATCGGGAATAGGACCATCTTACAAGATTCATAGACATCATCCTTTAAAATGGTTTCTTTCTTATATTCCCGATTAATGATACATGAAAACAGAAGATTGTTTAACTATATTAAGATAAAAACATCTTCCAATAAAGGTATGCGAGAATCACTGTGGTCCAGGAGACGATTGAGAATACTGTTACGATCATATTTTCGCTCCATCCGTATTTCAATCCATAGTGATAATGGATAGGGGTCATCCTGAAGATTCTCTTCTTTGTTCTTTTATAGACGGCTACTTGAATGATGACTGATAACTGTTCTGCCAAGTAGACGAAAAATAGGAGGGGGATGAGAATTTCTACTTTTTCTATGACGGCTAAGAAAGAAAGGGAACCCCCTAATGCCAAAGAACCTGTATCACCCATAAATGCTTTTGCGGGATAAAGGTTGAAAATGAGAAATCCTGCAAGGCAGGCAATCATGATGAGACTAAATAGTTTGACCTCCGGCTTATCAGAGATAAGAAAAAAGAAAAAATAAGTCGGGATGGACACCATACCTAAAAGCCCGTCCATTCCATCCGTAAAGTTGATAGCATTGGCTGAGCCGACAATGAAAAGGGTCATCACCGCAATATAAATCATTCCCGGAAGCTGGATGGAAATGTGGTGAGTAAGATGAATGGTATTCTCCAAGTTCATTTGAAGTGCCAGAAAGAGCAGAAGGAAAATAGTGAATCCAAACTGAAACACAAGCTTCGATTTGCCAGAGATGCCGCCTGGATCCTGTCTGGAGGCTTTCCAAAAATCATCTGCAAAACCTATCAAACTAAAAAGAATGAAAGTTGCTGCAAGGAAATACATCAAAATCGTATCATTGAAAAGCAAAGCAATAAGCACCCCAATCAGAAAGATGCTTCCAGCCATGAGGGGCGTCCCTTTTTTCAATTGATGATCAGAAGGGAGTTCGCTTCGTATAGGCTGGGTGAGATTATAGGTCTTGAGTGCTTTAATCAATACAGGTGAGAGGGCAAGGACACATAAAAATGCCAGAATAGCTGGAGCCAAATGTTCTACCAATAAAAACATCCTTCCTACGAATATCATTACAGTAATATTCGCTAAAAGGAAAAAACATCCTCCCAGTTTCTATCAGTTATTGGGTTTTGAAAAATTACAGGCAGGGTATAATCCTATCAGCTGCCAAATGCAGACAGTAGATACAGGAGGAGATCAACTTGTTGATTGTTGAACTCGATTTCAATCATCCAATAGAAGGCAACGAACTTATCCATGAACAACATAACCAATTCTTGAAAAAATACTATGAAAACAAAACCTTTATGACTTCCGGTCCCAAACACTCCAACACAGGGGGAATCATTGTGGCCGGTAATATATCACGCGTTCAGCTTGAAGAGATATTAAAGGAAGATCCTTATTGGCAAAATGGAATTGCCCAATATCGCATCATAGAATTTTCATCCACAATTGTTTCATCCGACCTTGGTGTTTTCTTTCAAGAAGAAATAAGTTAGCAGATTAAGTGATTCTCCACAAAGGAGGTCGCTTTTTCTTTTGCAAAAATACAACTCTATCCTCTTTTGATGGTAGAATATAGAAGAAATAAAGGGTTGGGGGGATAGAATGATTAAGGCTGTATTTTTTGATTTATATGAGACGCTGATCACGGAATGGGATAATGGGAGAAAAAAATATTTAAAGGAATTACCGGATATAGGGATGGAAGAAGCCCTGTTTAAAATCGAATGGTCTAAAAGACGCGAGGAGAGGATGAATGGGACTTTTCCAGACTTTACAGCATGTGTTAAGGATATTTTCATTAAGAATGAAGTGGAGGCTAATGATCATCTGATCGACTTGCGTCTTAAAGAGAGGATAAAGGCAAAGAGGACAGCATTTGAAAATGTAGACCAGCATATACTGAAAATGCTTGCTGAATTAAAGGACCATGGGATGAAGGTTGGTCTTATCAGTAATTGCGCAGCTGAAGAAATTGCTGCGTGGCAAGAAAGTCCAATTGCTGCATTCATGGACGAGGTGATTTTCTCTTATCAAACCGGATATGCCAAACCTGATGTAGAAATCTATGAGCTAGCATGCCGAAAAATGGGGGTGGAGACTACAGAAAGTATTTTCATAGGAGACAATGGTTCTGATGAATTGAACGGCGCCAAGAAGGCTGGATTGCATCCATTTCATGCAAAGTGGTTCAATAAACATTGGGATTCGGAAAGGTCTTCTGATTTTCGAGCGATCAATGATCCAAATGAAATAATGGAGCTGATCAAATCAAGCAGGTGATATGGAATTGAAATAGAATTATACTATAGTGCTGTTATTACTAGATAAAGAGGGGTACATATGATTTTTCCAACTTTAGAAACGGAACGCCTTAAATTGGTGGAGATTACAATGGACTATCTGGAGGATTATTTCTCAGTCATGTCCAATGACGATGTAACGAAATATTATGGAATGAGTTCATTGAAAGAGAAGGTGGAAGCAGAAAGAATCATTTCATCTTTTGGAGTCAACTTTCAAGATAAGAGGGGAATCCGCTGGGGAATCGTACTGAAAGAGAATAATAGGTTCATCGGCACTGTAGGATTGAATAACCTGCAAATCCACAATAAACGGTGCGAAATCGGCTATGAAATCCATCCGGATACTTGGAAGAAAGGCTATACCAGCGAGGCAGTAAAAATAGTGCTTCAATACTGCTTTGATGAATTGGATCTATATAGGGTCGGAGCCGTTACTTTTCTGGAAAATGAACCTTCATTTAATTTGCTGATGAAATTAGGGTTTCAAAAAGAAGGGATACTAAGGGGTTATCTATATCAACATGAAGTATCCAATGATGCTTTTATTTTTTCAATGGTAAAGCCGGATTGGAATAATACGAAAATTTAGGCAATGAACCCTTTACATTGACTCTGGAAAATATTATGATAATGAGGAACTTTTAAATTTACTTACAAAGGAGAGATAGGATCCCATGAATACACCCGTTGTTTTGCAAATGGTTTTGGCTTGATAAGGGAGAAGTCTGCCCATTTTTCCAAAACCAATCGTAAAACAACCAAGTATTCTGATCCTACCCTCTTATTATATTCGTTTTTACAAGGCATTGGTCTGCTTTGTAAAGGAATGAAAGGCAGGGTGTATTCTCCCTGTCTTTTTTCGTTGAAAGGATTTCACATAATGGAATAGGGTCCTCCTGTTTTGCGATTGGTATTTATGATACCGAAAATAAAGGAGAGACAAATCATGAGCATTGTCACTGTAGAAAAATTAACGCATTATTTTGGAGATAAATTAGTCTTTAAAGATATTAACTTTCGCTTGCTTCGGCATGAAAGGGTTGGGTTGGTCGGTCCAAACGGCGCCGGAAAATCAACGCTGCTGCAGGTGTTGACTGGAGCAATCCTGCCGGACGACGGATCTGTCCATTGGCTTCCAAATGTCAATGTTGGACATCTGGAGCAGCATATTGATTTAACAGAAGGCATCAATATCCGCCAATATTTGAGAAGAGCATTTCAGCATCTCTATGAGGCAGAATCTGAAATGCTCCAATTGTCAAATGAAATGGGGGGATATACACCGGAAGAACTCGAGCAGGCATTTATGCGCTACTCGACGCTTCAGGAACGCCTCTATCAGGAAAACTTTTATCTGATCGACACAAACATCGATGAAATTTGCAATGGACTCGGCATAACGGCATTGGGAATGGATAGAGATGTAAGCGAATTGAGCGGAGGGCAGCGGACAAAGCTGCTTCTTGCCAAGCTATTGCTGGAACAGCCGGAGGTGCTGCTGCTTGATGAACCAACCAATTACCTGGATACTGCACATATTGAGTGGCTGAAGGAGTATTTGAAATCCTACCCGCATTCCTTCATTTTGATATCACATGATACTTCTTTTTTAAATGAAGTTGTGAATGTTATCTATCATTTGGAATTCAAACAGTTAACGAGGTATATCGGTAATTATCAAACCTTTATCCAAGCTTATGAGTTCCGTAAACAGCAGACTTTGACAAATTATATAAGACAGCAGCAGGAAATTGAAAAATTAGAAACCTATATTCAAAAAAACAAGGTGAGGGCATCGACTTCAAAGCAAGCGAAGTCAAGGGAGAAAAAGCTGCAAAAGATCGACCGAATTGAAAAACCTGATTCCCTTCCGACGCCAAGATTTTCTTTCAAGGTTGCCAAAAGGCCAGTAGGAATCATCACTAAAGCAAGCGGCCTGGAAGTGGGGTACTCAGAGGCGCTTCTGCCCCCTATTTCCTTTGAATTAAAGCGGGGAGCGAAAGTGGCTATAACCGGCCATAATGGAATCGGTAAATCAACGATGCTAAAAACACTTTTGGGTGAGATACAACCAATAAATGGGTCTCTCACATATGGTGAAAATGTCCTTCCAGCTTATTTTGCACAGGAATGGAATACAACTTCAAAAGAGACGCCGATTGATTATATATGGGCAATGCATGAAGGCATGACGCAAAAAGAGGTGCGCCAAGCACTGGCGAGATGCGGGTTGAAAACCGAGCATATCTTTCAGCCCCTTGCTTCCTTGAGCGGCGGGGAACAAACAAGGGTGAGGCTGTGTGAACTCATGATGAAAGACAGCAATTGGATCATTCTCGATGAGCCGACGAATCATTTAGATGTGCAGGCCAAAGATGCACTCTCTGAAGCCATTGCCAAATATGAAGGAACGGTTATCGTGGTTTCCCATGAACCGGAGTTTTATCAAAATTGGGCTACAGATGTTTGGGATCTGGAGCAGCTTCGGGAATAGAAGATTAATTTAAGGCAGTGGGGAGCTCCTCACTGTTTTTTTTGTTAACATTTTGGATAGGGAACATTCAACATTCTTCTTAATTTGTGTTACTATATTCTAAGAAGCGGGCTGCCAATAGAGGTCCGTAATTATCAAGTTAATCAAGGAGTCTGACTATGGAAAAAGTACTTATTTTTGGACACAAAAACCCGGATACAGATACGATTTGTTCTGCGATTGCTTATGCAGACCTAAAAAAAGAATTAGGATTTGATGCTGAACCTGTAAGGCTTGGCCAAATCAACGGTGAAACGGAATATGCTTTAAAGCAATTCAACGCTGAAGTGCCGCGCCTTGTGGAAACAGTCGCTAACGAAGTGAAAACGGTCATCCTTGTCGACCACAACGAACGCCAGCAAAGTGTAAGCGACATTGAGGAAGTGCGTGTAGCAGAAGTAATCGACCACCACCGCATCGCCAACTTCGAAACGAGCGATCCTTTGTACTACCGCTGCGAACCCGTTGGATGTACAGCTACCATTTTAAATAAAATGTACAAAGAAAATGGCGTATCCATCAAAAAGGAAATTGCAGGATTGATGCTTTCAGCAATCATTTCTGATTCTCTTTTATTCAAATCCCCAACATACACAGATCAAGATGTTGCAGCAGCAAAAGAATTGGCTGAAATCGCCGGGGTCGACGCAGAACAGTATGGACTGGAAATGCTTAAAGCAGGTGCTGATTTAAGCGATAAAACTGTTCATGATTTGATCACTCTTGATGCTAAGGAATTTTCCATGGGGGATTCAAAAGTAGAAATCGCTCAGGTAAATGCAGTGGATACTGCTGAAGTGTTTGAGCGAAAAGCAGAACTTGAAGGCGCATTGGAATATGTCATCAATGAAAAAGGATTAGATCTGTTCTTATTTGTTGTCACTGACATTCTGACAAACGATTCTGTCGCATTGGCACTGGGAGAAAAAGCAAGTGCAGTAGAAAAAGCCTATAATGTTAAATTAGAAGACAATACAGCTGTGCTGAAAGGCGTTGTTTCCCGCAAGAAACAAATCGTGCCAGTACTTACTGAAGCATTTACAAAGTAAACATTATATGATGATTTTCTAAGGTGTCCCAATTTTTGGGGCACCTTTTTAATATTTTTAGTCTAATTTGAAACCGAAATCATCTAGTTTCAGTCTAAAGGGTGTAAGAAAGGAGGAGAAAAGATGGAAAAAAACGATTGCCGGCAATCGAATTCCTCTGAAGAAGGAGAATTGAACAAAGAGGCCCTGATCCAGGAATGGATGGAACTCTACACTAAAAATGTGTATTTACTAGCTTATTCTATTGTTAAGGACAAAGATTTGGCAGAGGACATCTCTCAGGAAGTATTTTTGAAGTGCTACCGCTATATGGACGGTTTCAGAAATGAATCCTCTATTAAAACCTGGATTTATCGGATCACTGTTAATACCTCCAAGGATTATATAAGAAAGAAAGGATTCAGCCTGCTGCAATTTCCTCTTACTCTATTGGATAACTTTAAAAAGAGTGCAAGCTCTGAGACTGAAGTGTTAAAAATGGATGAAAAAGAAAGACTGCTTCAATTGGTATTGTCACTTCCCCAAAAATATAGGGAAGTGATCATTCTTCATTATTTCCAGGACTTGAAAATCAGTGAAGCAGCTGATGCGCTTCAATTGAATGAAAATACCGTGAAGACGAGGCTGGCGAGAGGAAGGGCACTTCTGAAAGACAAGATTGAGCTCCAGGAAGGAGATGTACTTAATGGATCGTGAATTGAGCGAAGTGAAAAAGCACTTTGAAGAGCAGTATTTTGATGAAGAGATTGCTGGACGAATCAAAGAAAAGGTCAATTTAAAATTGAATTCAGAAAAGAAACGGGATAGGCGTGTGATGAAAAGAATTACTTTCATCAGTTCCGCCGCGGTCTTAATGATTGGGCTATTTATTGGATCTGCCTTTGTGTCGCCCGCTGTGGAACAAGTTGCTGCCAAGATTCCCTACCTGAAATTGATATTTAAATCACAGATGTCCATTTCGGAGAGAATTTATGGGGAGCTCAAGGATGCAGGATATAAAATTGAGGGAGCCGGTGTAAGTTTTGTTCCTAAAAAAACGGTGTCCGTTACCGTTGGGGGATCGGAAAAATATTACTCGAGTGTCAAAGGTGAAATCAAGAAAAAAACTAAGAAGATACTCGACAGCTGGCAATATGATGCATATAAAATACAAGTTGAAAAAGCACCGGCAGAAACTAACGTGGATGAAAGAAATCCAAGCAGGACAGAACAAGCAATGGATGCAATCGTGAAAAAGCTGGAGGCAGAAAAACTGTCATTCAGGACATTGGGTACAAATGAAAAAGAGAAGGAAGTAGAAATTGAGCTTCCGGACACGGACAGTGCGGAACAAAGGGAAAAGATCAAAGGTGCAGCTGCCGAAGCATTAAAGGAAAATGGGCTTACGGATATTCATATTAAAATCCATCTGGCCAAAATGAAATTTGTTGAAATGGAACAACGGTGGCAGCCAGTCATCTCTGCAATCGCAGAAGGTCTGATGAGCAAAAGTGAATATAAGGTAAGAGGAGTGGGGTATTCTTTCCATCCACTTCCATTGACTATCACCATTAAAACAAGCGTCGATTCAAAATCCCCTGAAGCCAAACGTCTGGCGGAGAAAATAGAAAATGAAGTGAATGAATTAATCCATTCTGATGAAGCGAAGAGGGCAGTCAAAGATGATCCTTACCGATTGATTATTTACAGTAAGGATAAAAAGGAATTGAATAAACCTTAACTAAAAGCAGCCTTTTGCTGCTTTTTTTATTGTTGTGATAACTAATAATTAAGTTCTTCTTTGTGTTTATAAAGAGATCCACTGCTTAGGTGCTATTCATTGTTCTTTCGCCTTTTTAAGACTATAATTAAAGGAGGGAAAGGGGGACAAAATGAATTTTGCTGTAGAAAGTACGATTTTAGTAATGGCCCTTCTTTTGATTACCGGAGTATTTACTGCAAAGTTTTCATCCAGATTAGGATTGCCCTCGCTAGTGTTTTTCATCTTGGTTGGAATGCTCCTAAACCGCTACATCTATTTCGATAATGCCATCTTAACTCAATTCATCGGAACGCTTGCCTTGATCGTCATTCTTTTCGAAGGCGGCTTCAAAACAAAATCATCCCATATTAAAAAAGTCTATAAACCAGCTCTTTCATTGGCGACTCTCGGCGTCATTGGCACTACGGCTGTCATTGGGACCGCTGCCAAATACATATTGGGCCTGAATTGGCCAGAAAGCATGCTGTTCGGAGCGATTGTCGGCTCAACAGATGCAGCTGCAGTTTTTGCTGTTCTAGGTAATAAGAATATTAAAACAAAGCTGACTTCCACCCTGGAAGCCGAATCCGGCACCAATGATCCGATGGCTATTTTCCTGACAGTTTCTATTTTGGAACTGATTCAGGAACCGGATACCTCCATACCTGGACTTATCTTCAGTTTCGTATGGGAAATGGCTGCAGGGTTGATTTTAGGCTATCTCTTAGGAAAGCTGGCTGTATGGATCATAAACAAAATCAGCCTTGATTCTTCTGGATTGTATCCCGTTTTATCCATTGCTCTCGCCGTCTTTACGTTTGGTGCTGCAACCCTTTTCCACGCAAGCGGGCTCCTGGCTGTATATGTAATGGCACTAGTTGTGGGAAATGCAGATCTCACTTACCGGCATTCCATTTTACGATTTAATGAAGGATTCGCTTGGATGAGTCAGATTGTCATGTTCATGCTTTTGGGTCTACTGGTATTTCCGGAGCAGCTATTATTAATTTCTTGGCAGGGGATTGCTTTATCCTTGATTGCCATTTTATTGGCAAGGCCGTTTGGAGTTTTTCTCAGTCTGATGTTTGCCAAGTACAGTGTCAATGAAAAGATTTTCATTTCATGGGCGGGACTGAAAGGGGCTGTTCCGATTGTTATCGCTACCTATCCGTTGGTGGCAGGCATCGAAAATGGGAGACTGCTCTTCAACGCGGTATTCTTTGTTGTGCTGACCTCTGCTCTTATACAAGGTGCCAGCATTTCTAAGTTGGCTTCCCTTTTAAAATTTTCGGGCGGAGAGAAAAAAGAAACTGCACATACACTCGAACTAATTTCCATAGGAAAAACTAACAATGAAATAATTGAAGTAGCAATTGAAGAAGATGCACTTATCGCAGGAGAAGAAATCCGCTGTGTCAATTTGCCGGACAATACGCTGATCACTGCTGTGGTTCGACAGGATCGATTAATAACTCCAGTAGGGAATACAGTTCTCTTACCAAAGGATTCCCTCTATATCCTGGTTCATAAAGCGAAGCGTGAAGAAGTGAAGCGCATCCTCAAACAAAAGCGGGAGATATCAGATAATGATGGCGGCCCTGCTCCTATCATGGAAGTAGAGAAGGACGGAAGCATTTAGGGAGTAAAGATCTAATCAATTCGCCTTATTTGGAAAAATTATCTTGCATTTTTTCTTAAAAGGAATATACTATTTTTAATCATTCAAATCGGTGATGAGGAAGAGTATTTCGCACCCTGATTCTTAGAGAGCATTCGGAAGCTGAAAAGAATGCATTCAAGGGCGGAAGAAAGACACCTCTGAGTGCTGCCTTGAAATAGAGTAGGGGCAGCCGTTTGACAAACGTTACTTTGTCGCGAGTGGCTGAAAAAGCAAACCGGGTGGTACCGCGGATAGAATATCCGTCCCTTTTTAGGGGCGGGTATTTTTTTTATGCTTTTATACACTAAGTTACAATTTCATTGCTTTAGAAATTGAAGAATTGTCTAGCTCCAGCGCCTAGCCCCTCGAGTCATAAGCCGCACCTCTACGGAAATCAGGATTTCCTTCGAGTTTCGTCTTATGCTGGTCGGGGCTGATCGAGGCGCTTGCGCTTTTCTTTTTGTCTAGCTCCAGCGCCTAGCCCCTCGAGTCATATACCGCACCTCTACGGAAATCAGGATTTCCTTCGAGTTTCGTCTTATGCTGGTTGGGGCTGATCGAGGCGCTTGCGCTTTTCTAATAGGGAGGTGAGTACAATGAATTCCGAATCTGATGATTATGATGATGATCGCCAATATGAAAATGAATTAATTAGGAGGAATAAGGAATGGAAAAAGGAAATCGTGTACTCGCTTCTGAATGTGGAAATTACATTGGCCAAAGCATCATTCTGAAGGGCTGGGTCCATAGGGTCAGACATTTGAAGAGTGTAAGTTTCGTCATTTTGAAAGACCGGACAGGATTTGTCCAGTGTGTCCTTGAAAAACAGTTTGCGGGCATGAAGGTTGAGAATGAATCGGCTATTGTTGTAAAGGGAAAGGCCGTTGCTACCGGACAACAGAAAAATGGGGTTGAAGTAATTGTAGACGACATCCACATCCTATCAAAATCAGAAGCTTTGCCATTTGAAGTCAATAAAAAAGAGTTGGATGCGAACCTGGATCTCATCCTTAATCATCGAGTAATTTCGATGAGGAATGAAAGGACGCAGGCCATTTTTAGAATTCAATCGGCCATCACGGGGGCGTTCGAGGAATTTATGAGAAGTAAGGGATTCATGCAGATGTTCACCCCTAAATTGGTGGCGCAGGGAGCTGAAGGTGGAGCGAATGTTTTCAAACTGGACTACTTCGGCAAGGAAGCATTTTTGGCTCAATCCCCTCAATTTTATAAGCAAATGATGGTTGCTGCTGGATATGAAAGGGTTTATGAAATTGGTCCGGTCTTCAGGGCGGAGCAGCATAATTCATCGCGCCACTTGAATGAATATACTTCGCTGGATGCCGAAATGGGCTTCATCGAAGGATTCGAGGAAATCATGGAAATGGAAAATGAAGCACTGGTTCATATTTTTCAGTACTTGAAGGTAACCTGCGAAAAGGAACTGGCTGTATTGGAATGCGAAATCCCTGAGCTGGGGGAATTTCCAAGGATTTCCCTTCAAGAAGCACATGATATCCTTCATGAATCATTTGGGAAGTCATCCCCGGAAGGAGACCTGGATGGTGAAGGAGAAATGCTGATATGTAAATATTTTCAAGAAACATATGGTTCACCATTTGTTTTCATTACCCATTATCCAGTGGAAACCCGTCCGATGTATACGATGCCAGATTCTGAACAGCCAGGAAAAACGAAGTCATTTGACTTATTGTTCCGGGGTACGGAAATCACTTCAGGCGGGCAAAGAATCCATGAGTATGAATTGCTGGAGAAGTCTTTTGAAGAAAAAGGATTAAATCCGATAGAATTTGAGAGCTACTTAAATACTTTCCGGTTTGGAGCACCGCCGCATGGTGGTTTTGCAATCGGATTGGAGAGATTGACGTCAAAGCTTTTAGGGCTGAAAAATGTGAGGGAAGCATCGGCGTTTCCGAGGGACTGCGACCGGCTGGTTCCGTAAAATTTCCGGTTCAATCTTTGGAGTGAAATTGATATTGGAAGCGGGGAAGAGAAATGGAAGATAAAAAGAGTATCCAGATACGTCAGTTCGAGAATTCAGACTTTCCTGCCATTATTCAGTTGTATGCTGCAGAAGGATGGAGTAACCTAGTGGAAAATGCAGAGCAGACAAAGAAAGCATGGGAAAATTCTAATGCCTCCTGTGTTGCATTGATTGAGAATAAGATTGTTGGATGTGTTCGTGGGATTACAGATGGCCATGTATCTTTATATGTGTGTGAACTCATTTGCAGCAAGGAATATAGAGGACTGGGCATTGGAACAGCTTTGCTGAGATTCATCCATGAGGCATTTCCGGAAACAAGGTTGGAACTTTTGGGATCAAGCAGTTCCCAATCCTACTACGAAAAACTTCAATTCCGTCCATACTATGGATTCCGCAAGACAATAAATGAATGGTAAGAAAAATCGACAAAAATCGGGGAGTGCCTGTCACTTCCCGATTTTTGTTTGGAAAATTTTTATAAAAAAGGGGTTTCTTTTTGGAAATGGTTGTATTATAATCTAACTGTATTAAGACACGTAGTACACTTGATACAGACGGGAGGGTGTATATGCTTGAGTTGGATTTAAGAAGCAGAAAGCCGATTTATGAACAGCTTGTTGAGAAATTGAAAGAATTGATCATTAATGAAGTACTGAAGGCAGATGAGCAGCTTCCATCAGTGCGGGCACTGGCAAGCGATTTAACGATAAATCCGAATACAATACAAAAGGCTTACAGAGAGCTGGAAACACAAGGTTATATTTATTCAGTAAAAGGCAGAGGCAGTTTTGTCACTCCTTCTGGAGAAGTCCAAGACTCAGAAAAGCTAAAAAAAGTAAAAAGGGATTTACGGAAGATGATTTCCGAAGCGCTATACCTGGGGATGAGTGTGGATGAACTGATCTGCCTTATTAAAGAGATAGAACCTGCAGTGGGGGGAGGATTATCGAATGATAAAAATGAATGATATCAAAAAATCAATAGATGGAGTCGAGATCATACACAATGTCTCGTTCCAGATCCGTAAAGGTTCAATTTATGGGTTGCTTGGTTCGAATGGAGCAGGTAAAACAACTTTACTGAAAACTTTGTCAGGGATCTACCTGCAGGAGGAAGGAAGCGTCGAGATAGAAGGGGAGCCGGTATTTGAGAACCCCTCAATAAAAGATAAAATCTTTTTTATTCCTGATGCCCCAACATTCTTCTCGCAATTTAGCCTCGATCAGATGGCGCAATTCTTTAAAAATACTTATCCTGGATGGAATGATGCACGTTACATGAAATTGGTTCAGGAATTTCAAATCGACAGCAAGAAGCGTCTACATAAATTTTCAAAAGGTGTACAGAGGCAGGCTGCATTCATTTTGGCTCTCTCGACGATGCCGGAAGTTCTCATCTTGGACGAACCGATGGATGGATTGGACCCGGTTGTCAGGAAAAAAGTAAAGAGCCTGTTGATTGAAGATGTGGCTGAACGTGAAATGACGATATTGATTTCTTCACATAATCTGCGAGAAGTGGAGGATATTTGTGACCATGTAGGCGTTTTGCATGGAGGTAGGCTATTGTTTGAAAAAGAGCTGGATGATTTAAAAACAAGCATTCATAAAATACAAGTTGCTTTTAAAGACAATGTGCCAAATGAATTGTTAGAAGCACTTGATCCGCTTCATCGGGAAAATAGGGGAAGTGTCGTACTTGCCATTGTAAAGGGCAATGAAGACAGAATCGCTGAAATGGTTGAAAGATATAATCCGGTTATTTTTGATCTGCTGCCGCTGACCCTTGAAGAAATCTTTATTTATGAAATGGGGGATGTTGGATATGTCATCAAAAATATCATGGATTAATAAGGAGCTATTGAAACAAATCAACCGTAGCATCGGCTGGGTTGGCATTATCTATCTTCTGGCACTCCTTTTTGCATTGCCGCTTGAAATATTGATGCTTTCCTCCAGGGATGAACAGGGGTATTACAGGCAATTCCAGAACCTTTTTGAAATCAATTCCGACCTGCTGATGCTGATCTCTATCATCGTTCCTATCGGTCTATCAATCTTCTTGTTCCGTTATTTGCAAGTTAAGCAGACTTCAGACTTGATTCACAGCCTGCCGATGAAAAGGGAAAAAATCTTCTATCATTATTCACTCGCTGGAATTCTTTACTTAATCCTTCCTGTTCTACTGACAGGTGTGGTGGTACTGATTCAATACGGTGTGTTGGATGTGAACATGTACTACAAGCCGGAAGACGTCTTCATCTGGATGGGAATCACTAGTTTGATCAATGTTGTATTATTCACGGCGGGTGTTTTCGTCGGAATGCTTACGGGATTATCAGCAGTGCAGGGGGTTCTTACCTATATTTTTGTCGTCTTCCCTGCTGGGATACTGATTTTATTCAGTGTCAATCTGAAATACTTTCTGATTGGCTTCCCAAGAGACTATTTTATGAACAAAGAAATCGAAAAGTATTCGCCTCTTACAAGACAAGTGAGTTTCGGGCAGCATCTTTTAAGTGGAAAAGAAGTTATCTTTTATATCATCATTGCGATTATTCTATATCTTGCCTCTTTATGGATCTATAAAAAGAGGAAGCTGGAAGGGGTATCCCAGGCACTTGCTTTCTCATCCTTAAAGCCAATATTCAAGTACTGCGTATCTTTTTGTGTCATGATGCTTGGCGGCGCTTATTTCGGTGCGATGCAGGATACATGGCCATGGATTGTATTCGGCTATGCGGCGGGGGCATTGGTTGGCTATATACTGGCAGAAATGCTCATTCAGAAGTCATGGAGGATTTCTTTTCATTGGAAAGGCCTTGGAATCTACATCGCTGCTGTGCTGATAGTTGGGTTGTTGGTTCACTTCGATGTTTTCCATTATGAAAAGAAACTGCCTGAAGCTTCCAAGGTAGAGAAAGTTTATATCAGTCAAGGGTATTATGATTATCTCAGAGGGGAAGATGATGCGGGGATCAAGAGACCACGATATCTAAATGGTGAAGAAGATATCAAAAATGTCATTGCCCTTCATAAAGCCATTGTTTCGCATCCGAGCAGCCGCATCATTCCACCTGAAGAAAGTCGATCAGTGTTCATTGTCTATGAATTGAAAAATGGCAAGAAGATTGTCAGGGAATATCGCATTGAAAAGGAATTATTTAAAAAGCAGCTCTCTGATATCTACTCATCAGAAGAGTATAAGAAAACGAGATATGACGTGTTGAATGTGGAAAACGAAATGGCTGAAAAAATAACATTCTCCTTTGAAGGACCGTTCAATCGCAGAGCGGCTGTAACGGAGCCTGATAAAACAAATAAAATTATGGGGCTTATCAAAACAGACATACTTAATCAATCTTATGACGATATAGTAGATTCTGAAGAAAGTCCATACCAGATCAGTATTTTATTAAATAACGATAAAACAATCTATGCTCCACTATCAAAAAATTACAGAACGCTATTAGACTATTTGAAGCAAGAAAACATCTTTCAGGACATTGAATTAAAGCCGGAAGATATATCGTCCATTATGGTTGCTAAAGACAGCGACTTTAACAAGTTCAGCGGTGATAAGTCAGTTGAACAGCGATTTAAAGAAATGACGAAAGAAGGAAAAACGGTCAAAACCGATTCCGAGTCTGAAGTAAAACAAATGATTGATGACGCTTTATGGAATAACGGCCAACAATATGTAATCGCCATTCATTATAAAGGTGTCAACGACATGGATTTTCGCTGGATCGGTAAAAAAGGAATCCCTGAAAGAATTATCGGGGAATTAGAGTAAGTCTCTTGAAAGGGAGGGAAATGCCATGAGCTGTCTTCAGCCAATCACCATTAGCTTTGAAGAAATGTATGAAAAATATCATAAGCTTGTCTACCAGATCGGATTTAGAATCATTCGTGATGCTGCCCTGGCAGAAGATATCCTGCAAGAAACTTTTCTCAAGGCGTTTAAAAAATGTCATTCAGTAGAAGATGAGAGTAAAATCGGCTCATGGCTTTCCTCCATCGCTGCCCGAACTGCCATCGATTTTCTTCGTAAAGAGAAAAGGATGAATGAAACGATTGTTGATGATATTGAACCGTGGAAACATCAGGATATCCGGCTTGAATTGGTTGAAAATGAGGTAGAGGCAAACATGTTAAAGAAAGAATTGAAGAGATGCATCCTCAGCCTCCCGGACAGCCAGCAGGAAGTAATGATTCTCCGCATTCAATATGGAATGAAGGAGTGTGAAATTGCAGAAAAACTGCAATTGAATCCTGCTACAGTCAAGACGAGGATTTACAGGGCAAGGAAACATTTGAGAGAAATCATTGAATTAGAATTGTCTGCTTAACGATGAAGGACCCCAGTAATGGGGTTCTTCTTGATTTTTGTCATCTGGGGCATTGTTTTTTTCAGAGCAGTGTTTCATGTTATGATATGTCCATATGCAGGTAAAGGAGCATGAATATTATGAACAGCAAAACATTATTGAAAAATCTCTTGCCTTTAATATTTCCTCTTGCCGGGGTCATCGCATTATTCACCAATTTCGCAGGGAGCGCAACGATTCCTTTCTTTATCGTCTGCATCGTTTTGGGTCTTGCATTTTCTGTATATTTGCTGATAAAGAAAAGGCTCATGCAGGGGGCCGTCGCAAATATCATTATCAGGGCATTGCTGCTGGTCATGGGACTGATTTTTTATCTGTTTTTAGTTGCTTCAGGAGTATGAAGGTCTTCCAAAGTGGAAGGCTTTTTTTTATTTTTTAAAACGACCCCCATACCTGTTTTAATTTGTTCGAAGTTTATTAATAAGATAGAGGTTGTCCACTAATTGAGGAGGTATCAGTATATGGATATTGATCAATTACTTGAGGATACGGTTAATTTGGGGGAAGAGGATTTTTCGATAGAATACGTAGATATAGATGAAGTGCTGGAAGAGTTTTGAAAGAAGCCCGGATGATGTTGATCCGGGCTTTTTTTTGTCCAGTTCCGCAGGCTAGAGACTTTGCTTTTCTTAATGAATATATTTTCCTTGTTTTGGCACTGCAATTTCTTTAAAGCTTACAGTGAGTTCTGCCAAACCTGTTTCAAGTTCATCCTCGTAAACCGGGAGTCCGTGTCCGCATACGGCGAGTCTTGGATGAAGGGAATGCAGTTTCTTGACGGATTTTTCTGCTGCTTTCCAATCTGTGGTGAAATACTTAGGAGGGCCGCTGAATTCAGTTTCCTGTACAAGAACTTTATAAAGGGACTCTTGTTTCACCGTTACAAATGCATCGCCTGCGATAAGGGTTTTGTCCGCTTCCCGGAATAATGAGATGTGACCAGGGGTATGTCCAGGTGTGTGGATCCATTTCCAGTTGCCGAGGATTGGGATGGACCCGTCTTTAGGCAATGGATGCAGATTTCTCGAAATATTGATTCCGTGGTATGGAAAGAAATGTGATAATTCTGTAACAAGGCCTCCATTGACAGTTGGATCAGGAGGGAGGTAATCCTTTCGTCCATCCAGATAAGGTGTTTCGTCTTTATGGGCAAAAACAGGAACATCCCAGTGGTCGCATAAAGCGGATAAAGCACCAACATGATCAAAATGACCATGTGTCAAGATGATTCCTTTAGGCTTACATCCAGAGCCGAATCTAGCTTCACAGGCTTCAATGATCATTTTATGTGAATGCGGCATTCCCGCATCTACCAGAACAAAATGGTCCGAATCATCGGGATTTCCTATTATTATAATGTTGGCAATTTGAACCGGGAGCACATAAAGATCAGGCAGTATTGCAAGTCCATCACCGCTGGAAATACTCGTGAAGGGTAAATGTGTCTCGGAAAAGTCATTGTCTTTTTCAGTATTCATCAGGGACCTCCAGTGATTAAAGCATCTCTTTGTAGTATGTGAAATTCTGTCTATATCATGCTAGAATGTCTGCAGTACCTTTGAATACGATTGCATTATTGGCATCTATTAATTGCTACATGGGCACAGCATTATTGATTTGGCTGATTTTACGCAGATTTTTCGTGAAAAGGGCTGCAAGAAATCCAGCTGCAAATCCGCAGGCATGTCCAGAAATACTGACATGTGGAAAAATGAAAGAAGCGATCCAGCCGATTGCCATGAAGATAATGACTGACACTCTTGAATCTTTATCTAAGCATTCTTTCTGGAACAATACCAGAAACAAGTAGAAACCGAATAATGCGAAGCCAAAACCGGATTCACCAACAGAAATTTCATTAGTATAAATGATTTCATATAACGGTGTTGCTAAAATGGCCGCAAAAAAGAATAGAATAAAAATAAACTTCCCCAACAGTTTCTCAATGTATGGAGCTAATAAAATAGTGAATAGCATGTTTGATGCAAAATGAAAAATTCCGCCATGCAAGAATGCGTTTGAGATCAATCGATAATACTCGCCTTGCTCAATCCCATCTCTTGAAATGCCTCCCCATTGGAAAACAGAGAAGTGGTTGTCAAAAATTCCAATCATTGTCGTTGTCGATATTACCATTGTGTTCAAGAAAACAATAATGGCTGTAATCGGATAAAGCGATAAAAACTCTTTTAATGATTCTCTTCGTATAAGCACCATAGTCCTTTTGCCCCTCCAAATTATTCCAATAAAGAAATTATAACATAATGAAGGAGAATCATATCGGTAACGTCTGCTTTGTTTTTTTCGTCATATATATGAAAAAAGGAATCTGTACTTGAAAAGGGAATTTATATAGAAAGAATCATTAGGGGGATGAAAGGGATGAAGCAGCTCAGGTTTGTGCAGACAGGTTACTTATTTGGGATTACACTTGTGCTGGCAAGCATTTTTTATTTTTTTGCGTCGAATTGGCAGGGGATGGAGCGCTTGGAGAAGGTTATATTAAGCCTCCTGTTAATGGTGTTCATGTATGCGGTTTCGTTTATCCTGGGTAAACGGGTGGCGAAGCATCCGTTTTTAAGCAACTGGATCCTTGTTGCTTCAGCGGTTTCCTTTGGGGTTTCAGCAGCCCTGATCGGCCAGGTTTATAACTCCCATGCAGACAGCTATTGGCTGTTCATTGTATGGCTGATTCCATCGCTTCTTCTGGCGGCCATTACCAGATATCAGCCATTTTATATTTTATGTTTCGTACTTGGTCATTTGGCTTTTTTATCTTTTGTATCGCCTCCCGGCTATGAAATGGGATGGTCGAACACCCAGGAATTCTTTCTTTACCTGGTTTTAGCCGGAGCGAACCTGATTCTTTTCTTATGCACTTATAAACAATGGATTCATTCAAACTTTATTTTGTATGCTTCACTCATTCTATTTCATATCACTGCAATCTACTTGACCACGGTTCATGAATTCCATTCATTGGCTTGGATGATGAATCTGGTTTACCTTTTGATTCTTGGAGGAGCTTTTTATTATTTTATAAAGATTAAATTGGAAAAGGGAGTCTTGTTTATTTTAGGGGCAGCTGCGGCTGGTTATGTCTTCGCTAAAGGAATTGAACTAATGGCTGAATTTTTCCAGGAACTTTTCTTATTCCTGCTGCTGGGTTTTTCTGCATTATTGGTATTTGGCGCTGTTCTTTTGCTGAAATATATCAGCACCCATCCAATGAATGCTTTTTTCCGTAATGTATTGATTATCTGCGTTACATTCGTCGCTACAATTTTTGCAGTGTCTGCCATCATAGGATTGATCTCCTTATTGACAGGGAGTTTGAACGTTACATTTTTATTCTTCTCTGCATTGGTGCTGCTTGTGATTCCATCTCTATTCTTTAAATGGCCCCCGCCAGTTCGTTATACGATGCTTTCAACTGGATATGCCATCCAGTTTTTGGCTGCGGCATTTAATGAACACATCTATTATGAATGGATATTATTAGCCGTTTTGTTGTTTGGGATGTTCAAAATAAAAGTTCCGGGGATACAGGTTATGCAATTTTTGCTTCTCAATCTGACCGCGTTTATGCTATTGCGAAATTGGACGCATGAATTCCAATACGCTGGGATTACATTCCTCGTTTTAAACGGGCTGTTTTATCAGTGGAAGATTGCTTTGAAAGAAACGCGGTGGACGGCATTCGGAGTGGCCTTTGCTTACTTTCTGTCACTTGCCATGCTGAATGATATCCCTTTTGCACTATATTTGATCTATAATGTTCTTTATTTTGCCGCAGCTACAGCGATGGTCTGGTATGCGAATAGGAATCAGCTGGTAGTGGAGTGGTATATAGCAATCATTTTCTGGTTTTTATTTATTGGCTACAAATATTATGATTTAGCTTGGGAATTATTGAATAAGTCCATATTTTTTGCGATAGTAGGAATTCTGTTTATCGTATGCTCTGTTATTTTTGATCGCAAGAATGAGAGGGATGAAGGGCAGAAGCAGCTTGTGAAAACAAAATGGCCGGCTATACTAGCTGTAATTCTTCTGCAAATTGGAATCATCAGCTATCAAGGGGCAGCAAATGAAAATCTGCTTAAAAATGGTCAAATGATAAAGCTATCATTCGCACCTGTCGATCCAAGGTCCATGATGCAGGGAGATTATATCCAGCTTCACTATCGAATTTCTGTCATTCCGGATATTGCGCAGCAAATTCATAAACGGGAAAAAGTCAAGGTGGTCCTCCGTAAAGGAATGGAAGGGTACTATGAGTACGGGGGTTATTACGAGCATAACGGAAAATGGAACCGCCCCTACAAAAAAATGCAGGGCGATGTCATTATCAATGGCCGCTATGACGGCTGGCAAAATGTCACCTATGGAATAGAGTCGTATTTCGTTCCGGAGAAAACCGGACAGAACTTACAAAACGAAAATCAGGCTGCATATATCCGAGTAAGCGAAAATGGGAATGCCATCATTGAAAAACTAGAAAAAGAAAAATGAAAAAAAGACCTTAAAGGTCTTTTTTTCATTACGCAGCTATTTGTTCGCTGACTTTCTTGTTCTTCTTGGTTGTGAGGACGATGCCTATAAAGATGATGAGCAGGCCGATGATTAAATTAAGCGAAATCGTTTCTCCCAAAAGGACATATCCCCATATCATGGCCGAAGCTGGTACGATGTAGGTTACAGTTGAAGCAAATTCGGGTCCGGCTTTTTTCATGATATAAAAATATAAAAGAGTGGCGATCCCTGATCCAAAGCACCCAAGCCCGATTGTGGCGAGGATCACTTCTTTTGTAATAGCATGCACAAGTATGTCTGAACCGGAAAAAATCATCCCAAAGAGTCCAATCAATGCACCAGTCAACAGAGAGACCGCGGTGATCAAAACAATACTGGCTCCATTTAGAAAATGTTTTGTATATTGAGATGCGGAACCATAGCAGATTGTGGCAGCAAGCATCGTTCCAATGCCGATAATGTGAAACCCATGCAATGCCTTTATTTGCCCGCCCATCAGCACTAAAATGCCTAAAAATCCAATAATGATTCCAATCCATTGTCTTTTAGAGAGGACGGTTGAAAAAAAGGCGAATCCAATAAGCCCGGTACATATTGGCGTGAGTGCATTTAATACAGCAGCAGTACTACTGTTGATTGTTGTTTCACTTAAGGCAATCAGTCCCCAGGGCAGCCCGCAATTAAGAACTCCTACGATGATGAGCGATTTCCAAGGAATCGGTTTAATGATCTCTTTTCGTTTGATGTAAAGAAGGGGCAGCATGATCAATGCACCAGCCATACAGCGAATAAAAACCGTTCCCCATACCCCTCCGAAATCCGATAGCCATTTGATGAATACAAATGATAAGCCCCAAATGAAGCTTAGTGTCAGTAATGCCGTATATAACTTTGCCATATGTTTTTCCACCTTTGTTCTAACAGTTTGCCATTACGATTGTAGCATGTATGGGAAAGAGGGGGATATATTAATTTGATAAAAATATCTTCCTCCTATTATCATTTTGGCTTATAATGGAAAAACGAGTCTTGAAAAGGGGGCTGCTTCATATGAAAAAAATTATGGTAGTAGGAGTAAGTGCAGGAGTCGGAAAGTCGACATTTGCCAAAAGACTTGGAGAGAGGCTGGACATTCCGGTCCATCACTTAGACCGCCACTTTTGGAAGCCAGGATGGGTACAGGCTGCACCGGAAGAGTTTAGGGGAGCGCAGGAAGAAATCGTTAAGCACAATCAATGGATCATTGAAGGCAATTATACAGCTACATATGATATGAGAGCGGAGCAGGCAGATACCATCATATATTTAGAATTGCCTAGGTATGTCTGTCTTTACCGTGTCTTCAAGCGGTTTCTTAAGAATATTGGGAGGACGAGGCCTGATCTTGGAACTGACTGCAAAGAGAAACTTGATTGGGCATTTTTGAAATTCATCTGGACTACCTACCATCCGAGAAAAGTGAATATGAAAAAGAGATTTGCTGCATTTCAATCCCATGGTGACGAAAAAACCATCATTGAATTGAAAAATAAAAAAGAAATTGAGGCTTATTTCCAGTCAATAGATAAGGTTAAAAAATGAATTTTTTGATTTTTTAAAAAATAATCTAGGAACTTCCTGAATTAATTAGTAAAATAGTAGTAAATACTATGACTATTGAACCAGGAGGTGAGAAGTGTGTCTGAAAATAAACCGATGCATTTTGACGGCAGCATTCATTCAATGGAAGCGGCAGAAGAAGTGGAGTTGTTTGAGTTGACTCCAGAAGGAAGAAAAAACATCACCGGCAACCCATTCGAAGGGCATAAATAATAGAAACAGTAAGCATGGATTTGTCCTTTGGCAAATCCTTTTTTATTTTAATGAGCATATATGTTGAAATTCTGAAAAAAGGTTTATATAATTACCTTGAATTAAAAATAACTTAATTCGAGATAAAGAATGATTTTTAGTTTGATTCCGCAAACTAAAATGACTAAACTCAACGAGAAGGGAACGGTTTTTTATTATGGCTAAAGTTTTATACATCACAGCACATCCACACGATGACACTCAATCTTACAGCATGGCTGTCGGGAAAGCATTCATTGATTCTTATAAAGAAGCAAATGCAGGCGATGAGGTTGTCCACATCGATCTATACAATGAAAACATTCCTCACATTGATGCCGATGTATTCAGCGGATGGGGTAAACTTCAAACTGGCAAAGGATTCGAAGAACTTTCAGCTGAAGAACAGGCAAAAGTTGGCCGCTTGGCTGAATTAAGTGAACAATTCGTTGCTGCCGATAAATATGTTTTTGTCACTCCTCTTTGGAATTTCTCATTCCCTCCAGTGATGAAAGCGTATCTTGATTCAGTTGCAGTGGCAGGGAAAACATTCAAATATACTCAAGAAGGTCCTGTTGGGCTGCTTACAGATAAAAAAGCGATTCATATCCAAGCGCGCGGGGGCATTTACTCAGAAGGCCCTGCAGCAGGAATGGAAATGGGCCACCGCTATTTGACTGTCTTAATGCAATTCTTCGGTGTTCCATCCTTTGAAGGTCTATTCGTAGAAGGACACAATGCAATGCCGGATAAAGCAGAAGAAATCAAAGCTGACGCTATTGCCCGCGCAAAAGAAGCAGCGAAATCATTCTAATATAAGTAAAAGGCTTGGGGATTTCCCAAGCCTTTTATTTTGCCCATAATGCACTGAACCGGCAGAAAAGAAAAATAACCAAGTTGCCGGCAAAAGCAATCAGGAAGACGACCTCTGGACGTGAGATTTCCGAAATCCATCCAGAAGCAAAAATAGCAAATGGCATACTTAGCTTAAAAACAGAACCTGTAATTCCGCTGATCCGCCCGATTAAATGATGGGGTGTAGATTCTTGTCTGAAAGTCCAGATGCAGACAGAACTAATGGTGCCAAGGAAGCCATTTAATAGGATTGCAGCTGCTGTCCATATATAATTCTCCGTCGTAAAAAGCATCAGATAGGTAAATCCGGTAAGAAGCGTTGACACGGAAACAATGACGCCTGTTCTCCATTTCAGCCTGATGCGTCCGATTGCTAAACTTCCAAGCAGGCCTCCAATTCCTGCGAATGATAGAAGAAGTCCCAATTCAGCATCTGAGAGCTTCATCACGTCTTTTGCATAGAAGACGACAGTCGTATCCACCATGCCGGCAGTCGAGTTCATGAAAATGACTGTAATCGTGATCAGCCAAAGAGTTTGATTGCGGTAAAGTTCAATCCATCCTTCTTTAAATTCTTTCCAAAACCCTTCCCGTAATGCAATGGAAGGCACCTCGTCAAATTTCAAAAAAAGCAGAATCACAAAGGCAATCGAGAACGAAACTGCCGTAAGAAGAATGCCAGAGTTAAGTGATGAAAACATTAGGATCAGCCCCGTAATCGCAGGACCCATAATTCCGATGAAAGTAAAAATGAAATTGAAAGAAGCATTGGCTGTTGTCAGCATTTTATTTGGCAAAGCAAGCTTCACAATGCTTGCACGTCCATTGAAAAAAGCATAGCTGCAGGTCATAAGGAAAAAACCGCATACATAGAAGAGAAGCAGTGGGGGTGTACCATTCTCCATGGAGAAAAATAAGATAAATAATATGATGATCTGCAAAAATACAGTCCAAAGAGACCAGGCTTTTTTCCTGGAGCGGTCTACAAAAACTCCGATAAACATGGCTAAAAATAAATTTGGCAAAAATTCGATTCCTTTCATAAGGGACATGACAACTGGGGAATTCGTCACATGATATAAAATCAATGGAAGGGCGAGTTCGTAGATTTTACTTCCGAATGCAATGACGACCCCTGAGAGCAGCAGGATGATAAAGTTTGCATTTTGCCATATGGAGGGCTGCTTCTTAGATAATATTGAAGCCCCGCTTTTTTTCTTTTGTACAACAATCATTTTTGTTACACCTCTTTACGGTTCTGTTGGAAAAAATTATACTTTTCTAAAAGAAGAAGAAAAAGCGAAAGTTAACGATGGTGAAATTTCGCCTTTTTCATTTGGGGTGGATAAAATGGATGTTAAGTCACATTACCGTGCACTTAGAAAAAGCTTTAATCAACCGGAAGGAACGTTTCAGGAAGTGCGAATGGAGGAGGTAGCACATGTATGGGACTGTACGGTTCGCAACGCGCAGTTCCTCATAAAGAAATTGGTGGAGCTGCAATATATTAAGTGGATTCCGGGTAAAGGCCGTGGGAATCAGTCCAAAATCTGTTTTATTAAGCCACTGGAAGAATTGAATGCTGAAAAAGCAAAAGAGCTTGTACGACAGGGGAAAATTTCTGCCGCCTTACAGTTGATAAAAATAGAAACTCCAGCTGCATTTTCATTTGAAGAGTGGCTGTACTCCCATTTTGGTGCACGACCTGAAGAGCAATCGGATATTATCCGCTACCCATTTTATCGTCCGGTATTAAACTTGGATCCTGCTTTCGTCCATCGACGTACAGAAGCAGATTTCATCAGACAGATTTTCAATACATTGACTTCTTTTAATGAAAGGACAAAACAATTGGAAGGGGAGCTTGCTCATTTTTGGGAAAGCAAAAATGAACACATGGTATGGATCTTTTATCTCCGTAAAGGTGTTAAGTTCCATCATGGCAAACCATTTACTGGAGAGGATGTAAAGTTTACGTTTACTCGATTAAAAACCTTAGGCGCGGCAGCTCCATTAAATGACATGATTGAGGAAATTGAAGTCATGGGCAGTTATAGAGTTGAATTTAAATTGAAAGAAGCTAACATCCTTTTCCCTCATGAATTATGCGCTGAATATTGTTCAATTGTTCCTAATGATTTGGATGAACTGGTTGAGAGAAGAGACTTTCAATCCCATCCAATCGGAACGGGGCCGTTTCGAATAGCAGAAAATAATGAATCAATCATGAAGCTCCAATCCCATCACGAGTATTTTAATGGCAGGCCACACTTAGATGGGATGGAGATGTGGGTGGTACCTAAATACAATCAGACCAAGGTATTGGACCAGTTCAATCAGGGAGATATTTTGTATGATGGGGAATCAAACGGGGTACAGAAGAATTTTAATGAATTGACGGGCATTGAAACTGGTGCAGTTTATTTAAGTATGAATTTAAGGAAAAAAGGCGTTTTACAGGATCCTTCGATTAGGGAAGCAATTGATATGGCTATCAATCGTACAAAAATGATTTCTGAATTAAAAGAAATGAGGGAAATCCCTGCGAGCAGTTTTTTTCCGGATATTAGTTTAGAGCAATTCAAAGAAGAGGGAAATCTTTCATTCGCACAAAAACTGTTGGAAGAGTCCAGTTACCAAGGAGAAATTCTTTCCCTATATACCTATGAAATGACAAGCAATGAAAGTAATGTCCAGTGGCTGAAAGAGCAGCTGGAATCTGTGGGACTTCGAATAGAGATCGCCATCCTGCCCATCACTCAGTTGTCAAACTCTGAAATTCTCCAAAAAGCAGATTTATTGGCGGCAGGAGAGGTGGCAGGTGCACAGCCGGATATTGAATTAATTCACATGTACCAATCGGAAAATGGGTTTATCCAAAACCATTTGGATGATGCTTCTAAAGAAATGGTTTCTGAATGTATCCATGCCTGCAGAATGGAGCCGTCATTTGAAAAAAGGAAGGAATTATTGCATCAGCTGGAACTGAAATTGGCTGAAAGAAGACAGTTCTTGCTCCTTTATCATATAAAACAAAAAGTGGTTCATGACGGTTCAATCGGGGGTGTCATGATGAATGCAAGAGGGAAGATCGACTATCGAAAGGTATGGCTTAGAAAATAATTAATATATTTTTTTTTTGACAAAAAAGAGCCTGGCCCATTAACGGACCAGGCTCTTGCTTTATTATATTTGTCGGTTCCAATGGCGGTGTTTTTTCAGTGCTTCTACAAATGAATTGTAGAAATGGTCATTATCCTCATCTGATTTTAGTGTGATGACGCCATCTTCAGCCGAATCGACCATTCCAAGGGTAGAAAGAAGCTCTGTACCTTCATGGCAGGCTCCTACTGTTTTGTAATGCCCAAAGGCTTCTTGTAGGAAAATGACTGCATCGCGGTTGGACTTAATGAATTCAATGCTATCCTTGCCTCCAGGAAGGTAAATCCCATCATACAGGACGGAATCACATGTCAGGAAGGTTTGGTCGACTTCCATTTCTTCTCCATTGCCGCCTTTGACATTTCCTTGCGAGCTGCTGATGATCTCGGCTTCGGCACCGGCATCGTTTAAAGCTTTGATTAATTGATTTGTATTTTCATAATGGAATCCATCTTCAACGAGTATGCCCACTTTTCTTGTTTTCGCTGTTTTGACAGTGTTCATTTGACTAAGTGCTTCTGAAGATCTTTCCTCTGTGGAAGGGGAAGCATCTTCAGGGACTTTCAAACCTAGACCTTTGGCAACCTCACCTGAAAGATAAGTACATACATTGCTGAACATATTGACAACCTGCTGTTTGACATCCCTGCTTTTTACTTTCCCTAATTCGAAGCGGAATGCATTAATGATATGGTCTTTTTCAACATCTGACATACTATTCCAGAACAATTTTGCCTGTGAGTAGTGGTCATCAAAGCTTTTGCTTCGATTCCGGATCTTTTGCCCTTCCACTTTTTCTTGATAGTGGACATATCCGCCTTCTTTTTCAGAAGAAGGGGAGGGGTCGTTGTTCTGCAAGGAATTTTTATGATAGGATACCGGGCCTTTATTGATAGTCATCCTGTTGTATCCATCACGCTGGTTATTATGGAAAGGGCATACTGGCCGATTGATCGGGATTTCATGGAAATTCGGTCCGCCAAGACGGATCAATTGAGTATCTGTATAAGAGAACAAGCGCCCTTGCAAAAGGGGGTCATTCGTAAAATCAATCCCTGGCACTACATGGCCAGGATGGAATGCTACCTGTTCCGTTTCAGCGAAAACATTATCCACATTTCGATTCAAGACCATCTTACCGACGATTTTGACTGGGATGATTTCTTCCGGCCAAAGCTTTGTCGGGTCAAGTACATCAAAATCGTACTTGAATTCATCTTCTTCCTTGATTAACTGAACACCCAATTCATATTCTGGGTATTGGCCGTTTTCAATCGATTCCCAAAGGTCCCTGCGATGGAAATCAGGATCCTTTCCGTTCAATCTTTGGGCTTCATCCCAAACGAGGGAATGGACGCCAAGCTTTGGCTTCCAATGAAATTTAACAAAATGTGCCTTGCCTTCTTCGTTAATGAATCGGTATGTATGCACACCGAACCCTTCCATCATGCGATAGCTTCTAGGAATGGCGCGATCTGACATCGCCCACATCACCATATGAGCAGACTCGGTATTGTTGGCGATGAAATCCCAAAATGTATCGTGGGCTGAAGCTGCCTGCGGCATTTCGTTATGCGGCTCCGGCTTAAGTGCATGAACAAGGTCGGGGAATTTTATCGCATCTTGAATGAAGAATACCGGAATGTTATTCCCTACTAAATCATAGTTTCCTTCCTGCGTATAAAATTTTGTGGAAAATCCACGTGCATCCCTAACAGCATCTGCTGAGCCGCGAGATCCAGCAACAGTTGAGAATCTTACAAATACAGGTGTTTTAACAGAAGGATCCTGTAGAAATGCAGCCTTGGTGAATTCTTTCATATTTTCATAAACTTCAAACTCGCCGTGTGCAGCAAATCCGCGGGCATGGACAATCCTTTCAGGGATTCTCTCGTGGTCGAAATGGGTCATCTTCTCCCTGAAATGGAAATCCTCCATTAATGTAGGACCTCGCTCGCCAGCCTTGAGGGAGTGTTCAGTATCCGATACTTTCAACCCTTGGTTGGTGGTTAATTTTTTTCCTTCGTCATCCGAACGGAATTCATCGAGCTGCCTGTCCTTGCTATTTGTATTTTGATCTTGGCTCATGTTTCAAGTTCCTCCCTTGTTCATATATTCAGGATGGCACCAAAAATCGCCATTGCTATGCTATATCCTATATGAACAGACATTAAACTCTAATGGGAAAATTAGTAGAAGAAGAGTGATGGAAGTCGGGGAGAGTATGATCGTCTTCACAGTTTGTATAAAATTTCACAAAGAATTTATATTAAGGAAGAGGGATTTATGATATAATGAATTAAACCATTTGCTTTACTTTTTATACCCCGTTCGAACGCTGAACGGGGTTCTTTATGTTTATAGCCGAAAAAGCAGCTAAGTCAAATAAAATATTATAGAACCAATAAAAAAGAACAGACCCTGCAAGCAGGGTCTGTTCATATGTGTTGTAGCGTTAATTATGCTTTATTAACGTTAGCTGCTTGTGGTCCACGAGCACCTTGTTCTACTTCGAAAGTCACGTCTTGACCTTCTTCTAGAGTTTTGAAGCCTTCACCTTGGATAGCTGAGAAATGTACGAATACATCTTCTCCACCTTCGCGCTCGATGAATCCGAAACCTTTTTCTGCATTAAACCATTTTACTTTACCGTTTTCCATTATTGTTGCCTCCTCGTGCGTTTAACACACAATCTTATTACTATTCTTGCTCATCATGATATCCAGGCGAAAAAGCATTGCTGTTCTTCACTCAACATACCGAACAAAAATAATTCTTCCTTAGCATAACAAAAAGATTGAAAATAGGCAAGTGAAGTTCATATATAGTTGTAAAAGAATAATTTTTTAAAGGGATTCAACAGAATACATCGAATAGTTACCAAAAGAAGTATAAAAGGGGGAAAAGGGATTGGCACTTCAAAAGGCGATCAAAGGTTCCTTGTTCATCCACGTTCTTTATTTTCTGATCATAAGCATTTACGGATATTTGAAAGCGTTTTCTTATAGAGCTGGGGTTCCAACACCTTCTGCCAGCATCCGGGCAATTGGGCTGCAGATAAGTCCGGTCGTATATATTTTTTCATTTATCATCATTTCTGTGATTTGGATGGTTGTTTCAAAATATTTTCGCGGCAAAAAAGGGGATGAATGTGGTGGAAACGAAATTCAAAAGGGGAAAAATGATATGGGACATTTGTGATCCCATGTTTTTGTCCAGCTTCTTTTCATCAGGAGAGAGGACGAATCAAAATAGGAGCAACTACTTCCCTATTATTATGGTTTGCCTTTATCTTTGTGCTGCGATAATACTTTTTCTGATTAACTTTGTTTTTAAGCATTTGTTTTAAATTGAAATAGAAAAACCCTTTTGCCAGAGGTGACATATGATATTAAATCCTGGTGAAAGGTGAAGGTGATAGCAATGTTTATTCTAAACCAGCGACAATCAAGACCTGCACATGGTGGAGGCGGCCATGCCAGCTGGGGACACGGCGGAGGTCATGCCACTTGGGGGCATGGAAGTACGTGGGGACACGGCGGTGGCAATTGGGGGCACGATGGAAATTGGGGTCATGGAGGCTATCATGGCTGGGGATATAATCCTGCAGCAGGCTTTGCAGCAGGAACATTGACCGGTGTTGCCCTGGGAGCAGCTGCAACCGCGCCAGCTGCAGTACCATATCCGGTTCCGGCTTATCCTCCATACCCGTATCCATACCCATATGTACCATACGCTCCATATTGATGGCATCCAATTTTGGGTGCTTTTTTTACTGTAATAGTTTAAAGAATAGAAAATATAGGAATATATGTAGTATCAACTTGTGTTACATAAGGGCTTTGCCACTATATAAAGAATGGAGGGATAAAGATGGCAAAAAAATTTGTAGGCATTTTAGGCGTTGTATTCATTTTACTTGGTATTATCGGATTTTTCGTACGGTTTGACGGTATCTTCCATTTGACGCCGATGCATAACATTGTCCACTTATTATCGGGGATCATTGCATTGATTTGTACAACCAGTGAAGCCAGGGCTGCGGCCTATGCCAAAATCTTTGGATTTATTTATTTACTGGTAGGGATTCTTGGGTTGTTCACCCACGAATTTGCAGGGATCATCTTCTTATTTGCAGATAATATCCTGCACTTCTTAATTGCATTTGGATCGATTTATATCGGCTTCGCATCAACAAGCATGATGCGCAATGTTCCGAAGAATGTAACTCAATAAAGAAAAAGAGGCCCGTTTCATCCAGAAACGCGCCTCTTTCATTTACCTTCATTTTTCTTCTTCGGATTCCTTATTGAACCAAAGGGGGTCCATATCATCTACATCCCCATTATAATTAATCAGGATCTCTTCTCCCGCTTTTATATCCTTATAGGCAAAGAAATCGAATGTGTGTTTTTCGAAGCTGATTTCATAAATGGCATTTGGCGTATAGGAATGATTGAACAGCATTCCATATCCGAGCAGCATCGCAGTATGGTTTTTCCCATATTCGAATGCATAGTCTGCTAAAAGAGTTTTTTCAATATGGACATGCTCATGGTTCGGATAGGCGATGACAGGGGCTTCATGGATCAGTTCCCCTTTTTTAATATCCTGTGTGGCGAAGACGCCTCTATTAAATTCTCCGTCGCTTAGTTCGGATGTTTTGACTTCTATCATAAGGATCACCTGCTTTTTCAATGTCTAGTAAAACTTCTTCTCTAGCTTGACAGGTCAGTACAAAGAAAGCAACCTTTTTTCCTGAAGAAATCGAGAACTTTTCCTTGCATTCCAGAATAAACCATATTATACTAAACCAAATATTTCAATAAAAGTCGATGAAGAGAACAAGTACAATTGTGTCATTCCTCAACAGAGAGCCGGAGTGGTGGGAACCGGTGTGGAATTCAATTGGAATAATCATCTCTGAGATGCTGGGCTGAATGAAGTAAGTCCTGACGGAGGTCCGCCGTTAAAAGGAACGCGTATGATGGTACGTTGACAGAGTGCTGCTTTCAGTGGAAAGCAGAATTTGGGTGGTAACGCGGGTAAACACTCGTCCCTAATGATAGGGATGGGTGTTTTTTTATTTTTCAAGAAAATAAGGAGGATTATGATGGCTTCAAGTAAAGAAACGAATCTACAAATGGAAAAGAGAATGTTGGATTACTGGGACAAAGAAAGGATTTTTCAAAAATCAATCGAACAGAGAAAAGATGCGGACTCTTTTGTGTTTTATGAAGGACCGCCAACAGCAAACGGCCTTCCGCATGTCGGGCACGCTTTGGGGAGGACACTCAAGGACATCGTTGCCCGCTATCAGACTATGCAAGGGAAAAAAGTAATTAGGAAAGCAGGATGGGATACCCACGGACTGCCTGTCGAACTGGGTGTGGAAAAAGAACTGGGAATCTCAGGAAAGCAAGAAATTGAAGAGTATGGTGTGGAGAAATTCATCGCGAAATGTAAAGAGAGCGTCTTTTCCTACGAAAAGCAGTGGAGAGAGTTCACGAGGGATTTAGGCTACTGGGTGGACATGGATGATCCATATCTGACGATGAGCAATGAATATATCGAATCGGTTTGGCATATCCTTGGGACCTTGCATCAAAGAAACCTGTTATATAAAGGCCACCGGGTTTCCCCCTATTGTCCTTGCTGCCAGACTTCACTTAGCTCACATGAAGTGGCGCAAGGGTATAAGGATGTTAAAGATTTAAGTGCGACTGTAAAATTCAAGCTGAAAAATACAAGTAATGAATATATGCTCGGTTGGACTACGACCCCATGGACCTTACCTGCCAATGTGGCTTTAGCTGTCAATAAAGATCTGGATTATGCAAAAGTCCAAACCCGGGATGAAGTGCTGATTATGTCGGCTGCTCGGGTCAACAGTTTCATGAAAGAAGGCGATAAACTGATTGAAGTCATAAAAGGGAGTGAGCTGGCAGGTCATTCCTATGTTCCGCCGTTTGATTTCGTCGATGTAGATAAAGGGCATATCATTGTAGAAGCGGACTTTGTAACCGAGCAAAGCGGAACAGGAATTGTCCACATCGCACCAGCCTATGGGGAGGATGATTATCGGACCGTTCAGGAAAATCAATTATCCTTTGTCCATGTTGTAGATAGACAAGGGAAATATACGGAAGAGGTAGAGCCTTTAGCAGACAGGTTTGTTAAAGACTGTGATGTAGACATTGTGAAGATGCTTCATGAAAAAGGACTTTTGTTCCTTAAGGAAAAGTACGAACATTCCTACCCTCACTGTTGGCGATGCGACTCCCCATTGCTTTATTATGCTTCAGACAGCTGGTTTATCAAGACCACGGCAGTCAAGAAACAGATGCTGAAAGAAAATCAAAGTGTTCAGTGGCATCCCGAGCATATTAAGGAAGGAAGGTTCGGCAATTTTCTTGAAAATATGGTGGATTGGAATATAAGCCGCAGCCGTTATTGGGGAACACCATTGAATGTTTGGGAATGCGATGGATGCCAGACGGAATTTTCACCAAAAAGCATCAATGAGCTGCTTGAAAATTGTGAGGAACATACGGAACAATTGGAACTGCATAAGCCGTACGTAGATGAATTACAAGTTAAATGTCCATCATGCAGGAAAACGATGAAGCGAACTCCTGAAGTGATTGACGTATGGTTCGACAGTGGATCCATGCCATTTGCACAATATCACTTTCCTTTTGAAAATCAAAACCTTTTTGAAGAACAGTTTCCGGCAGATGTGGTAGCGGAAGGAATCGATCAAACAAGGGGCTGGTTTTATTCACTGCTTGCGGTTTCAGTATTATATAAAGGAGCCGCTCCATATAAAAGGGTTTTAGCGACTGGGCATGTGCTGGATGAAAAAGGGCAAAAAATGTCCAAAAGCAAAGGGAATGCACTTGACCCGATCCAGTTAATGAAGGAATTTGGAGCGGACGCATTAAGGTGGGCGTTAATAGAGGATAGTGCACCATGGAATCAGAAGAGATTTTCAAAACAGAATATTAAAGAAGCAAAGTCTAAATTCATAGATACGTTGTCGAGTATGCTGAATTTCTATTCGCTGTATGCTGAAATGGATTCGTTTAAACCAGATGAGGAGCGGGAGTTAGCTTATTCTGTAATGGATAAATGGATTTTATCAAGACTTGAAACCACTAAAGAAAAAATGAAGTCAGATATGGATGAATATCGTTTAACAGAAGCTGCCCGTTCTGCTGGGCGCTTAGCAGAAGAGGCAAGCAACTGGTACATCAGGAGAAACAGGCAAAGATTTTGGAGTGAAGGAATGTCAAACGATAAGGCAGCTGCATTCCAGACGCTCTTCACAGTATTAAGGGATCTGGCCCGTTTGTCAGCCCCGTTCATCCCGTTCACTTCAGAAGAAATTCATCTTTCTCTCACGGGGAGCAGCGTGCACTTAACTGACTATCCTTTAAGCAGGAAGGAATGGAAAGATGAAAAGTTAGAAAGACAAATGAACCAGGTGCTTGAAATCGTGGAGCTTGGCAGGAACATCAGAAATTCTGCACAAATCAAAACGAAGCAGCCTTTGGCAAAAATGACTATCATTCCTGCCCGGTCGGATTTTGAGACACTTGGTCAATTTGAAGAAACTATCATGGATGAACTGAATGTCAAAAAAATCGTCTGGGAGGATTCTTCAAGCGGGTTGATCTCTTATGAATTGAAATTGAATTTTAAATCGGCGGGACCTAAATTGGGCAAGGACCTAAACGAGGTGAAAAATCGTCTACAGTCACTTTCAATGGTTGATATCAATCAATTTAAGGACTCAGGAAAAATCCACATGGTCTTGGAGGATAAAAAAGAAGTTGAATTAACGGATGAAGATGTGATTTTGCACAAAAAGATTCAATCGAATCGCGATTCGAATGCAACCAACAGCAACTTCACTGTCATGCTGGACTTGGCTGTTTCTAAAAAACTGTTGGAAGAAGGGATGGTTCGGGATTTCATACGATTTATCCAGGATGTGAGAAAGAAAAAGGATTTGCAGTTAGAGCAGAGGATAGAGATTTATGTAGATTCCGATAATGAATTCAGACGGATCATAGCAGAATATGAAGAGCTGATTCGAAATGGGGTTATGTTAAAAGCCATTCGGTTTGCTAAAACAGACGAGATGGAAAAATTGTTTCTTGGAGAGCATGAGATATTTGTTCATATTCAATAAAAAATATTAACTTGATTCTTGAAACAAAACCAAAAGGTATTATATACTCTGTATATGAAACCATTTGGTTTTATTTTTGCGGAGGTGGGTCATTTCATGAACGAATTAGCTAAAAAGCTGAGGTATAAAGAAGGATATGCAGCAAAGGTTTTTAATGCGCCAGAAGGATATTCTCTTGATTTTGAACCCGTTACAGACGAACAAGAGCTGGATTTTATTCAGTTGTATGTAAAAAACTCTTCCGAATTAAATGACTGGCTTCCCAAAGTACTGTCACTTTTAAAAGGGGATGGCGTTTTCTGGATTACCTATCCTAAGAAAACTTCAAAGAAAGTAGAAACAGATCTCAACCGCGACATCCTGGCAGAGAAAATGATGCAAGAGACGATTTTTCGCCCTGTCAGCAATGCAGCTGTAGATGCAGCTTGGTCGGCATTGAGGTTCAGGGAAAAGGAAAAAGTCAAATCTAAAAAATAGAGGTGTTTCAAATGGAAAAAGGTGATGAAAGAATTGCACATGAAGTGAGATTGAAAGAAGTTTTTAATGCGCCAATCGAAAAGGTATGGAAGGCAGTATCAACAGCTGAAGGGATTGCGGTCTGGTTCATGCCGAATGATTTTGAACCTGTAGAAGGGCATGAATTTCATTTAAATGCAGCACAATTCGGCATGTCGCCATGTAAGGTAACAAAAATCGATCCGCCGCATTTTTTATCATTCAATTGGGGAAAAGATTGGTTCGTAGAGTTCCATCTGAAGGAAATGGACGGAAAGACGGAATTCACACTTGTCCATGGAGGATGGGATGAAGATAAAGTGACAGAATTCGGAGCTCCTCACCGTGCGGTTCAGGAAAATATGGCCAAAGGCTGGGAATTTTCCATTCTTCCAAAACTCCGAAGCCATGTAGAGCGGTAATATGGGTGCAGAGAAAGCAAAACCTGATGTCTTTCAGGCCGTAGCAGATCCTACGAGAAGATCGATGTTGAAAATGCTTGGCGGGAAAGAGATGTCCATTGCTTCAATCAGCAGCCACTTCCCCATTTCCAGGACAGCAGTAGCTAAACATTTACGCATTCTTTCTGAGGCAGGGCTCGTCAGTGAAAGAAAATCCGGCAGGGAGACGTTATTCACACTGCAGCCTGAGCCGCTGACAGAGCTGCAAAAATGGCTGCAATTCTTTGAACTTTATTGGGAAAATAAGGTTTCCGCATTAAAGCGATTTGTGGAAGAGGAAAATGATTAATAAAGCTAATGTTATTAGGTAATCCAAATTAAATACACTAGCATGATCCCAAAGTCAGCAAGGATATGGCTGATGATCGGGGCGATGAGCGATTGATATCGATGTCGAAAATAACCCCAGAGAAGACCAGCAGCAAATACAGGCAGTACAGCGATGAAATTATAAGGCCATTCCATCATTGGGAGCAGGGAAAGCAGATGATAAAGGCTGTAAAATGCCGAAGTGATCAAAATTGCTTTCCCGCTCCCGAATTTATTTCTAAGCTTATCCATCATATAGCTGCGCCAATAGTATTCTTCTAAAAAAGGGTTGATAAATATCAGGATAAGAACGAGCCACGCAGCATTCCTACCCGAAAAATCCCACTCATCCAATACATCTCTCAGGCTATCCAAATCAAAGAACGTATTCAAAAACAAAGAACAGCTTCCGAAAATCAACAAGATACATAGAATGCCGCTTATAACCCCTGCAGCAGCGGAGTTTCTTTTAGAAGTGGCAAGCTTGTTTTCAGCAGATATTTTTCTATTTAGAAAAGGAACAAGAAATAGCCACCCGTAAAAAAGACTGAACGTCAATGTGATATCCCCTGCAAGATTCAGCCCGATGAAGATCATTATTGTTGGGCCGAGTAAAAGAATAATGGTATTCATCTTCTATCCTCGCTCCCTTATATCCTTCCGGCTATCAATATATTTCCATAAGTAATAGACCGCCCAAAGCAACAAAGCCGGCATGAAAAGCCATCCCCTTTGATCGATTGGAAGAAAGATAAATAGAATTCCCCAAAGAATGAGTGCGAAAGGCAGAAGTAGAAAGAATTTTTTATATTGCATCTCCGGTACTCCTTTTTGCAAATTGGAAATTAATGAGCTATTGGTACACTTTAACATAATTTTCCTTGGATTTATAGGGGAGAGGAGGAATCGATGAGCTTTGAGCGTATTTAGTAAAGGAAGAGAGTAAGGGTATCACTAGGAAGTTTAAAGGGGCGATTGGTAAATGGAATTCTTTTCGAAGCACTTTGAATTGAATAAAATTAATGAGGGCATCTTTGCCGCTATAGCGAAAGACGGAGGTGGAGCTGTCGGAAATGCCGGTTTTGTTGATTTAGGTAATAAAACCATCATTTTTGACACATTCAATACACAGCAGGCTGCAGAAGATTTAATAGCAGCTGCCGAGAAATTCACAGGCAGAAAACCTTCTTGGGTAATCAATAGTCATTGGCATGGTGACCATATTCGGGGGAATCAGGTATTCAAAGAGGCAGAAATTGTTTCTACTCACAGGACATTTGAACAAATGAAAAAGGTACATCCAGACCGTATAAAGAATCAAAAAGACGGAATGGATGAGCTCTCAGAATACATAAAAACATTGCTGGAAAATCATTGCTCAATTGACAATCCTAACGAAAAAAACAATATGGACAAGAAAATTTCCTTCTTAAAGGAAATTGAATCATCTTTACCTGGTTTAAAACTTACTCTTCCAACATGTACCTTTAAGGCTGAATTTGAAATTATCGGACAAAAAAGAAGAGCGAAATTGATTTGCTTTGGACCAGGACATTCGATATGCGACAGTATTCTGTATCTGCCTGATGACCATACAGTTTTTATGGGGGATCTGCTTTTTGTTGAAACACATCCTTCATTATTTGAAGAGTCAAATTTGGAAAATTGGATAAAAAGTCTTGAATCAGTGCTACAGTTTAATATTCAATTAGCGGTACCTGGACATGGACAAGTGGGAGCAGCAGAACATTTGGGTATTTTAAAGAACTATTTAAAAAGATTTGTTTTGATGAAGCAAGAAGATACCTATTCGGATGAAATACCCTATGAATATTTACAGTGGTCAAATGGGGAGTTGTATCAGCAAAATATAAAAATGATTTCGAAAAATGCTTTACAGAAGAAAGAGGAGGCTAGGAAATGAATCTACACTTTGAAGATGTAACAGAGAAAAATTTCACTGGTGAAGTGGAAGAGGGGCATCACCCGGAACCGGTGTGGACAGCCATAAACAAATGCACAATAAAATTTATCATAGGAATGAAGGTGGAAACTATTTAAAATGTTTGAAATTATCCGATAAAAATGTATGAGAGAGGATGATTTCATGACGTCAAAATTAGATAGCATCATAGAATCTTTAAATGTATTTCAAAACACATTTGTTGAAGACGTGTGCATAGTTGTAGCTGATACAGAAAATATAAGAGCAGTCTTGCCTGGTGATAAAGTAAAGATACCATTCAAGGCGGGGCAATCTGTAGAATTGTTTAAAGGCACCGTTTCCGAAATTGCGTTAAGGACCGGAAAGCGCCAAATGGAAGAACGGGGTCCGGAATTATTAGGGTTTTCATATGTTACAAAGGCAGAACCTGTATTTGAAGGTGGAAAAGTTATCGGTGTGGTGGGGGTCATTTCCAGTTTGGAGAAATATGAGAATTTGAGGAATGAAGCCCTGTCAATCTCTGAAACGGTCATACATATGAGCAATGCAACCGGTGAAGTATCCGATGCCTCTAATGAAGTTGCTGCTTCCATCCAAAACTTGAGTGAAGAGTCTTCCAAGATGTTAGAAAGCATTCAAAACATACAGGGCATACTCCAGTTCGTCCATGAAATAGCAACACAATCAAATCTTTTAGGAATCAATGCTGCAATTGAGGCTGCCCGCGCAGGACAGCATGGAAGAGGATTTGGAGTCGTGGCTGGAGAGATAAGGAAAATGGCGGTGAAATCAAAAGAATCCGCAGAAACCATCAGGTTGCAGCTTCAAGACATTCAAAAGGTGATCGAGAACATGAATTCATCCATTCATCAGATTGCAGCATCAACGGAAGAAACATCTGCAGGAATGGAAGAACTCCATGCATCGTTTAATCACCTGTCGGAATCGGCGGCTCGTATCCGATCATATTAAGTAGGGAAGATTGGGCAGCCAATCTTCTTTTCATTTGAAGACTTTAAAAAGGAGATATGCTCTTTGATCAGACAAGCAACTGTAAGGGATGCTGGGAACTTAGCTGCATTAATGATGAGAGTCGACGGACAATCTGATTTTATGATGTTTGAGGCTGGGGAAAGGACACTGACAGCAGAACAGCTGGAAAAGAGAATTATTTCTGTTGAAAAACAATCTAATTTGCTCATCTTGATAGCTGAAGAAAAAGAGGATTTGATCGGCTACATGTTTGCCATTGGGGGAACTGCCAACAAAAATAGACATTCCGCTTACTTAGTGATTGGAATTGATGAGGCATTTACAGGAAAAGGCCTAGGGACAGAGTTTTTCGCTGAGATGGAAAAGTGGGCACGGAGCAAGGGGCTGCATCGCCTTGAATTGACTGTGGTATCAGAGAATGGACGGGCAGTCGCACTATATAAGAAAATGGGGTTTAAAGTTGAAGGGACAAAGAAGGATTCTTTATTCATTAACGGAACATTTGTTAATGAATACTATATGGGGAAACTATTAAACTAGCAAAAAGCACATTCTGCATTTGACATTTGTCAAAAACGGCAGAATGTGCTTTTTAATTTAATATACTTTTGCGAAAATGCATGTATCCCGGAGAGTTTGCTCATCAATGGAGAGGCTGTCATTCTTTAAGATTCCTTCCAGCTCGAAGCCTAGCCTCTCCGGAATGGCCCTGCTTCTTACATTATTGGAATCACAGCGAATTTCAATTCGTTTTGCTTTTAATTCCCTCCTTGCAAAATCGGTGATGCCTTCGACTGCTTCTGTCATGTAGCCTTTGCCGCTGAATCGGCTATCAATCCAGTAGCCGATTTCAAATTTGGGGATCTCCCAATTGATACGGTGCAGACCGGAGGAAGCAATAAATTCTCCTGTTTCTTTTAGAAATACTAATAGACGGAGATCTTTCCTTGCTAAAAATTCCGCATGTGATGATCTGATATTTGCTTCGACATCCTCAATGGACTGCTCTTTATTGGCAAATGCCATCCAAGGCTTCAATTCCTTAAGTGAAGCCATTATTGCCTCATGCACTACTTTTCCGTCGCCCGGCAGCGGGTATCTGATCAATAACCGGTCTGTAGTAAATTCAAAAGGGAAGTCAATAAGGATAGGGTTCATCTTTTTCACTCCAAAATTTTATGTAATGACTTTTATTGTACATATATTTAGAAAATTTTTCTTGTTTTTTACAAAACATTCGGATAAAATGTTCATAATTTCATTATCATGATGTAGCGAAAGAAGTCAGTAGCCAATTATTTCCCTGGCATAGAGAGCCGATGGATGGTGGAAATCGGAGCAAAAATAATGGTGAATTACCTTCTGGAACATTCTTGGTGAATTGATCAGTAGCCAAGTACGGCAGGACCGTTATCCCTTTTGAGCGGAAAAAGATGATTCTTTTTCAACAAGGGTGGTACCGCGTGAAGAATGACCACGTCCCTTATATAGGGGCGTTTTTTTTATGGAAAAAAGGAGGAATGAAAGATGGGGAATATCATTGATACACTTAACAAAAATCAGATGGAAGAGCTGGAGAGGCAATATGCCATCTATAGCAGCGGCGTATCTGAAATCATCCCTGCAGCAGAGTTGAAAGAGAAAATTGCCAAGTCCATCGCTTCAGGAATTCCAATGAAAATCAAACTCGGGCTGGATCCATCTGCACCTGACGTCCATATCGGCCATACTGTGGTCTTGAATAAATTAAAACAGTTTCAGGAAAACGGGCACATCATCCAGCTCATCATTGGAGACTTCACGGGAAAGATCGGTGATCCTACCGGGAAATCTACGGCAAGGAAGCAGCTGACAAATGAAGAAGTGAAGCATAATGCACAGACCTATTTTGAACAGTTTGGCAAAGTCCTGGATATGAGTAAAGTAGAACTGCACTATAATTCAAAATGGCTTTCCAGACTGAATTTTGAGGACGTGATTCATTTAGCTGGAAGCGTCACAGTGGCAAGGCTGCTCGAGCGCAATGATTTTTCAAACAGGCTTGAAGAAGGAAAGCCGATTTCCCTGCACGAATTCTTCTACCCGCTTATGCAGGGGTATGATTCTGTCATGCTTGAAAGTGATGTGGAACTTGGCGGGACGGATCAGCATTTCAATGTGCTGATGGGCCGCCAGCTGCAGGAGCATTTTGGGAAAGAGAAACAAGTAGTCATCTTATTGCCGCTTTTAGAAGGACTTGATGGTGTGGAAAAAATGTCTAAATCTAAACATAATTACATTGGCATTGATGACGCTCCAAATGATATGTACGGAAAAACAATGTCCATTCCGGATGAATTGATGACGAAATACTTCGACCTGGCAACGGACTTGACGCTGGAAGAAAAACATCGTATTAAGGCAGAGCTATCGGAAGGAAATCTCCATCCTCGTGATGCCAAGATGTTATTAAGCCGTACATTTGTGCGGATGTACCATGGAGAAGAGGCTGCTGCTGCCGCTGAAAAGCATTTTAAGACAGTCTTTCAAAAAGGGTCTCTTCCTGATGAAATCCCACTTGTTGTCTGGACAGGGCCAAAGGAACTGCTGCTAATTGATTTACTAGTTGAACTTAATTTGCTCCCTTCCAAAAGTGAAGCAAGAAGAATGATCGCTGGCGGCGGGGTTAAAGTCAATGGAGAAAAAGTACAGGAAATAAAAACAAACTTAGAGATTAAGGAAGGTACGATACTGCAGGCAGGAAAGAGGAAGTTTGTTCAGTTGACTTTCATGGATGAGTGAATGTCCGGACAAAGGGGAGATGTGTGGTGAAAGTAGGGTTAGTGAGGCATTTTAAGGTACTCAAGGAGTTTCCAAAAGAACGAATGATTTCTCAAGAAAATGTCATGAAATGGTTTGATGAGTACGATTATGCCGACGTAGAACCAGCAGAAGTAGATTTAGGAGGGATCCATTGGCATACATGCTATACGAGTGATCTTCCAAGAGCGGTGACAACTTCTGAAAGAATATTTAAAGGGGAAGTCATCCAACTTTCTGAATTGAGGGAGATCAAGATGTATCCCATTTTCAAACCATCACGAAAACTCCCTTTCTTGGCATGGGCAGCTATCATCAGGCTAGCATGGGCAGCTAATCACAAATCCCAGCTGGAGAAAAAAGAAGACATCATTGAGCGAATCAATAATGTTCTTGATCGACTATTGAATAATTCAGAAGAGAACGTTTTGATTGTCGGTCATGGTGCACTTATGATTTACATGCATCAGGAAATTTTAAAAAGAGGATTTAAGGGTCCGAAAATCAGACATCCGCGCAATGGGGAATTGTATTTATATGAAAAGAAGTGAAATTTTTTAGATTCCGTAATAAAGCGTAAATCGAGGGGAAAGAGATGAAAGCAATGGCAGCGCTTGAAACAGCCAAAAAATTTATAGAAGTTCAATTTCCTGATTGTGATGCAGCCCTACTCGCAGGAAGCGTTACACGAGGAGAAGAAACGGCTACTTCAGATTTGGATATCATCATTTTTAAAGGAGAACTATCGTCCGCTTATCGAGAATCCCTGTTTTTCGACGAGTGGCCAATAGAGGTTTTCGTCCATTCTTTTACAAGCTTTCAATCGTTTTTCAAGAGCGATCGGGAACGAGGACGGCCATCACTCCAAAAGATGATTTCCGAAGGAATCGTCTTGAGAGACCATGAGAAATTGAATTCTATCAAGAACGAAGCTTCAAAACAATTAGAGGCAGGTCCCGGGAAGTGGGACGACAAGACCATTCAATTAAAAAGATACTTTCTTTCGGATGTACTCGAAGATTTTATTGGCTGCCAAAATCGATCTGAAGGAATTTTTATCGCGGGCAGGCTTGCAGAGCTTCTGCACGAATTCATTTTACGGACACATAATCAATGGACAGGGGAGTCCAAATGGATATACAGGGCATTGAGGAATTTTGATGAAGAGCTTGCTGGTGTATTTGCCAAGGCATTCGATGATTATTACACATTAGGGAACAAATCAGGCGTTGTGAAATTAACTGATAAAGTGCTGGCGCCATTCGGCGGGAGGCTATTTGAAGGATTTTCTGTCGGGAAATAGAAAAGCGGAAGCCGGCTTACTTAAAGGCGTAGAGACTGGAGCGCAGTACCACGAGATAACACGCTGTATGCACATCTGCACTGCTAGTTAAATATCCGACTCGTCGTTTTTGGTGAATTTTAAGTAATAAAAAAAGAGCTGATCCCTTCAGCTCTTTTACTTTGATCATTATTTATCTAAATCAATTTTAGCTTCTGTTTTTTCTTCTTTTTTGGCTGGTTCATCCATGTCCATGATTCCTTGAGTGGCTTTCTTGAATTCATGAAGGGTTTTACCGGCTGCCTTACCGATTTCAGGCAAATTCTTAGGGCCAAAGACAACAAGTGCTGCTGCACCAATCAATACTAAACCTGCTGGTCCTACCATAGTGTCATCTCCTTAATGGATATCAGGCCGTGCATTCTTCCGAAGAAAAATGCCTGTCCTCATTTCTATTCCATATTATAGTCCTTTCTACGAAGATAATCCAATTAATTTTTGATGATAAATAAGAAAAAAGGCAGCCAATCAATTACTCTGGCGGCCTTGTTGTTTTAGATTTGATTCTGATGACTTTATGGAATAGGGGATAAAGAGCATATCCAATTACGACCCCACTCATATTCAAGATCACATCATCAATGTCGAGGCTCCCCCTTTTGGTTAGGTGCTGGAGGATTTCAATCATGGAGATGCAAAGAAGCGGGTAAAAGATAAGGCTGAAAATGGAAATACCTAATCTCTTCCTTAATTCCAAAAGGAAAAACCCATATGGAATGAATAATACGACGTTTGCTGTTAAATTATAGAATTCAACAAGAAGCGGGACCCTGCCGGACATGAAAAATCTCACCGTATTGAAAGGAGTCATGTTCCAGTTGTCATAGTTCTGGTTTTCAGGACGGATGAAAAGGAGTACAAGCAGACACGCTGTATAGACCATCATGATGGAAAAGAATAAGGGATATGGCGCAATCACTGTTTGATCTCTGGCAGCAAGGATAATAAACGCCGTACAAAATGTTGTCACAGCCCAGATCACCACAAAGGCAAGGGGATGTATATATGAAAAGAGATGATGGATCATCGGGAGTGAAAGGAAAAATATAAGTTGTGAAATGATGATAGATAACAGGAGTGATTTTTTCATCGGGACACCCTAATCGCTTTTTTTCACTATTATATCATGGGAATTAGAGAGTATTCCTATGTATCTTTAAGGAAAGTCATAAGAAAAAATTTTTAATGATTACTATTGTACAAGGTAAATAGTTTGTGATATAGTAAATTCGTCAAGTGAGTGCAAACGGTTTCACAAAATAAGACAAGAAGCGACACTCCTACATAATACTGTGTTTTATAACTATATGTTGAAAACACTTATTAGAAGGATTCCTATTCTGGCATAATTTTCTTTGCGTTTTTGTGCAAACGGTTTCCTAACTTAAAAAGTTTAAATGGAGGAATCACCAATGAGAGGTAAAAAATTAGCAACTTTGATTTTTTCACTAATTTTGCTTCTAAGCGTTGCTTTGGCTGGATGCTCGTCCAATGGCGGCAGCAAGGATGAAGTGACAATCGATGTTTTCCAATTCAAAGTGGAATTCAAAAAGCAATTTGAAGATTTAGTGAAAAAGTATGAAAAAGAACATCCAGGCGTAAAAATCAACATCACAACTGTCGGCGGCGGCCAAGACTATGGTGTGGCGCTTAAATCAAAATTTGCTTCTGGCAAGCAGCCAGCAATCTTCAATGTGGGCGGACCTCAGGACGTTGCAGATTGGGAAGCGAAACTAGCTGACCTTTCTGATACAAAAGCAGCTAAAAACGCTCTTGATGGAACACTTGAAGGCGTTAAGAAAGATAAACAGGTTCTAGGCGTTCCTTATAACCAAGAAGGATACGGCTTGATCTACAATAAAGAAATCTTTGAAAAAGCTGGCATCAAGCCTGAAGAAATCAAAGACTTCAACAGCCTTCAAGCAGCAGTTGAAAAATTGGATTCCAAAAAAGATGAACTTGGAATCA